>JBCCWV010000204.1:0-8630 GCA_039192745.1 Verrucomicrobiota bacterium | reverse complement strand
GCAGTTTTGAGGGTTTATTTTTGAAAATATTGGCCGTTTTGCCCCTGCTCCGTCCATCTCTCCATTCTTTGAGCAGCCTGCCCAACCCGTTTTCGAAGTCTCCTCGCTCGTTTTCGCAGGGTATTTCAGACGATTTACTTGCCCGTTTGACCCCTAATGCCGTACTAATTCATCGCAAAAACCCATGAAAACTCTTTCCCTGACTGCGTGCCTATTCGGCCTCACCTTGTCCCCTGCCATGAGCAGCATCGAAAAATCGCCTTTCGGAAAAACCGCCGACGGCGCGGAAGCCAGCCTCTACACGTTAAAGAACGCCAGTGGCGCCAGCGTCACGATCACTGACTTCGGCGGGACCGTGGTTTCGATCAATGTCCCCGACCGCGAAGGAAATCTCGCCGACATCTCCCTCGGCTTTGATTCCGTCGAAGGCTACGAAGGCGACAAGAACCCCTACTTCGGCTGCATCACCGGCCGCTATGCAAATCGCATCGCCAAGGGCAAATTCTCCGTCGATGGCGAGGAATACACGCTGGCTACTAACAATGATCCCAATCACCTCCACGGCGGCGACTCCGGTTTCAACAAGAAGATGTGGGATGCTTCCATCGAAGGCGACAAACTCGTCTTCACTCGCACCAGCCCCGATGGCGAAGAAGGTTACCCCGGCGCACTGACCAGCAAAGTCACTTACCAGTTCACCGACGACAACGCTCTCCACATCGACTACGAGGCCACGACGGACAAGCCGACCGTTCTCAACCTAACCAACCACACCTACTTCAATCTCGGCGGCGAGGGCTCCGGCACAATTCTCGATCACGTCGTTCTCTTCAACTGCAGCCACTTCACTCCCACCGACGACACTGCCATTCCCTACGGCGAAATTCGTCCCGTGAAGGGCACCCCGTTCGACTTCACGACCGAGCACACCATCGGCGAACGCATCAACCAAACCGATAACGAGCAGATCAAATTCGGACTCGGCTACGACCATAACTTCGTCATCGACAGCACCTCACACGGATCGATGGTCCATGCCTGCACCGTGACTGATCCCGATTCCGGCCGCGTTTTCGAAGTCCACACCGACCAGCCTGGCGTCCAGTTCTACACCGGCAATTTCCTCGACGGCCTCGAAGGCAAAGGCGGCAAGAAGTACGACTATCGCACCGGCTTCTGCCTTGAAACGCAGATCTTCCCCGACAGCCCAAACAACGCGCACTTCCCCAATCCGGTCCTCCGCCCCGGCGAGACCTACACGCACAAGTGCATCTACAAATTCGGCGTCAAGGAGTAGCCGGCACCGACGAAGCCGCGAGCTTCGCATTGATCTTGTCTTCCAGTTCCGCCGCCGTCGCGAAGGCTTCCTCCAGCGTCGGCGGCGTGCCCTTCATCGGTCGTTTGTGACCGACATGTGCGAGCCACCCGTCCCGCTGCGCCGCCATCTTTTTCCTAACAAGTTCATAATAACCGCCGGGAAAAACAACCTCCTCCGGCAAGTCCCAAGCTTTCAAGAGAACTCTTCCCGTGAGCATCTGCCCCTCGGCATTCATGTGCACGCCATCCCCCGATAAAACGAAGTCCGGATCCTCCTTGCGCTTCTCCGCGAGGTAATCCGTGATCGGCGTGCGGATATCCACGACCTTCGACACGCGCTCCCCTTGCTTCAGAATCCATTTCGAATAGCGCGCCAACACCTTGTCGTAGTCCGGGTAGATGGCCTTGAACCCCAACGGCACTTCCCCACCCTTTTTCGCCAATGACCCTTTCTTTCCCGCCGCCACCGCATCGAAAGGAAAGGGCGTGAGCAAAATCACTTTCGCCTCCGCCGCATCCGCCTTGCGAATGATCGTGTTGATCCCCTTCCGGTAAGCCTTAAATCGCTCGTCATCGAGCGGCGCGTAGATCCCGTCATTCATTCCATAGCAAAGGACGATCGTGTCCGGCTTCATCATCTTGAGAACCCGATCAATTCGCTCCAGCACACAAGGCCGAGGAAACGGATGATCCTCCTCGCTCAGCCCACTCGCCGTCTCGCTGCTCAACCCCATGTTGATCAACTCAAACGTCTTTTCCATCCCCGTCAGCCGAATCACCGCATCAATGTAGGCTACGTAGCCACCATTATGCGTGATCGAATCGCCCAGAAAAACCACGCGCTCATCCACCCCCGGCGGCTTCTCCCCCAGCGCACTCAAGACAATAAATAAAGAAAGGATGGAATTCATCCCGTAAAAATGTCACCAACCAGACCCAATGGCGATGCAAAAACAGTAGAACAGGCTTCCAGCCTGTTCCCGCCACCGGACGGACTTCCGAAAACCCCTTGCTAGAACTTCACCCCTCTCCCTGCCAACAAACCCTTCTCACCTCGATCCACAAACAAGATCCCCGTGCTACATCCTCCTCCCAACACATTGAGCATTTCCCCACCCCTTCCCACATCGTAGAGTCCCGAGTCACACCCCATGGCCAAAAAGAAAAAGCGCTTCAAAAAACGATGGTTCGCCCTCGGCCTTTTCCTCGTCCTTGGAGGTTGCGCGGTGAAGACGATCATGGAAATGCCCATGGAGGAAATGAAACAAATGGCCGAAGATGCCCGCAACTTCGCCGCCGAAGTTGAAGACGGCTTCGCCACCATCGATGGCATCCACACCGCCGTGCATGGCAACCCCACCGCCGACGTTGCCCTCTACTTCGTCCACGGATCCCCCGGCGATTGGACCGCCTTCAGCAGTTACCTCATGAACGAGGAACTGAACAAAAACTTTCTCATGTTCTCCCCCGATCGACCCGGCTACGGCTCGACCGAGCCCGGCGTCACCGACGGCTCCTTCGCCTCGCAAGCCCGACGACTTGCCTCCCTCGCGAAAGATGTCGAGGCCAAAAAAATATGGATCGGCCACTCCTTCGGCGTCCCCATCATCGCTAAACTCGCCGCAGATCGCCCCGACCTCGTCGATGGCATGATCTTCATCGGCGGTGCCATGAGCGTCGAGTTCGAACGCAAGAAATGGTACCACTCCCTTGGGAACACCCGCCTCGCGCGCGCCGTCCTCTCCGATTCCTGGCGCGTGGCCAACGAAGAAGCCATCGCCTTCGAGGACGAGTTCGTGAACCTCGAAGCCGATTGGAAAAAGATCACCTGCCCGGTCACCATCATCCACGCGACCAACGACTCGCTTGCCGATTACCGCCACGTCGACTTCGCCGTCGAACAACTCACCAACGCAAAAGTCGATGTCGTGAAACTCGAAAAAGGCGACCACTTCGTCCTCTGGAGCGACCCGGGCATTGTCATTGAAACCATCGCCGAAATGGCAACACAACTGAACCGTTAGTTCCCCTTACCTATTCCACGGTGCCTTCGAAAGCATCATCCCCATCCCGCAGGTGTCCGTGACACCCGAGAAGACAAAGCCTGCTCCGATAAAGAGCGGCAGCGCCAGAAACCCGGGATGCACGAGCAACCCGAGAAAGCTCCCTAATAAAACAATACTTCCTGCCGTGATCCGCACCTGGCGATCGAGGGAAATGGCCGACTTCCCCCTCCGCACTGGAAGCCCTTCCTCGACGCAGCGGTCTGTTCCTCCATCGACGCTGGACAGCCCGCCCACGCCCGACTCGATCAGTTGCTCTCCGGCCTTTCCCGACCGAGCCCCCGATTTGCAGATGAGGATGACGTCCTCCGCCTCGCCCGCCACTTCCTCGTAGGATTCGCGCGTTATCCGGTCGAGCGGCAAATTGACCGCCCCGTCGACGTGAACGGCCCGGAATTCTGGCGGCGTCCGCACGTCGATGAGTTTCAGTCCGGCATTCGCCGCCAGCCGTTCCTTCAGTTCCATCGGCGCAATCAGCTTCAAACTCATGTTTCTACAGAAGATACATCCAACTGGAGCGAGTGGCTCACCTGGTTTTTCAACTTCACGCGAACCACCCGATTCTGCGCCTGCAAGTTGCGCCCGCGGCGGATTGCTCTCCAACACTTTCGGCAAGTGACCGCTTCCGCGGCGTCCGTCGCAATCCCTTCCATCTCGGCCCGATGAGCCGCTTCCCGGTCCCGCGGATTGCACGCAACCATTCCATCTTCATTGAGAAAATGGAGATCCCGTTTTCCCTTCCGCCTTTCCTTTCGCGACAACATTCGAAAAGCGTCGAGTCTAGTTATGAAGCTTTCAAGGGCGCATTCCCAGTGGTTGCGGCATCTTGCCGCATTCAACGCCCAGCCCGTGCAGCAGGATGCTGCAACCACTACCCCCGCTTCCGCGTGAGCATAAACTGATTCCCATCGGTATCCGCGCACATGGCAATGTGCGGCGGCTCGCCATTTTCCCACTGCGGCTCGCGCGTCAATTCCCCACCCGCGGCCACCACTTGTTTCGCACCCTCTTCGACGTCAGCCACCTGAAAACTCATACCCGTCCACGTCTTCTTCCCTTCCCCTCCACCGTGAATACCGATCACCGCGTCCAGAATCTGCACCTCGCTGATAACATCAGAATCCTTGATCACCTTCCCTCCGAGGACATCACGGTAGAAGGCAACCGCCCGTGAAACATCGGCGGCCCAGATGACGTATTTGACGCGTTCGACTTCAAGCACCGTGGACTTGTTGGGACTACTTCTCCCGAGGATTCTTCGGGGGCGGAGTTGAAGGGAGAGGCTGGATAGGCTTAACTACTCCAGTTTCCCCTTTTTCTTCACGAGAAGCTTTATCTATAGTTGTTTCTGACATGAGAGATAAGATTTGGAATTTGCTATGTCTGTCAGAGTATAATTCATCGTACTGGAACCGCTATGAAAACAAATTACGACGGATCGATATAGTTTTAAAAATAATATTAGCATTGGGAAGCGTCATCGGTGTTGGAGCGTGGGCTGCTAATTCCGAGTATCAAACCTTCTCAGCTGTCATGTCTGCTGTCTGTGGCTTATTAGCAACCGTAATACTGCCAGCAATTTCTTGGACCGGGCTAGTTGACCGTATTCAAGGTGTTAGGCACCGCTGGATCGACATCAAAAGGCAAGCCCAAGATCTTTGGGATGATTGTATAGATGGAGAACCCCCAACGTCGGCAAAGAAAAAATTAAAAACACTCCAAGCCTCGAAAGATGACTTGGAGAAAATTAGCTTTTGGCTGCGTTCAGACAATAAACTCAAAAAAGAAGCCCACGATGAAGCTGTATTGGCCTTATCCAACTACTGAATGACACTCAAAGCTTTTTCAATTCCTCAATGATTGTCGCCGGCTCCGCACGTTTCGAATAGTCGGGATCGATGAAATGCCACGCAACTTTCCCGTCCGTGCCGATGATGTATGTCGCGGGCAGCGGTAATTCGTTACTCTTCGCTTCGGGACCGTTGCTCACCGCGAGATCGATTTCGAAATCCTTGTAGATCCGCACCAACTCGTCAGACATGCCGTAGACCAGACCAAAGTCCTTCGCGACCACATTTCCTACATCACTCAACACAATGAACTTCAACTCGTGCCTCTCCGCCGTGCTCAGGGAATGGTCCGGCAACTCCGGCGTCACCGCCACGAGCTTTGCTCCTGCGGCTTCGATCTCCGGAAGGATCTGCTGGTAGGCTTTGAGCTGAATATTGCAGTAAGGGCACCACCCACCGCGATACCACGTGAGGACGACGGGCCCCTCTTCATAGAGTTCGGAAAGCGTGACCTCCTCGCCCGTCGCCTCTTTCAGCGTGAAGTCCGGCACCGTATTTCCTTTCCGGATCGCCGCCTCGGCAAGTTCGGAATCGACCACCTCTTGCATCCCGTCCTCGACGACTTTCAGATCCTCTGGCGAGGCATACCCTTTCAGGCGCTCGCGAACGACCCCCAATTCATCCTCCAGAACCGCCGTCTCCGCGGAGATATCCAGAGAGAAAAGGGCGATAAAAGCAGCAGCGAAATAAGTCTTTTTCATCGGTCTTTGAACTACGCGCCACCAAAGCCCATTCGCCGGGAAAATCGAGTTCTCCCGGCGAAAAAATCTCTCCTCCCCCCTACTGAATTTTCTTCAACTCCTCCACAATCGTCGCCGGCTCTGCGCGCTTCGTGTAGTCGGCTTCGACAAAGTGCCACGCCACCTTGCCATCTTTGCCGATGATGTAAGTCGCGGCGAGCGGCAACTCGTTACTCTTCGCTTCCGGACCATTGCTTTTCGCCAGATCGATCCCGAAGTCCTTGTAAAGCGCCACCAGTTCATCGGACAACTCAAACAACAACCCGTAGTCCTTTGCCACCATGTTCCCCACATCGCTGAGAACCGTGAACTTCAATTCATTCTTTTCCGCCGTGCTCAACGACTCGTCCGGCAACTCCGGCGTCAAGGCGACGAGCTTCGCCCCCGCAGCTTCGATCTCCGGCAAAATCTGCTGGTAGGCACGCAGCTGAATGTTGCAATACGGACACCAGCCGCCGCGATACCATGTCAGAACGACCGGCCCGTCGGCATACAATTCGGAAAGCGTCACTTCCTTGCCCGTCGCATCCGTCAGCGTAAATTCAGGCGCCGTGTTACCCTTGCGGATCGCCGCTTCGGCCAACTCCGATTCCACGATCGATTGCACGCCCTCGGCCATCGTTTCGAGAGCCTCCGCGGGCGCTTTGCTCCGCATCTGCGTTTTATAGGCGTTCAGTTCCTCAGAAAGCGGCGTCGATTCGGCAATGGCACTCATGGTCAGGGAAATAGTCAGGGTAGTCGCGAGATAGATTTTGTTCATCGATTCTTGGAGTTCGTTCTACGCGAAACTATTCCCCGAAAATACCGCCTCCACAGCCCGAAAAATCTCACCATCGGCAACTCCCTCCACTTGAGCGCCCCCGAGGAAGCATCTATCATCGGCGCCCCGAGAAAAAACCGACTTTACCCATGGGAAGAGCTTTCGAATACCGCCGCGCCTCCAAGGAAAAACGCTGGGACAAGATGTCCAAAGTGTTCCCCAAACTCGCCAAGGCCATCACCATGGCCGCGAAGGAAGGCGGACCCGACCCCGAGTCCAACGCCAAGCTCCGCACCGCCATCCAGAACGCGAAGGCGGAGAACATGCCCAAGGACAATGTCGACAAGGCCATCAAACGCGCCTCGGGCAAGGACGCCGCCGACTACACCGAACTCAACTATGAAGGCAAAGGCCCGCACGGCACCTTCATCTGGGTCGAAACCGCGACCGACAACCCCACCCGGACCGTCGCCAACGTCCGCCTCATCTTCAACAAAAACGGCGGCGAAGTCCTCCAAAGCGGCGCTCTCGAATTCATGTTCTCGCGCAAAGCCGTCATCGAATTCGAAAAGAAGGACGACATGGACCTCGAGGAAATCGAACTCAACCTCATCGACCACGGCCTCGAGGAATTCGAAGCCGAAAGCGACACCGTTTTCGTCTACGGCGAGTTCACCCAATTCGGCGCCCTCACCCAAGCCTGCGAAGACCTCGGCATCGAAACTACCAAAGCCAGCCTCAAACGCGTCCCCAACACCCCCGTCGAATTCACCGACGCTCAGTTGGAAGAAATCGAAGCCTTCATCGACAAACTCGAAGACGACGAAGACGTCCAAGCCGTTTTTACGAATGTGGCATAGCCGCACAGTAGAACAGGCTTCCAGCCTGTTCCGAAGACCGGGCAGACTCCCAAATACACCTGGCTAGGACTTCCGCATCCTCCCCGCGAAAAACCCGCACGCCCGTTCGCCTACAGGCTGGAAGCCTGTCTTACTATTTCGCCAAAAACCTTCTTCCCATCCCATCGCACTCACGGCATAAGAGGAATCCTCAACCAGCAGTTATTGCCCATGCCGACAAACTTCCCACGCCGACAATTCCTCCGCACCTCCGTCCTCACGACCGCCGCTGCGGCGACCGCGTCGCACACACACGCCGTCCCCCGCCAAAAACTCGCCCTCGGCTACGACAATTTCGCCGTCCGCGCGATGGGATGGAAGGCGCCGCAGCTCATCGACTACACGGTCGAATTGAAAGTCGACACGCTTTTCATCACCGACCTCGACGCCTTCGAAAGCCTCGAGGAAAACGCCCTCACCGAGATCGGCAAGCTCGCCGAGGAGAAAGGCATCCAGCTCTACCTCGGCACGTGGAGCATTTGCCCGACCTCAGTAACCTTCAAAGACAAGTGGGGCACCGCCGACGAACACCTCCAGATCGGTATCCGCGCGGCGGAGGCGCTCAAGTCGCCCAGCTTGCGCGTCGTTCTCGGCAACGGGAAGGACCGGCTCTCCGAAGGCGGGATCGACGCCCGCATCGACGACACCGTCGCCGTTCTCCAACGGAACAAATCCATCGCCGTCGACGCCGGAATCAAGATCGGGATGGAAAACCACGCCGGCGACATGCACTCGCTCGAACTCGTCCGCCTCATCGAAGACGCCGGCACCGATTTCGTCGGCGCGAACGTCGATTCCGGCAATGCCGTCTGGACGCTCGAAGACCCCGTCGAGAATTTACGGAACCTCGCCCCCTACGCTCTCACAACCAGCCTCCGCGACACCGCCATCTGGGAAAGCGAAAACGGCTTCACCGCCCAATGGACCGCCATGGGCGAAGGCACCACCGACCTCAAGACCTACTTCGAACTCTTCGCCAGCGAATGCCCCGACGTCCCCGT
>JBCCWV010000203.1:0-8730 GCA_039192745.1 Verrucomicrobiota bacterium | reverse complement strand
TCCGCACCAGCCAATCCACATCCTCCTCCTCATCCCGCTTCTCAACGCCTAACAAAATAACATAACCCGCCCCGACCTCTCCCGTCACCCGTCCCGCAACCGTCACTCTGCCCTCACTCACCCGCTGCATTACCACTCTCATCGCGCTTCCCTATCACACCTCCGCCTCCGCCGCCATCCCGAATCCACTCGCCCCACGTCTCCCTCCCCCCTTCACCACACCTTTATTGTTTGAAAAACAGTCCCGCCACTCCGATCATGAAGGCTATGAAATCAATCCCCCTCTCCCTTCTTCTCCTCTCCCTCGTCATCTTCACCCCCGTCACCCTCTCCGCCGAAAAACCAGCAAGTAAGAAAGACTTCGTCACGATCTTCAACGGCGAAAATCTCGACGGCTGGGACAGCAAGCCCGGCGCCTGGGAAGTCCGCGACGGAGAAATCTGGTGCACCGGTGCTTCCGAAGGCAAAAACTGGCTCATCTGGCGGGAAGACGAACCCGCCGACTTCATCCTCCGCCTCGAATTCCGATGGGACAAAGGCAATTCCGGCGTGCAGGTCCGCAGTGAAGACCTGGGCGAGTGGCAAATCTTCGGATACCAGGTCGAGATCGCCGAAAAAGACAAAATGGGCCTCTGGCACCACTCTCTCCTCGACAACGAACACCCGAAAAAGGAAGCCCGCCACCTCATGTCCACCGCCGGCGAAAAAGCCGTCATCAACAAAGCCGGCGAACGAACAAACGAAACGATAAATGACCAAGCCGAAATCCAATCCCTCTTCAAAGAACACGAATGGAACACGATGGAGATCATCGCCAAAGGCGACACCCTCACCCAAAAAATAAACGGAGAAGTCTTCGCCACGCTCGTCGATCGCGACTCCGAAATGAGCCGAAAGAAAGGCTTCATCGCCCTTCAAGATCACGGAAGAGGCTGCCAGGTCGCCTTCCGCAATATCCAACTGAAAACCCTCCCCTGACCTCACCCAAAACCTCACCCGTTGTCCGCTGGAATCCAAGAATCCCCTCACTCCACTTACGTGATGAAACTCCCTCACCCCTTCGTCATCGCGGCCCTTATCGCCGTCCCCATCATCGGCACACAAGCCGCTGAACCCTGGATCATCGACCCCCACACCCACTTCAAGGGTGAAGCGCAGATCGCCCACGAAAACAAATCCATCAAGCGCAATCCAAAGGACAGCCTCGGCCAGGTCGTGACTCCCGAAGACTATCGCGCCCTCGCCGACCGCCTCGAAATCCAATCCACCCTCGTCACAGAGGCCGTCGATCAGGACCAACCACAGTTCAACGACTGGGTCCTCGAACAGGCCGCTGCATCCGATCTTGTTTGCGGATACACCGCCCGCGGAGACCTTAGCTCACCGCACTTCCTCGATCACTACCAACGATACCGGAAAACCGGATACCTTAACGGCTACCGCTTCCGCCAGGAAGAACTCGGCCAATATCTCAACAACGAAACCGCCCGCGAAAACCTCCGCAGACTCGAAGCCGACGGCATGGTTGTCGACCTCCTCATCGACCCACAACATGCCGCCGATGCCGTTCGCCTCGCCCGCGAGTTTCCAAACCTGAAAATCGTCATCAACCACTGCTTCCGTGCGAGAATGGTCGACGGAGAAATCGATGACGCATGGCGCCAAGCCGTGACTGACAGCGCCGCTTTTCCGAATGTCTACATGAAGATCTCCAGCATCCTCAACTTCGCTGGAACCAAACCCTTCACCGAGTCCGCTCCCGACGACCTCGAATACTACCGCCCCGTCCTCGATCACTGCTTCGACGCCTTCGGAGAAGACCGTGTCATCTTCGCCACCAACTGGGGCGTCTCCGCCCACTTCGGAAAAGTGGACGATGTCGTCCGCATCGTTCGGGAGTTCCTTCAATCCAAAAGCCCAGCCGCCGAAAAAAAAGGCATGCGCGAAAACGCCATCGCCGTCTACGGCATCCCCGCCGAACACCTCCGCTAAACGACCCGAAGTGGTTACGCCCTCCAAGCGGTGGGAGCAAAACGCCTCACCCACCAATCTGCCGCGACCTTCCTTTCAGGCATCACGCATCAAATCAATACCCATTGACACACCAAGCCTTGCGCGTAACCTATCTGCCCGTTCCCCCCTTTTACGGCGAGGTAGCCAAGTGGTAAGGCCGAGGTCTGCAAAACCTCTATCGCGGGTTCAATACGCGGGTGCTTTAGCACCCTTCATCTAGCCCGTAGCGAAGCGAAGGCTCCCCAGTATGGCTCGCTAAGGGCGAGAAAATACGCCGGCCTCTTGAGGCCGTCTTCCCAGATCGAAGCGAAGCGGAGACTTCCCAGTATGGCTCGCCTAAGGCGAGAAAACTTCCCGCCCGTCGAGCTTCCTTTGGTGTCCTTCTACACATCTTCCCATGACTGAATACCCTTTGACACTTGAAACCCTGCGCGTAACCTATCTGCCCCCTCCCACCCCTTTTCGGCGAGGTAGCCAAGTGGTAAGGCCGAGGTCTGCAAAACCTCTATCGCGGGTTCGATTCCCGCCCTCGCCTCCATCTCACAACCGAAGCTTTAAGCGTTAGGCAGTTAACTGATTATCAGAGGGTTACAATTCTCCAATGGCACACAAAGGTGAGACACAATCCACCTCTGATGAAATGCCGAGAATCCCTCACACCATCCAGCGCGACGGAGTCTACCAATTCAACGTCCGCTATCCGACGCGACTGATTAAGGGCGGGGTAGTCGATAAGACGCACTTCAAACGCTCTCTAGGCACCAAGGACTGGCGCGTTGCGAAAGCCCGCGTGGCCCGAGAGCTCGCGAAGTTCCAATTCGAGGTCGAGAGGCTTGAGCGAAAGCTCGAAGCATCTGAAGAGCCGAACTCAATCCGCCCTCTCTCTTCGCTCTCCCGTGAAGAACAACGCGACGTAATATTTGAGTGGTTCATTGCGCACGAACGTGACTCAGAGCGATTTCGCGAAGAGATGAGATCAAGCCCGGATGAAGTCTGGCGAAGAGAGAGAATCATCGACGCAAAAGAAGACCTATCGACTTTCGAGGGCGGGGACGCTTGGGAACCGGTCAAATGGGAAAAGCAGGCGGCTTCCGTTCTCGAAGCACGAGGTGTTGAGATGACAGAGGGCAAAGAAGCAGATGACTTCATTGCCCTTTTCCGACGCGCCGTCATCGAAGCTTACTGGCGAAACGTGGAGGCATTTGATGGAAGAGACTTCGCACGGCGTGACCCTGCCTTTGAAGACCTCCACTCGGAATCACAGCGAAAGGTTAAAGCGCAAGCGTCCGGGCACTCGATTGCCGAGATCTGCGAACGGTATCCGAAGAGGAAAGGCGAAGGCGTTCTCTCCGGGGCTACCATCCTTAGCTACGTCCAGCCCATCCGGGTGCTTGAACAGCTCTTTTCGCCCTCTCGGGATCTGCAATCCTTGAGCTTCGAGGATGGAGAGAAAGTCATCGAGTTCCTTCCTCGCATTCCCCAGAACGCGACCAAACGCTATCGGGACAAGACGCTCCAGGAGGCTGCAGTCATTGAAGATGCCAGCAACGCCCCAAAGCGAATTGCTCCCAAGACGCAGCGGGACATCTTCATCACAATCAAGTCGATCTTGAACCACGCCGTCGAGATCGGGTGGATCGACAAGAATCCCTTCGCTTCGACCGCGCTTATCGATCGCCTGCCTCGGATCGAGAAACGTAATCGAGCGACGTTCAGCGGGGACGAACTCACCAGGATCTTTCAATCTCCCAACTTTACAAAATGGAGAGGAGCCAAGGACACTCAGGGGTTCGCTTCAGAGGGCCGATACTGGGTTCCGCTGTTGGCACTCTATAACGGCGTTCGAGCCAACGAAGCGGCATCTCTTCTCGTCGAGGACGTGAAGGAAGAGGACGGCATCTATTTTCTTCTCCTTCGAGAGACAGATGAAGACGGAAACCGTGTTAAGCGCCTAAAGACGCCAGCGAGCGCAAGGCGAGTTCCCCTCCACCAGCAGCTAATAGATCACGGCTTCCTAGATTTCGTCGGAGTTCGGCAAATAGAGGGTGGCGATCCGTTTCTCTTCCCCGAACTGACACCGAACGAGAAGACCGAGAATCGCGCAAAAGTGCTGAGCCAGTGGTTTGGAAATCATGTGCGTTCCATCCTTGGGGACGCCGCCAAAGTTCACGGGAAAGATCTCCATTCATTCCGGCACTTTGCTACCGATAGCCTCCGGAGAGCGACGGATTCAGATGAAAAACGTTGGGCGATTCTCGGATGGAGCGAAGGAGGAGTGAAACGCAACGCCGGGTTCGACTATGGTGAGGGATTCTCGCTTGAACAGCTCAAACAATTAGTCGATTTGATAGATGTTCCGGGTTTTTCACTTTCTTAACTTGCAACCGGTTGCACGTTGATCGGAGGATTCTTCCGGAAGTTAGCCGGATGAATAAGAAAGACCTCAGTGAACGCGATATCTGCACGAAGTTCATCACGCCAAGCATCAAGAAGGCTGGCTGGGACATAGCCACTCAGGTTCGCGAAGAAGTTTCGTTCACCGACGGACGAATCTACGTTCGAGGGAAACTTCACACGCGCGGCGCACAGAAGCGCGCTGACTACATTCTCTACTACAAGCCCAACATCCCCATCGCCGTCATCGAGGCGAAGGACAACAACCACACCGTCGGCGCAGGGATCCAGCAGGCACTCGGCTACGCCAAAACCCTCGAAATCCCGTTCGTCTTCAGCAGCAACGGCGACGGCTTCATCTTTCACGACCGCACCGTCACTTCCGGCGAAATCGAATCAGAACTAGACCTCGGTTCATTCCCTTCACCCGAAGCCCTCTGGGAGAAATACAAAGCCTACAAAGGCATCTCTGAGGAAGCTGCCCCCGTTGTCTCACAGGACTACTTCTCCGACGGCTCAGGGCGCTCACCCCGATACTACCAGCAGATCGCCATCAACCGCACCGTCGAAGCCGTCGCCAAGAACGAAGGCGACAACCGCCACATCCTCGTCATGGCGACCGGGACGGGCAAAACCTACACCGCCTTCCAGATCATCTACCGCCTTTGGAAAAGCGGCATCAAAAAACGCATCCTCTTCCTTGCCGACCGCACCGCGCTCATCGACCAAACCGTCCGTGGCGACTTCCGCCACTTCAAGGACGCCATGACCGTCATCAAGCACAAGCAGATCGACACTGCCTACAATATCTACCTTGCGCTCTACCAAGGGCTTTCCGACAGCAAGAACCCGGACAAAGACGCTTACAAACAATTCTCCCCCGACTTCTTCGATCTCGTCATCGTCGACGAGTGCCACCGGGGTAGCGCTCGTGAGGACAGCAAGTGGCGCGAGGTTCTCAAATACTTCAAGGGAGCCACCCACATCGGCCTAACCGCCACCCCCAAGGAAACCAAAGAAGTTTCCAGCTCCGAGTATTTCGGCGACCCGCTCTACACCTACTCGCTCAAGCAAGGCATCGATGATGGATTCCTCGCTCCCTACAAGGTCATCAAAGTCACCCTGGACATCGACGCCGAAGGCTGGCGTCCGCCCAAAGGCTTCAAGGACAAGGACGGCAACGAAGTGGAAGACCGCATCTACAATCGCACCGACTTTGACAAACACCTTGTCGTCGATGAGCGCCGCGAACTCGTCGCCCAGAAAATCACCGAGTTCCTCAAGGGCAGCGATCGCTTCTCCAAGACCATCGTCTTCTGCGTCGACATTGAGCACGCCGAAGGCATGCGCAAGGCATTAGCCAACGCCAACGCCGACCTCGTCTCCGCCAACAGCAAATACGTGATGCAGATCACAGGCGACAACAAAGAGGGTAAAGATCAACTAGATGCCTTCATCAGCCCCTCCGAGCTCTACCCGGTCATCGCGACCACCTCGAAGCTCATGACCACTGGCGTCGACGCCCAGACCTGCAAGCTCATCGTCCTCGACTCGAACATCGGCTCCATGACCGAGTTCAAGCAGATCATCGGACGCGGCACCCGCATCAACGAAGACTTCGGGAAGCACTACTTCACCATCATGGATTTCCGCAACGTCACCGCGCTCTTCGCCGACAAGGACTTCGATGGCGATCCCGTTCGCGTGAAGGAAGCTGGCGAAGACGACGACATCTCCGGCACAGACGAGGAAACCGACGACACCCCCATCACCGACGACCTCACCGGCGACGACATCGAGTTCCCTGATCCCGAAACGCCCGATATCACGATCAACGAAGACCCCGAAGTATACGGCAAGAAACGCAAGGTCTCCGTCAACGGCGTCGAGGTCACCATCATCAAAGAGCGCGTCCAATACATGGGCGGGGACGGCAAGATCATCACCGAGAGCCTCCGCGACTACACCCGCAAAAACGTCCTCACCAGCTACACCTCCCTCGACGCCTTCCTCACCTCCTGGAAGGAAGCCGACAAGAAACGCGCCATCGTCGAGGAGCTCGAAAGTCACGGTGTCATTTTCGCCGCCCTAAAGGACGAAGTCGGCTCAGCCTTCGACCCCTTCGACCTCATCTGCCACGTCGCCTTCGAGCAGAAACCGCTCACTCGCCGCGAGCGCGCCGAAAACGTGAAGAAACGCGACTACTTCACCAAATACGGCGACCTCGCCCGCAAAGTCCTCGACAGCCTCCTCGACAAATACGCCGACGACGGCCTCCTCGACCTCGAAGACATGGCCATCATCACCCTCGATCCCATCAAGCAACTCGGCACCGCGCCCGAGATCGTCCGCGCTTTCGGTGGG
Source organism: Verrucomicrobiota bacterium (assembly GCA_039192745.1). GTDB lineage: Bacteria > Verrucomicrobiota > Verrucomicrobiia > Verrucomicrobiales > DEV007 > JBCCWV01. The sequence continues at coordinate 1,959 of JBCCWV010000203.1, read as the reverse complement.
AAGCCCGCCTACACGCAGGCCATCCAGGAACTCACCAGCCACCTTTACGAAGTCGCCTGACTTTAGACTCTCATGCCCAATATTTCTTCCATCGTCAAAAACGTCCGCAACATCATGCGAGACGAAGACCCCGGCATCTCCGGAGATGCCCAGCGCCTGGAGCAGCTCGGCTGGATGCTCTTTCTCAAGATCCTTGATGAACGCGATCAAGAGCTCGAAATCGTCCGTGACGACTACGCTTCCGTCATTCCCGAGGAATTCCAATGGCGAAATTGGGCGGCAGATCCCGAAGGTCTCACCGGCGACGAACTGCTCCTCTTTATCAATCATCCCACCGACGGACTGTTTCCCAAGCTGACCGATCTTCAATCGACGAACGCCCCACAACGGGCAGGCATCGTTCGTGAAGTCTTCGATGGGGTGAACAACTACATGAAATCGGGCTTTGCCATGCGCAAGGTCATCAACCAGCTCAACGGTTTCGACTTCAACAACTCCGAAGACCGCCAAATCTTCGGCACCATCTACGAGTCCATCCTCATCGAGCTCCGGGATGCTGGCAATAAGGGCGAATTCTACACCCCCCGTGCCATCACGCAGCTGATGACGCAGATGACTAACCCCACACTTGGTGAATCCGTGCTCGATCCCGCAGCAGGCACCGGAGGGTTCCTCACCGCAGCCATCGACTATGTTCGCGAACATGCTGACAACACCCTTGAGAACGAGGGCATCTTGCAGCAGTCCATCCACGGTTGGGAGTATAAGCCCGTTCCCTACGTGCTCGGTCTGACCAATCTCATTCTTCACGGCCTCGAAGTTCCCGATTGGCACTACCTCGACAGCCTTAAAACCGAATACAACTCCATCGGCCCCAAACAACAGGTCGATGTGATCCTTGCCAATCCTCCCTTCGGTGCGGGCATCGCCGACGGCGTCGAAACCAACTTCCCCACCTCCTACCGCTGCCGGGAATCCGCCGATCTCTTTGTCATCCTCATGCTCCAACTCCTCAAGCCCGGTGGACGCTGCGCCATCGTCCTGCCCGACGGCTGCATCACCGGCGACGGCTACAAAGAGCGCATCCGCGAAAAACTTCTCACCGACTGCAATCTCCACACCATTGTCCGCCTCCCGCAGTCCACCTTCCACCCCGCCACCGTGTCTACCAACCTGCTCTTCTTCCAGAAAGGCACCCCCACCAAGGAAATCTGGTATTACGAGCACCGCCTCCCCGCAGGCCAAAAGAGCTACTCAAAAACCAAAGCCATCCAGTTCCACGAATTCGACCCCATGATCGAATGGTGGGACAAGCGCAAGGAAAACGAAGTCGCGTGGAAGGTTGCAGTCGAAGATTTGAAAGAAGGCTTCGATCTGGATGTGAAGAACCCCACGCTACCCGAAGACGATGAGGTTCTCGGAAAGGGGCAACTCATCGCAGCTCTGCGAAAGAGTCAGGAAAAAGTCGGTACTCTCTTGTCGCAGCTGGAAGGATCATGATCGGTGCCAAATACATTCCGCTCACCTTCGTAACTTCTGACACGGAGAAGGAGCGACTTATCCGGAATACAATCCTACTCCTCCACTTTGGGCTAAAAGCACAAGAGGAGGTTTCGTTGGCGCACTATATCGAGGGCACTCAATATGGCTTCAATGCTTCTGCTAGAGAGTCTGGAACAAACCGATTCGTTCGCATAAGTGACATCTCCCACGGAGAAATTGATTGGGATACTGTGCCGTATTGCGAGTGCGCCGATCCGGATGGATACCTGCTTCGGGATCATGATTTGATCGTAGCCCGGACGGGGGGCACCACGGGAAAGAGCTACATGGTCAATTCCCCGCCGAAGGACTCTATTTTTGCAGGATACCTAATTCGGATTCGAGCAAACGAAGATACGAATCCCTCATTTCTCTCTGTATTTCTCAATAGCTATTTTTACTGGGGACAGATCACAT
>JBCCWV010000202.1:0-8761 GCA_039192745.1 Verrucomicrobiota bacterium | reverse complement strand
TGAAATCCCTGATTCTGTCTACAACCAGCTTCGTTATGGCTATTGCCGCGCTCGCCGAAACCGAGAAACTCGACTTCGACGGCGCCTCCGCCGAGGTCTACAAGAAGGCCTCCGGCGATGACCTCTGGATTTACCGATTTGATCCCGAAGGGCACGATCCGGCCAGCGACAAGCGCCCGGCCGTCGTCTTCTTTTTCGGCGGTGGATGGACCGGCGGCACTCCTTCGCAATTCGAGCAACCATTCCACGCGAGGCGAGGTAGCGGGAGTGTTGCTCGAATTGCGAAGGAGTGCCGCCGGTCCATCCACCACCGAAAAAGAAGACGACGGCCGGGCGCTTGTCACTCGCTGGATCGTGCCCTTCGGGATCAAATCGGTAAATCCAAAGGTCATCGCCGGAGGCTTTCTTGTAGACCTCGGTGGTGGCGCCATCGAAGTCGAGTTTCTCGGTTTCGGCGAGCGCGGCAATAGCCATAACGAAGCTGGTTGTAGACAGAATCAGGGATTTCATGTGGAGATACTGCCGTATTGCGGTCGATTCCTACAAGTTCCTTTCGAAATAAAAATCACCGCAAATTCCCTGAGATTCGGAAAAAGGGCGCGTAGATTCCCTTCATGAAGTTCGCTGCCACTCTTGCTGTCATTTTGGTTTTCTCCCTTTGGTCATCGGCTGTTGCCGCCGGACGAACGCCGACGACGTCCGCAAAATCCCCGATCGTTCTCTCGAAATCCGACGCCGCATCCATCGGACAAAAGATCTGGAAGAACGAGTGCGGAGGAACGGTCTCGGGACTGACAAGTTGGAACAAGGGAGAGTATTTCGCATCGCTTGGCATTGGGCACTTCATCTGGTATCCCGCAGGTGTGAGCGGACCATTCGAAGAGAGTTTCCCGCCCCTCATCGATTTCATGAAGTCACGCAAAGTGATGATGCCGCGATGGGTCGCCAACACGAAGGACTGTCCATGGAAAACGAAAGCGCAATTCGACGCCGCCAAGTCTTCCGCGCAGATGAACGAGCTACGCAAGTTCCTACACGCGACCATTCCGCATCAAACCGAATTCATCTTCTACCGTCTCCAAAACGCGCTGCCAAAAATGCTCCGTTCCGCTCCCCGCGGCGATCAACAGACGATCAACGCCCGCTTCCGTGCCGTCGCCGGGACTTCGCTCGGTGTTTATGCGCTCATGGATTACGTGAATTTCAAAGGCGAAGGCACGAACCCAAAGGAACGTTACAAGGGTCAGGGCTGGGGCATGCTGCAGGTTTTGCAGGAGATGAAAGGGATGCCGACCGGATTGGCGGCCTCGAAGGAATTCGGCGTAGCCGCCGAACGGGTCCTGCGGCGACGGGTGCAAAACGCTCCCAAGGACGAGTCGCGGTGGATGGCCGGCTGGCGGAATCGGACGTTGACCTACCGGCCTTGAGCGAAATATGGCTTCTAGCGAGAGAAAACTCGGAGTATGCTCAGATTTTATAAAGAAACCCGAAATATCTCTTTATTTTAAAAATTAAAGACGCTATAATTACTGGAAATGCGTTTTCCGGTTTTTGCCAGCGCACGGCTTTGTATTGTCGCGCTTCCGCTCCTTTTTTTGCTGGAGCTGAGCCGCGTTCAGGTTTCCGCGCATTGCGGCGGTCACGGGGAAAGTGCTTCGGGTCAGGGTTGTCAGCCGACGAACTCCATCAAACTCACGTTGCCGAATATAGGCGACCCGACTCCGCTACCACTGACGATCACGGGGGCGAAGCCCATCACGCACATGGTCAACATCCAGCCGATCATCACTGGCTCGACCGATATGTCGGAAACTGCGACTTATTTTGGCACGGCGTCCCAGCAAACGATCATCGAAGACCTCATCGATCAGATCTGGGCGCAAGTCGGTGTCGATATCAATTGGCTGGGTCCCGTCACCTATTTCGATGATTTCGCTTACGAAGGAAACCCCGCAAGCAACAATCCACGCCCTCAGTCCGATCTGAACCAGATGGTTCTCGGTGATCCCAGCGCTCCCAAACATCCGGATCCGACAGTGCTGAACATGTTCTTTACGAAAATCACTCCGGGCTTCAGCCAGGGTTCCGATCTGACCGTGAGCGGACTTGCCTTCGTTGATGACAATGGCGTCGCGATCTCCGTTGGTGAAGTGCTTCCCACCTTCGGAAATGGGCAGGAAGCGGTCGCCGCCGTCACGGCCCACGAGATCGGCCACAACCTCGGCCTGCCCCACATCACGGAGGCGTTCAACCTCATGCAGGACGCCAACGCTCCGCCAGCCACGTTTGGAGAAAACCTCAACGCCTCCCAGGAATCGACCATCTTCACGGACGATCCCATGTTCCTCGATGGGTTCGATCTGCTCATCCCGATCCCGGAGCCTTCGTCGGCACTATCGCTCTTCACTGCGCTATTGCTCCTTGCAGGCCAGCGTCGGAGGCCTTGAAGGCTAACGTTTCGCCTGACTCAGGCTTTCCGTTGTGCTTGATCTATAACTTCGGTCAAAGGCCGATCCTTCTCCAAACTTGAGGATCTGTTCCGCGTATTTGGCAGCGGAGGAGGGGATACTCTTTGTGGCAATGACCTTGCCCTCCACATCCTGAACGATGAGGAAATAGCCATCGTACTTGAAGCCGTAGACAGCTCCCCGGTCATCGTACCAAAGCTCAAAAGCGCCGGCATCCAAGTCCCGCTTCTGTTGGAAATCCAATGTCACGTTATCCCACACTTTCTTGTGGACCACGACGTTCCGGCCCGTGTTCATGGATTCACCATGAATGAACAATGTTGCTTTGGCATTCTCCAGCTTGAAGCCACGCTCTTCGTTCAATATAGAGACTCGGAAATGGATATTCCGCTTTCGTTCGTCGACGTATCCAGCTTCCTTGTCATCACGCTTCTGGCTTCCGCCATTCACTACCGAGATTCCGAGCTTGGGCAGTCGATCTCCCAAAACAGCTTTCGCCCGCATTGACGGACTGCTTTCCCATTCTTCGATATACTTGATCGATGCTTCATCGAAGCGACTTCGCGGAACCCAAACTTTCCTTCCTTCCGGAAGCTTGAGTTGAACCTGCTCAGGTTGAGTATCAACCAAGGTTGCCTCGATCGTTTTCCCGTCGTTTGAAGTGAATTTACGTTCTTGGGCAAAGCCCATCAGGGGCAAGCACAGCACCCCTCCAAAAATGACCAATCCCTCCCATTTCATGAGGGAATTTTACGACGCACGGCCATCTCCGACAATAGGAAAAAACCTCATGATGTAGGGATTCGTGACCACCCGAGCCGCCATTTTCCAAGCAATCCTCAAGAACGGGCGTCGTTCCACGGGCTCACCCATCCATCGACCCGGCTCGTTGCCACGGCCAATCCGGAAAAATCGCCAATTTTCTGAGCCGCCATTTCGCGGAGTTCCGACGAACAAAATTGCTGACTGACAAATCCAAATGCGGGGTCTATAAATTGCGCCCCGAAAAACCAAAGATTGTTCCACCTCACGACCCCGGCCATGTCCACCGAACGCACCCTCATCCTTTTCAAACCCGACTGCATCACCAAGAAACTAACCGGTGAGGTTCTGTCACGGTATGAAGCCGCCGGCTTCGCCATTCGTGGCATCAAGATGATGCAGCTCAACGACGCACTGCTCACCGAGCACTACGCTCACATCGCCGACAAACCGTTTTTCCCGGAGATCACCGCCTTCATGTCGAGTACGCCGGTCATCGCACTCGTTCTCGAAGGCGAAGATGTTATCGCCAAAGTGCGCGACTTGCTCGGCCCCACCGATTCCAACGCCGCCGACAAGGGAACCGTCCGCGGTGATTTCGGCGATGACATGATGCGGAATATTTGCCACGCCTCCGATTCCCCGGAAGCCGCCGTCGCCGAGATTGCGCGATTTTTCGCCGAGGGAGAAGTCTTTTAGTTATTTGAGTTTCCCCGCGTAGGCACCCGGCTCGGAATCGGGGATCAACTCCGCGCCGAACTGCTCCCGGTAGAACGCCTCGTCGCTCACCCACCCTGCGATCGCGTAGGCGTATCCGTCCGCACGCATCGCTCGAAGCGCTTCAAGCGTCAGCGCCTTTCCGATTCCTTTTCCGCGATGAGTTCCTATAACGCCAACCGGGCCGAAGAATCCTTTGAAAGCCCCATCGTAACACGAAAAGCCGACGAAGTTTCCCGCCTCATCAAGGGCGACAAACGACCGCGGCGGTTGGCCAACGGAGGCGGTGAGAAACTCATCCGCCCAACCGCGGGAAAAGTGCGCTTCGACCAACTCCGCCAGCTTCGTCCGCTCCGAAGGCAAAACGCGCCGGAGCTCGTACTCAGGCATGGGAACGTCATCTTCCGGGAGGACATACAATTTGATCAGCATGTCCATGGCCCGGAATCCCGCGTTTCAATTCGGGCTACTGATTCTCGGCGGCCAGTTTCTCCACCATTTTCCGCATTTCCTCGATCTCCAGTAGCCGACGCTCCTTGTTTTTGATCCGACTAACTCCGTTCCTCCATTGCATAACTGCCCCGCGAATACTTCCCAAGAGTTGCGCGTCTTCCTGCGAGGCCGGCCGCTTCCATGCGTCAGCCGCACGGGTGTCGCCATCGGGTATGATGAGCAATTCTTCGCTTTGAAGGGCAACGGGACTTGCCGCCGGAATCGCTTCTTTGGCCCCAGCTCCGCTCGCCAACGCCGGCGACCCTTCCTTCATCGAGAAATCTCCCGAGCCCGGGTCCGCGAACAACGGATCCTTTCCGGATACCTCGCCTTTGCCCGCCGGAAATTGTTCCTTGGTTTGTCCGGCCTCCTTGGAGGCTTTCGTCCGCACAAACTCGTTCTTCCAATAAAAATTCCCTTCGATCTTCGGTTCGCCGTAATCCATGGCCCCGACCCTTGTCGAGTTGTTAATGAGCGACAAGACAACGGCCGTCGGGTGCGACGCGAAAACGTTCGACATGATCGAAGGCGACCCCGCTCCCAGCACCGCAATGGCTTCGTTCCCGTTTTCCGCAAACGTGTTCCTCACGATCTGGTCCTTGTTCATGTACCAGCAAGAGATCCCGTTGTTGCCGTTCTTCCAAAAAACATTCCCTTCGATTTTCGCCTCCGTCACTCCGTTCGCGTAAATTCCCGAATCGGCATTCCCAGAAATGACGTTGCCAACAATCGTCGGGGACGTGTCATCGTAGCGAATGCCGTGGCCACCCGATCCGGAAATCCGGCAATTCTCAATAGTCACGTACGTTCCTTTCGTGGCTCCGATGCCACGGCGATGGCAATTTCTGACTTCTGTCCCCGATATCACCGTCTTCCCTGGCTCTCCGTCCCGCGTTCCAAAGATGGCGATTCCTGTGCCCCACACCGCCGCGACGAAGGAATCCTTGACCGTGAGCACCGACTTTCCTGCCGCAAAAATGCCATTCGCCCACGGGCCGACGACCTGGCAGCGATCCATCGTCACATTGGCCTCGATTACTTCGACGATTGCCTGAGTGTTGACGATGTCACTCTCCGCCGGTGGAGTGGAAATTCTCAAATTCTCCAGAAGCACACCCTGAGCCCGCACGACAAAGACCACCGGCGGACTTGAACTGCGACGGAAGTCGATCTCGTGCTTGAACCTTTCGTCCTCATTCGCGGCCGCTTTCAACTTGGCCTGGTGCTGTTCGATCAGTTCGAGGCCTTGGGGCGCTGGAAGTTCGTTTGGCCGGATTGTGGAAGGATTTTCTCCCGTGCCACGAATCGCAATTGGTTTGTCGATGAAGATGCGTTCGGCATACAGACCTTCCGCCAACTCGATCACCGTTCCCGCCTCGGCGGCGTCGATCGCCGCCTGCAACCCGTCACCCGCTTTCAAAGTCACAACTTCCTGACTCGCGAGATCACTCGCCACCCATCCCGTGAGAACAATGAGGGCGTAAAGAAACTTCAGCTTTCCGGTGAGGGGATTATCCATGCCCGGAGGATTCAACGACACTGTTCGTTCGTCAAGCCCTCTCAAGCCTGTTCAAACGCTGCAGGCAACCGTCACGCCGAAGGCGGCGTCGGCCGCAGAAACCCAATAATTCTCCCCGGCAATCTGTGTGGCACATTCATACTCCTCCAAAATCGTAGAGGCAATTTCCGTGGACCGGCCATCGCAAATCGCCACAACACACCCGCCGAATCCTCCTCCGGTCATGCGCGCGCCCACCACTCCGGAACTTCTCGACGCAATTTCCTGCATCACATCCAACTCCCGGCAACTCACCTCAAAGTCGTCGCGCAATGACGCATGGCTTGCTGCCATCAATTTGCCAGTCGCCTCAAGATCCCCGGAACAAAGCGCGTCCTTGAAATTCCCCACCCTCGCTATTTCCGAGACGACATGCCGCGCGCGGCGGTATCCAATATCTCCCAATGCCTCCTTTCGTTCTTCAACCAAGGAAAGATTCGCGTCGCAAAGTCGCCCGACGCCGAGCACGTTCCGCGCTTCTGCACACTCTTCGCGCCGCTGCGCATACTCTCCGTCGGCAAGCGCATGTTTGGTGCATGTGTTAAGGATCAAAACTTCAAGGCTCGATGGAAGCGGAACGTGTTCGATATCCAAGGTCGCGCAATCAAGCAGGATGGCATGGTTCGCACGACCGTGTGTCACTGCCATTTGATCCATGATGCCACAAGGCACTCCCGCAAACTCGTGCTCTGCATCACGCGCAACCCTCGCACGCTTTTGACCGGTCAGTTCAACTCCCGTTAAAGCCTCAACGACAACACAACTTGCCACTTCCAAAGCAGCACTACTGCTCAGTCCGGCGCCCACCGGCACATCGGATACCACCGCCGCGTCAAAACCCGGGACGTCCACCCCATCACGCTTGAGACGCGCGACGACGCCAAGAACATAGTTCGTCCAGGACCCTGCTATCGGTTCCAGCGGTTTGTCCAAGTCCACCTCGTCCAGCCCGTCACTGAAATCCGACCACAATCTCACCACACGACGGTCATTCGGAGCCAATGCAATGACCAAATGACGATCGATCGCCATCGGCATGACCAAGCCCCCTTCGTAATCGACGTGCTCGCCGATTAAGTTCACGCGACCCGGCGCGATTCCGATGTGCTGAGCCGGCTCGCCGAACTGGTCGCGGAAGGCCATCTCCGCACGGGCTTGGGTTTTATTGAGGGTTATCGGGGTCGCAGACACGGGGAGACACTATGCAAAAGAGTGTCGTTTTCCATATTCCTTCGTTCTTAAAAAATAAGAATCGAAACTTGAGAAATCATTCAGCCCCGTTTTAAGCTGTTTTTTCGTGGAAAAATCCGAAAAATTACCAGCGCGCCGCCGGGTCGCATTGCTTGTCGAAACCTCCTTGGGGTCCGGGCGAGAAATTCTGCGTGGAATCGCCCGGTATGCTCAGCAAAAAGGGCGATGGACGCTATTCCATGTGCCACATGGCCTCGGTGAAGACTTTCTACCATGGCTGGAACAGTGGGAGGGCGACGGCATTATCGCACGCATCGGGAACGAAACCCAGGCCGAGGCGTTGAAAAAGTTCAATGTCCCCGTGGTGGATGTTTTGGGCGCCTGCGAACCTCATCGCTTCCCGCTGGTGCATGTCGACGACGGTGCCATTTCCCGCGAAGTCGCGCATCACTTGCTTGCACAAGGTTTCGAAAATTTCGCTTTCTATGGCATTCGCGACGAAAACTGGTCGGCGCGAAGAGAACAGGAGTTTCGCAAATCCGTCGGCGAAGGACGCCCGTTCTTTGCCCTCGACCTCGAAAGGGAACTTGATTCCAAACCGACCGAACTTCTCGCGCGCCTTCGCAAGTGGCTCTCCGCGCTACCGCTTCCTACCGGCGTCATGGTCGCCAGTGACCAACGGTCCCTCGCCCTTCTCGAAGCGGCGCGACTGGAACGCATTCACGTTCCCGAACAAATGGCCGTTGTCGGCGTCGACAACGATGTCCCGCTCTGTGAAATCAGTGCCCCGCCATTGTCCAGTGTGCGCGCCGGTCACTTCCGCGTTGGCTACGAATCGGCGATGATGCTGGAAGCACTCATGAACGGTGAACAAACCCGCGAAAAAGCATTCGTCGAGCCGACCGGGGTCGTCGTCCGCCGCTCAAGTGACCTCCACGCTATTCAGGATCCGATCGTTGCCCGCGGTGTGCGCTATCTCTTCGATCACTTGAATTCGAAAGTCACCATCGCCGACGCCGCGAAGTATGCCGGCGTTTCCCGCACGCTTTTCCAACGCATGTTCAAGGACGAAACCGGGGAGACCTTTCACCATTTCCTCATGAAACACCGGCTCAACCGCGCGACCCGGCTCCTGCAATCCACCGACCTCAGCATCGCGCAAATCGCCTCCGCCAGCGGCTTCCGCCACCAGGAATACCTCAACAACGTCTTCCGCGAAAAACTCGACAAAACCCCCGCCGAAGTCCGCCGTGAAGCCGCGGAGGAGTAGTCGGTGGTCGGTGATCAGTCATCGGTGGTCAGTGGTCGGAGGTCACTCTTGATCCCGATACTCCTAGAAAAGTCTCCACTCCACGCTCTCCGCCTTCTCTACTCTCCGCTCTGTGCTCTCCGCCCTGTGCTCTGCGCTCTTCGCTCTTCGCTCTTCGCTCACAACCCTGACAGCACCACATCAATATGCATCCGCACCAGATCACCTGTCGATCGGCAGCCGTTGAACACGTTCGTCTTATGGTGCTCATTCAGGCCGTTGACCAATTCGACGAACTTCTCCGGTAACATCAATTCCTGCATG
>JBCCWV010000201.1:0-8861 GCA_039192745.1 Verrucomicrobiota bacterium | reverse complement strand
GTTTTCCTCACCAGTGGGCCAGGGAAGGCCCTTGCTCGCGATGATGAGATGAGTCGCGGTCGCGGCCGCCATCGCGCCTGAAAGTAGAACGGCACCGACACGGGCAAACGCTCCGCTCAACAAAGATAACGCACCAAGGATTTCCAGAACCGGCGCCACCTTCGCCGTGAGTTCGGGCAACGGAAGTCCTGCCGCTTCAAGCAAGGGCTGCATGGCCGCTTCAGGCGAGATGAGGTGATTAACGCCAATGATGAGAATCGGAAGCGCAACGATAACGCGGATGACAGCAGGAACGATGGAGTTGGTGGTCTTCTGGATGGCTTTCATGGTGAGTGAAGTTGGTTACCGTTGTGGGATTCCATGGAAGATAAGTTATTCCCCCACCCCATCACTTTTCTTCACACCACAGCTCGCCTTCTTATTCAAGTCGCGCAAACTGAGGAATATTTTCTCCAAATCTGCTTCCATTAGGTCAGTCGCAGACTCATAGCACTGGTAACCGGGAACAATACCCTCGGAAATCCATGCCCAACGGTGTTCAAGGTTGGTCATGTTAGGGAAAGATCGCGACCTAAAAAGATCGCGTGGTTTTCTCATGAACATGAAGGCATAAAAAACGCCGTTCATCTTTCGTTCACAGAGCCCTTTGTCCTTGTAGAGCATCGTCGCTCCCACCGAAAGGATGTGGGAAAAAGACCGGGACATCGCCGCGAACCGCGGCTGCACCATGTTTTCCTGTTCGTGGCGAAGCAGTCGCAAATTGGCCGTCCACACGTCGCTTCCCATGGCTGAAAATGCTTCAACTAAAGGGGCAAGCTCGGCGTCGCCACTCACCGCCCGCTGCAATCCATCTTCACCTCTGAGCAGCACGCACAGATGCGCCCATGCGATGTCCTCGAAGATCGCGTTGTTCGTTCGACGAAGGACATCGATATCGCGGAGTGGAATGCCAGCCCACTTTTGCCCATCGGCATCGGCGAGCAATCGCCCGGTCGAGTCGGTGACCGTGGCGAGAAGATTCAATCCATCACGCACATGAAACGAGGCCAAAGCCGCCATCCCCGCCCACTTGAACCACTCGGGTTTTCGCAAATAGATCCCAGCATAGAGAGCCGAAATCTCGAGATTCCGATGAAAGACACACGGCTGTTCCGTCAGGAGGTTTTCGGTCAATGCCTTCCATTCCGCGACGGTCCTTACACCCCGGGCACTTTCTTCGATGCGGTCCCAGCGGAGTTGTTTGTCACCGATAAATTCGTTCATCGAGGGAATGCGACCTTAGCATGGGGAGCAATTCCCCGCCAAGACGCAGCCAACCTTTCTGAAACTTTCGAGATCCCTTACTGCCCGACCATTCTGGCGACCAGCTTCGTGTAACCAACCGTGCGCTGATAAGCATTTTCGCCTTCCACGTGTTCCACCGCCTCGAGGACATCGATTCTCTCCACGAGTTCACTCAACTTGCCAAGCAATGTCCGAATCACGAGGCGCGCATGGGCCGCGCCGAGGCATAAGTGCGCGCCGCTGCCGTAAGCAACGTGAGGATTCGGTTTGCGATCAAGCCGCAATTCCTCCGGCGCTTCAAAAACCGTTTCGTCATAGTTCGCCGCCGCCCATCCTAGCGAGACACGCCCTTTGGGCTTCACGCTGACCCCGTGGACGTCGGTATCCACCGGACAGACCCGACCGATGTGAGTGAGCGGCGAAAGGAAGCGCACGAATTCCTCAATAGCCGTGTTAATCAACTTCGGCGTCTCTCGCAATTGCGCCAAAACCTCCGGATGCTTCGCAATGTGGGCAACGACCAGGCAAACCGTATTGATGATCGTGTCACGGCCACCCGCAAACGCCAGATTGGCAAAGCCCCGCATCTCGTCCTTCGTCAACTTCCGCCCTTGATACTCCATCGCATGCATCGCGCTGAAGAGATCCTCGCCGGGAGAGTTTTCCGTTCGTTCAATGGCGCGATCAATGTAATCCGCGAGAACGTCTCCGCCTCCACCTTCCGCCTCTTCATCTCGAAAAACGTGAACCCCCCACCGGATCCACTCGTCTGCTTCCGATTCCGGCACATTGAGAAGGTAAGTGAGTGCCCGCGACTGCAACGGAAGCGCAAAATCGTAAACCATCTCCGTCGCCTCGTTCCGCAAGGCCTCCCCAATCAACTCCTGAATCAACCCCTGCATCTTTTCGATCATCTCGGGCTTCGCCGGTCGCCGGAAAAAGGGAAGGACGAGTTTCCGGTATTCCGAGTGCTCCGGTGGATCGACTTCAATCGGCAACTGACGCACCGAACGCACATCCTCCTCCGACGGAATGGGCACGCGAAAGGGCGCGTCGGAGCTGTAAGTCTCCCAGTCCTTCGCCGCCGCCTTCACATCGGCATGACGCAAAATCATAGGGACGTTTTCCCCCTGAAATTCACATTCGAGGACGCCATCCTCCTCTCGAGCTTTCTTAAAAGGGTCGTGGGGGCATTGACTCATTCCGACGAACCTATCTCGCCGAATCCAGCCACATCAAGAAAACATCTTGCTAGCTAGAGCCACTCTTTCACTGCATTCCTCACTCGGGTCTTCACCTCTTCCCATTCGGAACCATCAAGACTCACCGGATCTTCATTCTCTTCGGCATCATCAAAAAATGTCATGCTCCGCAAAAGCATGAACAACTCCGCCTCAGGATATTTCTTCGTGTAATAGCCTGTGATGGTCTCAAGTCCGAATTTTTCGATTAACAGGGCGAGATCGTAGAAATCCTTCTTGAGTCCCCGATTCGTGATCGCGGCCAATTTCATCTGCACAACATCTTCCAAAGCAAGCATTCGAATCCCTTCAACTGTTTCGGGTGGTCGAACCAAACCGTATCGGTATTTCGCGAAGTCCAGTTCCACACCGTCGATAAAACCACTGATCCCCGTCGCTCCCGCCCGTCGCCGCTCAAAGGAAAACTCATCACTCAGAAAATTGTAGAGTTCTTCATTCACAAAATCTTCTTCCGTTAAAAAGTCGAGATCGACCGAAAGCCTGTGACCGAATCGCAGCGCCAGCGACGTGCCGCCAACGAGCGCAAACTTTTGCAACTCTTCCGCCCCACTGAGACGCCTCAATAAATCCAAGGTGCTCGGCCGAACGGTCTCGAAGTGCAGCATCGGAAATCCTCCTTTTTCAAATCAAAAGCCACGCAACACAGCGAAACTACGTCGAGCGGCAGGTCACGAAGTCCAGTCACCGTCTCAATCATTTTCTTGTCGCCATAGAACTTCCGGATTTTTTTCCAGTCCTCCAATCGCCCTAACATGACGACTCTTGAAATAACCGTGCCTGCATGCCGCTCCGGATCGACCTTCGCGGGATCCACATCCCAAAACAATTCGCGCGGCAAATCGAGCGGCGTCTTTTCTGTTTCCGGCATGGGTAAGAATACGTTTCACATTCGCCGTCGCAACCTCACATCCATCAACGAGTCCCGCCGTATTTCTCGATAGGACACTGTCGCAGCTCCCCTTCCTTCTCGAACGCGGATACCCGCCTTTCACCCGTGAGATTTTGGGGGAAAACAGCCATTTAAGGTTCAATCCGCAATGACAAGGAAGAACTCCCACCTTCACCGCCGGTCCATCCTCAAAGCGGGCGGCATTTCCATCGCTCTGCCCATGCTGGAGTCGATGCCGCTGGCAGCCGCGCAGAATCCCGACGGAAACGCGAAACGCCTCGTGTGCATCGGCGGCTTCCTTGGCTTTCACCAGCCGTCCTTTTACCCGGAACAAACAGGAAACGGCTACGAGACCTCGACACTTCTTCGTCCCGTCGAAAAACATCGCGACGACTTCACCGTTTTCTCCGGTCTCGACCACCGCGCCCCCAATGGTCACAGCAATTGGTCGAACTACTTGTGCGGCGCTCGCCCGGAATCACATTCGCTCGACCAAATCGTCGCCGAACACATCGGGCAGGACTCGCGTTTTCCCTCCATGCAGTTGACGGCCGGCAAGGCAAGCCGTTCCATGAGTTTCACCAAGAAGGGTGTGGCGCTACCCATGATTCAGCGACCGAGCGTCTTTTACAAAAAGCTCTTCGCCTCCGCCGCCGACCGCGCGCACACGGAATATCTTCTCGAAAGCGGGCAAAGTTCACTCGACCTCGTGCTCGACGAAGCGAAGCGACTTCAACGCGACGTCACGGCCCGCGACCGCGAAAAACTTGGTGAGTATTTCGAGTCGATTCGCGACGTCGAGAAACGGGTGCAACGCCAATTGAAGGGCATCGACGATCCGATCCCAACGACCAACTACAAGCTTCCCAACTACGACCCCATCGCGCCCAACCTCATGCTTGAAGCGGAGAGCCTCATGTATGACCTCATCGCGCTCGCGCTGGAAACCGATTCATCGCGGGTCCTCACCATGTTCCTCGCGGGACTTGGGCAAGTCTTCACTATCAATGGCGAAACGCTGCAGGCGGGATACCACGCCCTTTCCCATCACGGCAATGACCCGGACAAAATCCGCGACTTGGTGAAGGTGGAGTTGGAGCACATGAAGTGTTTTAACCACTTCCTCGATCAACTGAAGACGAAAACCGACGCCGAAGGTCGCCCGCTTCTCGACTCGACCATTGTCATGCTCGGAACCGGCATGGGAGATGCGAGCCGCCACGCGAATTCTGACCTTCCGACGCTCGTCGGTGGCGGTGGATTCAATCACGGCCAACACATCGCCACTGATCGCAACGCTTCCGACGCGCCGCTTCTCGGCGACCTCTACATCACGCTCATGCAACGGTTGGGGATCGAGACTAACGAGTTCTCAAACGCGAAGCGGAACATGAACCAACTCTTTAGTTGAGCGTGCGATTCGATCAACTCACGGTCATCGCCGTTTTCTGCGCGACAAGTTCGACCCACGCCGCTTTGGAAGCCATTCCGGACCGGCCCGCCGACATTCTCGCAACCTACTGTCTCGACTGCCACGACGCCGATGTGCAAAAGGGCGAGATCAACTTGGACTTCCTCGAGATCGACTGGAGTGATCACGACGCACAGTTCCATTGGGAGCGTGTCCTGAAAGCGGTTCGTTCCGGGGAAATGCCTCCGGAGAAAAAGAAAACACAACCGACCAAAGAAGAGCGCGAAGTCCTCGTCAGTTGGATCGACCAACAGCTCATGGAGCACACGACGACAGGTGGCACGGTGGCGCGGAGATTGAACAAGACGGAATACCTCAACACGCTCCGCTCAATTTTCGGTTCTTGGGTCCAATTGCCTGAAGGTTTCCCCGCCGACGATTTCGATCACGGCTTCAATACCGTCGGAGAATCGCTTCTCGTTTCCGCACCGCTCCTCAAAGCCTACAAGGAAACCGCAGCGACGATCGCCGACGAAATCTTTCCTCCCGAAAGAACCACACCGAAGCCGAAGAAGTATGTCATTCCCGCCGACGAACTGGTTATCAGTTACTCGTCCGGTAGCGTGAGAGATGGCGCCATGCGTCTCGGCATCCGCGCCGAATCCATGTCTCGAAGCTGCACCTGGCCGCAGAAAGTCGAGTTGTCTCACTCCGGGGTTTATGAAATTCAGTTCGACGCCTCCCAGTTCTCCCCTCAATCCGATGAACCCATGGAACTCCACGTTTACGCCCGGGACGTCTCGGGTTCCGATGGTGTCGGCGTCTCGACGCAGCGATTGCTCAAGTCATTCTCCATCACCGAAGAGAGTCCACGCACCTTCTCCTTTGAGGCCGAACTCTACGAAGGCCAGACCATCGTTTTCTACTGGGCCGACGCTCCGCTCGACAGTGATCGTGACGCATTGGAAGAATACTTTAGAGAACGATTCGCCGCGGATCCAAAGTTCCTCGCCGGTTGGCAGCAAATCGAACACAGTCAGGGTCTGCGGGGCGGCAGCGGTTGGGAGCGGGTGAAAAAGATAATGCGTGATCCCGAACTTGACCTCAGCGAAGCGACGATGGAGTCAGAGGCGACCCAGAAAAGACTCAATCTCATTCGTCAAAACACGGTGCTCTACATGGAAACCGTCGTCTTTGACCACTTTGAAAACGGCCCGGCCATGGAAATTCACGGCGCGACCATTCGTGGGCCCATAAAAATCATTGACGGTCCCCGCGAACAACAACGCAACCGGATGCAGCGCAATCTCATGGGGCAGCAAGAGGATCGGACGGAAGAAGAGTGGGTGCACGAAATGATGGAGCGGTTCTTGACCGAAGTCTTCCGTCGCCCGGTCGAGAAAAAAACCGTCACCGCCTACACTCAGTTGATCGCAAGGCACCGCGCCGAGGGCAACTCACTCGAAAACGGCCTGCATCTTGCCGTCCGCACCGCGCTGATTTCACCACAGTTCCTCTTCCGTGAAACCAAGCCCGGAAAGCTGGACAACTATGACTTAGCCACGCGTTTGTCCTACTTCCTCCGCGGCAAGGCGCCCGATGACAAGCTCCTCAGACTCGCGGAGCAAGGCAAACTGACGAACCCTGAAAACCTCGTCGCGGAAGCCGAACGCATGCTCGGCAAAAACCCTCCGTCGGACTTTGTCGAGAGCTTCACGAGCCAGTGGCTCGACACTCGGCTCGTCGAGGAAATCATGCCCGATCCGCGGTTTGGGATGAATGAAAACAACCTCCGTTCACTAAGCGAAGAAGTGGAAGCCTTTTTCACGGAGATGCTTCGCGAGAACCGCCCGATGACGGACTTCATCGACCCGGATTTCCTCTACACCACTTCCGCCGTCGCGCAGAAGGTTTATGGCCTCAAAAAAGGGTTCAACAAAAACAGCCGCAACGTCCAGCGTGTCGAGATCGAGCGAGGCGGTCGCTACGGGGGAATTCTCGGCAAATCCGCCGTGATGCTTGTCACTGCCAACGGCGTAGACACTCAGCCCGTCATGCGCGGAGTGTGGGTATTGGAGAATGTGTTAGGCAATGCGCCGCCACCACCACCGAATGCCGTCCCGGCCATCACTCCCGACACCACCGGCGCAAATACACCTCGCGACCTGCTCCTCGCTCACGCTTCCGAAGAGAGCTGTGCCGGATGCCACAAGAAAATCGATCCCGTCGGCTTCGCTTTAGAGAATTTTGATCCCGTCGGTCGCTGGCGCGAACACTACCCGGTCTACCGCAAGAACAAGCAGGGCCGAAGGGTTATCGTCGATGGTCCGCCCATCGATGCCACCGGAACCCTTCCAGACGGCACACCCATTCGCGATATCACGGACCTCAAACGCTGGATCGTGGAAAACATCGACCAGTTTTCCACGTGCCTTTCCGAGAAACTTCTGACCTATGCCACCGGACGCGAGCCGAACTATTCCGAACGGAAAGAGATTCAAGACGTCGTTAGGACAGTGAGCGATGAAAACGGCGGTTTCCGTGATCTCTTCCTCGCCCTCGTGGCGACAGATATCTTCCGCACGAAATAAAGAAGCATCGTCGCGGGGCCGCGATCAATACTGCTCGATCAGAAACTCGTATTTAATCATCTCACTGGGCTCAAACCACTTCGCGAGATCCGCTGGCGGATAGGCCCGGGCTTTGATCGTGACTTCCACAGGTTCAGGCTCGGGATCAGGATCACGCGTCTCAAAGGGCTCCGCAGACATCGTGAAGAATTTCACATCCGCTGCGCCATCGTTGTCGACGCGAAATCCATGAATAGGTGTGTCTAACGTGTTGATTCCAAACCGATCAATTTTGGCAACGGTGAAGGCGATAGGTTGACCGCCATGCGCGCCCGGAGCATAGCCCGTGTACCATCGGTAGGGTGCGTCGAATCCAAGTCGTTTTGACCCTGGAATGGGCTCGCCGTTGTCACCAAGCGGGACCAAGTCAAAGAAAGTATTTCCGAAGCGCTCCATGACGATCACGTAATCGCCGTTGTAGAGAGGGTATTCGAATTCAAGATCGAAGTCGTGGTCCGTCAGTTCCTCGGGAAAAAGAAAACCGTAGTCCATGTAATCCATGATATCGTGAGTCGCGAGGACGTTCGTCACCGCATCCGTAAAATTGCTCTGCCATGGATAGGTCCAGTTTCCATTCTCGTAGGCGCCCACGCCCAACATCCAGAATTCAATCTCCATGTTCTTCACCTGCACACCGGACATGTTGAACTCGTCGAGCGTCACGATCTGCCCATCCTCGACGACCTTTATATACTCGAGATTGATTTCATCGTTGGTCGCCTCAATCACACCATCGACACTCGCAGTCTGGATGATGTCTCCTCCGCCACGGCTCATCCCGACTTCCGTGATCTCCAGATCTCCCTCACCGGCACGGATATAACGGAGGAACGGCTCGTTGGAATCATCGTCTTCGTAAAACTCTTCTTCTTCGATTTCAATTTCCGGCAGGAATGAGTCCAATGGAATCACCCCACTGTAGATGGCGCCGTTTTGCGGCTGGCTCTGATTGCCTACTCCCGGATCACTCCCATCGGTGGTGAAGGCAATGAACGATCCCACCGGCATATCGCCCTGTGAAGTCTGAAGGTTGATCATGAGATTCGATGAATCGTTGATCGCCGCCGGAGGACGCAGACGAAGTGTCTCAATGGAGATCGATGCAACGTCTTCCGCTGAGTTATATAGGTAGCGTTCATCCATTGAACGGATGGCTCCGCGGAATTGCACGCTATTTCCGGAAGAGAAGGTCGAAAGCGAAAGCGGGATCGCCAATCCCTCGAAGCCTCCTTGAAAAGCCGGTGCCTGAACCGCGGTCTCGGAAGTGAGGGGCGCGCTGCCATCGATCGTAAAGACGGGTTCCATGTATGAACTCGATTGAAGCATGTCCGGAATCTCGACGGAATTCTCCAAATAAAGCATCCCCGGATCCGCGGAAGAAGTCG
>JBCCWV010000200.1:0-8896 GCA_039192745.1 Verrucomicrobiota bacterium | reverse complement strand
CGCGGGCGGGCGTTTGTTTCCCGGAGTGCATCATCACTCTTCTTTTCTCGTCGATGACGAAGGCGGCCGAATCTCGATGCGTATTGATGTCGAAGGGAAGGAGAAACCGCTTGTCGATTTGGAAGCACAAGAGACGACAAAGTTTCCCGAAACCTCCGTCTTCGAATCGTTGAAGGATTCCTCTTCCTTTTTCGAAGCGGGTTGTGTGGGTTATTCCTCGCGTCCCGATTCCTGTAAGCTGGACGGACTCTTGCTGAAGGTCACCGACTGGAAAGTTGCGCCGCTTGTCATGAACCGCATCGAGTCGTCTTTCTATGACGATCCGTCTGTCTTTCCCGAGGGTAGCATTCACTTTGATCATGGCCTTCTCATGCGTGACATTCCTCATGAGTGGCACTCGGAGCACGCGATGAATTAGCTGGTGGGCTGTCACATTTATTCATGAACCGTCGCGCGCATCTTCGCTATTTGTCAGGTCTCCTGCTATCTGGTGGAACGTTCGGCTGCCGATCGTCTTATGGGGCGAAGCTGGCAGAGAACCGGGATGAGTCGGTGATCATTGTCGGTGCTGGGGTGGCTGGACTGGGGGCGGCGGAGCGGTTGCGCGAGAATGGCTTCGAGAAGATCACGATCCTCGAAGGGCGGGATCGAATAGGCGGTCGGGTTTGGACGAGCGATTTGTGGAAGGACGCACCGATGGATCTTGGGGCTTCTTGGATTCATGGCACGCGAAGGAATCCCATCACGAAACTGGCTCGTGAAGCGGGGGTGGTGACGAAGCCGACCGACTATGACGACGTGATGATTTTCAATCAGGCCGGCAAGGAGTTCAGCAGAGAGGAGATGCGGAAGTTCAATCGGCTATACCGGGAATTGTATGTTGCCCTGGGTTCGGTTTCCGCGCGGACGTCGGGATCGGTGCGGGATGTGGTGAATGTGAAGCTGGGTTCGCGGACTCCGGAGGATCAGGCGATGATCGAATTTGCGCTCGATGCGATGGTCGAACAGGATTTCGCGGAGGACGTGGAGAGTCTGGATGCCCGGGCTTTTGATTATGGGAAGGCTTTCGGCGGCGGAGATGTCCTTTTTCCGGGCGGGTATTCCGCAGTGTTTGCGCCGAGATTTTCTCCGTTCGAAATTCACGCCGGGCATGTCGTCAAGACGGTGAGGTGGGGCGCGAAAGGGGTGACCTTGCTGACGAACCGTGGCGAATTCTCTGCGGATCGCGTGATTATCACTCTGCCGCTTGGGGTTCTGAAGCGCAGAACCGTGGCGTTCGAGCCGGCGTTGCCGAAAGGCAAACTCGCGGCCATTGATGCATTGGGCATGGGTTGTTTGAACAAGCTCTACCTCCGTTTTCCCGAGGTCTTTTGGCCGAACGATGTGCAGGGATTCAGTTATCAATCGTCGCCGACGGGTCAATGGTCCCAGTGGTTGAACATGGCGTATTACACCAAGTCGCCGATTCTTCTTGGCTTTACTGCCGGTTCGTTTGCCCGTGAGATAGAAGGTTGGAGCGATGCGGAAATCACGAACAGCGCCATGGAAGTGCTGCGCCGGATTTTCGGGAAGTCCATCCCCGCGCCGATCGACATGCAACGGACGCGATGGGCGGCTGATCCGTTTACCTATGGATCGTATTCGGCGCTCCGTCCGGGAGCGAACGAATCGACCGTAGAAGCCTTGGGCGAGCCGGTTGGCGATCGCTTGTTTTTCGCTGGGGAGGCGACTTCGGTGAGTTATCCCTCGACTGTGCATGGCGCCTATATGTCCGGTCAGCGGAAGGCTGAGCGGTTGATTTCCTGAGGGTGAGAAGGAGGATGGTTTTAATCGACAGAGGTTGATCTTCTCCCGTGGTGGTTGGCATGCCGCAAGCTTCAAAGTCGTCTTTTTTGCCTTGACCCTTGGCGGGCGATTTTCGAGGATGTTCATGCTTTTTGCCGTGGCTCCAAAGTGGCTCTGTCCCACACGACTTATAGTGACCCTGATGAAAGCTCTCCCTCTCGTCCTCACTTGCTTTTTCCTCTTTCGAATAGATGGAGATGGTGCGGAAGTATTCAGCAGTGGGACGCTGCCGGATTTCACGGACGCCGATAACTTTAACGCGAGTTATTGTGGTGAAATTGGATCTGAGATCCCCATCGTAATCGTTGATCCGGTTTGGGTGAACCATTCTTTTCTCCCGGGAACGCCTGCGGCACCGGTCACCGTGCGGTCGATCGAATTTTATGGATATGCGGAAGGGATCACCCCCCCGACCGATCTGGATTTCTTCCTCCTTGTAGACGGGATTCACACGCCTTTGGCCATTGAAAAAACGGAGGTTTCTCCGCCGCTAAGTGTTTTCGCATCTCCCGTGTATCGGTATCGAGTGGATGTCGCTCCCTTCACTTTTTCCGGACAACAAGTCGTGATATGGGCCGAAACGATCTTCCCCGACGCCTGGTACTGGGCGATCAACGAAACCGGGACGACGGGAATCGTGAGAACCGTATACAGCGACAAGAATTTCACCCTCCTTGAAAGCACGACGATCGATGCGTCGAACACCTTCATCCTCTACGACACCTTCCAGGTGCTTCCTGATCTCTCCGCGGAAATCACCTCGATCACACCGGTCGGCGGAGGTGTTTATGAACTCACTTTGAGTGGAGCGGCGAGCACGGATTATCTTTTCCGTTCCACCTTGAACCTGGATTTTTCCTCCGGGTCGTTTGTCGAAAACCTCACGCAAGGCCACCCATCAGACCCCGGCACGATCGGAGGGACCAATGACAGCGTTGTGACCACCGACAGTAACGGCGACGTCACGGTGAGGATGACGCTCACTGGATCGACGAAGCTCTTTGTGCGGGCGGAGAGTTCTTGATCTCTGTGATCGCTGTAGCTCTGGTGGCAAACCAGTTGTTCCATGAAAACGAGTTGCGATTAGATGTTTCGAACCATCGAACGTCGTCCTGATGAGCTTGGGCTACCGAAGAAAACTATCATCATGAGTTTCGATGATGGCCCCGTCCCCGGTGGGCAATCGGTGGAGTTGCTTGATCTCCTCAAAACGGTCGAAGTCCCGGCGGCTTTCTGTCTCGTCGGGCGTCGGATTCCGGGGAACGAAGACGTCGTGCGCCGGATTCATGATGAGGGGCATCTTATCGTCAATCACGGTCAAAGACATCGGATGCCCGAGCAGATGACAGCGGAAGAATTTCGATCCGATTTGGAAGACTTCGACCGCAGTGTGCGGAAGGCGCTTGGAATAGAAACGTGTTCGAGCCGGTTCTTTCGTCCTCCCGGCGGCCAGTGGAATTCGCGGATCGAGCGAATGGTCGAGGAAAACGATCGCGAGCTGATGCCAATCACGTTTTTCGGATGGGATGTTTTCAAATTCCCATTCCGCCAGCGGCTCATTCTACATGGAATGCTCTCCAGCCTTCGTCGCAATGATGGCGGAATTTTCCTGATCCACGAGGCGGTCGTTCCTCTACGAGGAGAAAAGGATCCTGCTCCAGCGCGTGCGGGCCGGCGATGGATTGTTCCCTTGGTGGAGAAATTTGTGATACGCGCAAGGACGGAAGGATTTTCCTTTGTCGATCCGCGGGACATCTAGAAGAAGAAGTCTTCCGCCCCGTGTAGCACGTCGCCGAGGACGGGAACGTTGGGCAGAAATTGCTCAAGGACAGCGCGGTTGCTGATGCTGGCGCTGTCGCGTTCGTCATCGACGTAATTCAAAATGAGACCAGCGCAGGTGAGGCCGCGGGCCTCGATGGCGCGGACGGTGAGGATCGTGTGGTTGAGGGCACCAAGGCGGTTGTCGATGACAACGATGACCTGCAGGCCAAGACGGGCCGCGAAATCGGCGAATGTTTCTGTGTCTGTTAGGGGAACTTCCCAACCGCCGGCGCCTTCGACGAGGACGTGGTCGTATTCGGCGCATAGTGAGTTGAATGCAGTGTCGATGGCGTCGAAATCGATGGTGCGGTTTTCGATGAGACAGGCGGCGTATGGGGCGGCGGGAGTTTTGAGGTGGACGGGATTGATCGCGTCGATGCCGCCGTCCGGGGGATGGGGCTGTGCGCCTTCGAGGAGAATTTGCGCATCGAGCCGGTCGCCGCAGGAGATGGGTTTGAATCCGCAAGCCGAGCGACGATCCCTCCCAAGGGCCTCGAGGAGAAGGCGCGTGACGTAGGTTTTCCCGACATTGGTTCCCGTGCCGGTGATGAAGAGGTGGGGCGAAGTCTGGAAGAGGTCGTCGATTATGCGCGAAGACTAGCACATTTGGGGCGCTCCGCTTGTAGGCCACCTAAAGAGGAAAAGGCGCAGGCGGAAATCGGAGATTTGGTGTAAAGAACGCGGACCATGTGGAAAGGAAGATTCGCCGCCGAACAGACTGATCTCGTTCAGAGATACGGGGAATCCGTGTCGTATGACTGGCGGCTCTACCGTCACGATATCCGCGGGTCGATCGCGCATGCAGAGGCGTTGACGGCAGCCGGGGTGTTGAAGAAGACGGAGTTCAACGCGATCCGGAAAGGTCTGCGCGAGATCGAAAAGGAGATCGATGCCGGCACCTTTGAGTTCCAGACGTCGCTTGAGGACATCCACATGAATATCGAGTCCGCGCTGACGAAACGCATCGGCGCGGCGGGCGCGAAGTTGCACACGGCGCGGAGCCGGAATGACCAGGTCTCGACGGACGTGCGGCTTTACTGCCGGGAAGAATGCGATGCGATCACAGAGAAGCTGCGGACGTTGCAGAAGTCGTTGGTGGACAGTGGGTCGAAATATCGTGAAGCCGTCCTTCCCGGCTACACCCATCTGCAACGAGCTCAGCCGGTTTACTTCGCGCACCATCTTCTTGCGTACGTGGAAATGCTCGAACGTGACGCGGCGCGGATCGCTGATTGCCGGAAGCGCTTGAATGTTCTGCCGCTCGGGTCCGGCGCCATCGCCGGGAGCACGATTGCCCTCGACCGGAAGTTGGTCGCGGAGCGGCTGGAATTTGACAGTGTTAGTCAAAACAGCATGGACGCGGTGAGCGACCGGGACTTCATCGCGGAGCTGCTCTTTGCCCTTGCGCTGACTGGTGCGCATCTCTCGCGTTTGAGTGAGGACATCATCCTTTGGGCGAGCAGCGAGTTTTCGTTCGTCACGCTTGGCGACGCGCACACGACGGGTTCCAGTCTCATGCCGCAGAAAAAGAATCCTGACATGGCCGAGCTGACGCGCGGGAAGTCGGGGCGGCTTCTTGGTAATTTTGTTAGTCTGATGACAACCCTGAAGGGGTTGCCCATGACCTACAACCGCGACCTTCAAGAAGATAAGGAACCGCTCTTCGATTCCATCGACACGATCCACATGGCGCTCGCCGTTTTCGCGGAGATGATCGAGGGCATGGAGGTGAATTCGATGAAGACCTCGGAGGCAGCCGCGGACCCGTTTTTGCTGGCGACAGACATCGCGGATTACCTCGTTCTGCGCGGGGTTCCGTTTCGCGAAGCGCATGAAGTCGTCGGCAAACTCACCGCCCACTGCGTCGCGACCGGCGTGCCTTATCCTGATTTGACCCTCAAGCAGTTGCAGCGATTCTCGAAGGCCTTCGAAGAGGGCGTTTTCTCGCTTTTCGATGTGACCGCGTCGCTGAAAGCCCGGACTGCTGTCGGTGCGCCGTCGGGGTCGAATGTGACGAAGCAATTGAAGCGCTGGGCGAAGAAGCTCGGCTGATTGGGAACCACGAAAAGACGCGAAAAGGCGCGAAAGTTTTGTTGGGGAATTTGTTGCGTTGGCGGGTGGCTACTGGTTCGCTGGCAGGAGGATGAAGCGAGGAATTTTGCTGCTGATTGTTTTTGTTTTTGCTGGCTGCCGGAGTTCTCAAGTGGATGGTGAGAAGGTGGAGAGTGTTCCGCTCAGCCCTGTTGTTGCCACTTCAAAGTTTGAAGTGGAACCGATTCGAGATTCTGCACCGGTAGAGTATGCGCAAGATGGTGTGAAAATACTCGCCGACCGTCGCGAAGGTAATGAGTTCTTTGGATCTGTCGCAATCGAACTCGAACCTGTCAGCAAGTTTAACAGAAGGAAGACTCCGAGAATTGGAGCCGCTGGCGAAATCCGAGTCGAAGAGGATAGGATCATCCTCGTTGGGAATGCTTCCATTGGATACAAGAGTTACCTTCTTCGAGGACCAACAATTGTGTTGCCCATTGGTGGGGATGCTATCGTTCCAAGAGATTCCACGACAGATATTGAAAGTGATAGAAGCGACTAAAATCGTCTAAGCCCTTTCGCGAAATTTCGCGTCCTTTCGTGGTTCCATAGCCTCCGAAAATGATCCCTCAACTCCTCAACAACGCGGTCATCCGTCCGGTCCTGAGACCGTTGACGCGGTTCTTTGTGGGGGTGATTGCGATTCCTTTGTTCCGGATTTTTCTGACGAAGGTGGCGCGGTTGGATCGGTTGGATGCGGAGTTGGAGAAGGATCTTGAGCAGTGGTTTCGTACGTCGTTGATGTTGCTGGTGGCGACGGCGAATATGGAGCAGGTGTTGTTCGGTTGGGTGCCGCTCGACTTGCAGGGAGATCAGGCGTGGATTGCCGTTTTGTTTCGCTTGCTGCTGGCCGTCGGCGTGATCGAGGCGATGCCGGACCAGGAGTTGTTCGCGATTATCCATCCGGGGCCGCCGAAGATTAAGCCGGGCAAGAAGATGTTTGGTGAGTTGTGGCGACGGAAGTGGGAGTTTTTGAAGGGGCTTTTTTGCCAGCACATCAACCGCTCGTCGCCGGTCTTCGCGATCATGGCGGCCATCTTTGGCGGTGAGTATGGGGAAACGTCGTGGACGGTGGGCTGGGTCTGCTACGGGTTGGCAATCGGGCAATATCTGGCGATCGGGCTTGTGACTTCGCGGGACAAGGCGATGGATGTGATCGGCGAATTCGACCGGAAAGTGGCGGACTACCGTGCGGCTTTGGTGGAGGAATTTGGCGAGGAGGCGGAGGAGGAACTGGGAGTCGCCGACGAGGAAAAGCCGCCTGAAAAATAGGCAAAAACGGGAAAGAAGGGCCGGTTTCGATTCGTATTGGCGGAATGGCGAAAGTTTTGTTATTTTGCGGACCCATCCCGTTTGAACCCGCCAGCATGGCCCGCGTTGGAAGCTCTTACGCTTCGGAGGGCCGAGGTTGTCAGATAGATCCCCAACACACAGACCCATGAAACACCGGATTTTTGCCGTCCTGTTTTCCGCAGTCGCGTTTCTCGCTGCGCCGGTGGCGCACGCTCAATTGATCGTCGATCTGCAGTTCGAGAAAAATGTTTTCATCGCTTACGAGCCGGTTCCGGTGACGGTGACGGTCTTGAACCGAGCGGGGCAGGACGTGGTTCTTGCCGGTCCGAATAAAACCAACTGGCTGAGCTTTCACATCGAGCGCGATCACGAACTCGTCGCGCCCGCTCGCAAAATGCCGACGTTCAAGCCGGTCCTCATCCGCGAGGGTGAAACTTATCAGAAGACGGTGATGTTGAATTCGATCTTCCAGATTGGCGATTACGGGACTTACCGCGTTCGAGGATCCGTTTACCTCCCGAGCTTTCAGAGCTTCCATTCGTCGAACGAAAAGAAGATCAACATCACAAGTGGCACAAAGGTGTGGCATCAAGGATATGGGCAGCGCAATTTTTCCACCGGGGGCGCGAACTTGCGCGAGTATTCATTGATCACCCACCGCACGGGTTCGACGTCCGAGCTTTACGTGCGCGTTCGCGATCAGGATCAACGCCGCGTTCTTTCGACTTACTCGATCGGGAAGCTGGTGAACATCGACGAACCGCAGGTGACGCTCGACGGCGAGAACAACCTCCATGTTTTGCACATGGGCGCGCCGAAAGCCTATGCGCACACGGTGATAGACGGGGATGGCAATGTGTTGAAACAGGAAGTTTACCGCGACAGTCAGCGCAGCAAGCCGATCTTGAAAGTGAATCAAGTGGGTGGGGTGCGCGTGGAAGGCGGTATGCCGGATGACCCGGCGAAGCGGGCCGTCATGGAGAAGGATGCGGGCAGCAACGTGGTGCGTCAAGCATCCGAGCGGCCTCCGGGATTGCCGAAATTCTGAGAAGCGGGGCTTGCCGGACGCGAATTCCCGGCTTTCGTCCCCCGATGCGAACGGTTTTTCTCTTGGTCACGTTTTTAGTGTGTGGCCTCTTCGCCGCGGACTCGCTTGCCTTCTCGAGAGTGGTGCTCGACCCCGGTCACGGCGGTCATGATTCCGGCGCAAGGAGTGGCTATACTTTTGAAAAGCATCTCGCGTTCGATGTTGCCCGGCGGGTCGATGTCATTCTTCGCGAACAGGGGATCCGCACGACCTTCACGCGAGAGCGCGACAATTTCATTCCGTTGTCGTCCCGGGTGCGCGTTTCCAATTCCAGTCGCAATGCGATCTTTGTCAGTATCCACTTCAACTCCGCGCCGCGCAGTGGTGCCAAAGGCCTTGAGACATTCTACTACAGCAGTAACCGCGACAGCTACTACCTCGCTCGTTTTGTCCAATCGGCGATGCTCTACAAGACACGGCAAGCTGATCGCGGCGTAAAGCACGGCACCTACCACGTCCTTCGGCATAACAAACGACCTTCGATTCTCGTTGAATGCGGGTTTGTCTCCAACTCGACCGACCGCCGCAAAAGCCTCGATCCAGACTACCGCCAACGCATTGCCGAGGGAATCGCCATGGGGATTCTCAGGTTCAAGAAGGGAGCGAGGTAGGGAGGGAGGGATTTTTGATTGTTTTTCAATCCAAAATCAGCAATCAAAAATCATCTATGATTCCCGAACCGATTGGCACGCGAAAATCTCTCTGGGGCGAAGGCCCGCTCTGGCATGAAGGTCGCCTCATTTATGTTGATATCGAAGG
>JBCCWV010000199.1:0-9074 GCA_039192745.1 Verrucomicrobiota bacterium | reverse complement strand
GTTAAGGACACCCCGGCGTCTCTTCACCTGCCAACCGTTCGAACGGCTGCCGCTTCCGCCAGCGGGAAAATCTGGCTCGGCCTCGTCGACGGCGGACTCGCCGAATTCGATCCCGTCGGTCAAACAATAACGCGCCACTCGACCCACGACGGAGCCGCCTCGCTCCTCGAGGATGAAACCGTCGAATGCCTCCTTGTTGGTCACGACCAAAAAATATGGATCGGAACAAAGACCGGACTCTTTCAGTTCGATCCGCGGAATACTTCGCTCGCCCGCCTCACCCCTGAGGATTTTCCTCCGGTGACTTCCATCGCCAGCCATGCAGGATCATCTTTGCTCGTGGGAACTTCGGACGGGCAACTGTTTCTTCATCGTGACGGTCCGTCCGGTCTTTCCAAAGTTTGGGAGACAAAGGTTCCCATCCGATCCGTCCTCTCTACCGATGATCGCATTTGGGTAGCCACCGAAGGAGACGGCCTTTTCTCTCTCGACCAAAACTTCACGACCACCGAACAGTTCCTGCCCGATCCCGAGGACGACGCGTCATTCCCTTCGGTCGATGCGACAGCAATCCTCCGCGACAGCCTCGGTGGTCTATGGTTTGGCACGAGAAACGGAGTCAGCCGTTATTTCCCCTCCACCGACCGCTTCTTCAACTACCATGGTGACTTCGACGACCAGCGGAGCCTCCCGAGCAACGACATATGGACATTGTATGAGGACAACTCCCGAATCCTCTGGATCGGAGGCCACGGCGGTGCCAGCCGCGTCCCACTAAATCAGCATTTCTTCGAGCGCGTCCAGCACCGGGCGGGAGCACCATCGACGCTCAGCCACGACTCCGTCCACGCCATTTTCCAGGACTCATCCGGCCGATTCTGGGTCGCAGTTGAGGATGGCTTGAACGTCAGCAATTCAGTCTACAGCGGATTCCGCAAGCTCGTTGCTCCCGATAGCTCTGCCGTGCGCAAGCGCGCCATCACTTCGATCACGGAAACCCGCGACGGCTTTCTTTGGGTGGGCACACACGGAGCGGGCCTTGTCCGCATCGATCCCGAACGCGGCGAATTTCTCGAGTTCCGCCACGAAGAAGACCACCCCCTCACTTTGCCCGGCGATCATGTAACCGATGTCGTCGTTGACCGGCATGATCGAGTTTGGGTCGCGACACACAGCCATGGACTTGCCTTGTTCGATCCGAATCTCGCGACATTCTCAAGAATCACCGGAAGCGATGACACCTCCCGGACCTTGTTCAACGATGGCACGATACATGACCTCCACTTGGATCAAGACGGTCGGCTTTGGGTGGCCGGTTCCGACGGCACTTTCCGCTCTTTCGAGCCGGATGAAGATTCGCCACAGGCCAAGAACCTCTCCAGTCCTGTCCAACTTCCCGCAACGGCCACGGTCATCCGGGACGACCGAAAAGGAACCCTGTGGATCGGCACCCGCGGCGCCGGCCTCTTCGCATACAATCTCGACTCCAGCGAGCTCCGCTCGTTCACGAAAGAGAATAGTCTGCTACCGCACAACCAAATCCATGGGATTGAAATCGATCAGAAACACCACGTCTGGGTGAGCACAGGTCAGGGCCTCGCGCGCTTCGATCCCTTCACCGGTCAATTCAGGGTCTTCAGTCATCACGACGGATTACAATCCAACGTTTTCCACCCGCGTGCATCCTTCGCCGACAGCAACGGTCGACTCTATTTCGGCGGCCCCCGTGGAATGAACATCATCGACATCGCAAAACTTCCCGTCGAACGCGCAACCAGTCCCCCTGTGATTGCCAGCATGGAAATCAACGGAAAGCGCGTCCATCCCGGACAAAACGACGGCATTCTTCAGGATTCCATCGCGGCCACCAGCCGGTTACAACTTCCATTCGACGGAAACCGTGGCATCACCCTTTCCTTTGCGAGTCTGGATTTCGGGCCAAAGGACATTCTTTTCCGTTACCGGCTTAGTCCGCTGGAATCCACGTGGACAAAACTCGCGGCGACCAACAAGGCAAGCTTCTCAGGCCTGCGTCCCGGAGAATACACACTTGAGATTCAATCCTCACACGACGGAAGAACGTGGAATTCCGGTTCACGCCACCTCTCCCTTTTCATTGCTCCTCCCTGGTATGCCACCGCGTGGGCCCGAGCCCTCTTCGCCCTCGGAATACTCTCCCTCACCGGCGTCGTCTTCCGTCTTGTCGTCATTTCCCGCATCCGCAAAGCCCGTCAACAACAACAAAAACTGGAAATCCAACTGAGCCAGACCGAGGCGAACCTCGCCACCGAGGTGAGCCGTTCCATGCTTCTTCAAAGAACCTCCGAGGAAATGCGGAACGAACCCAGCATGGCAAACCCGTTCGACTCCGTTCTTGCGCAAATTCAGTCCCACTTCGGAACCACCTATTGCGCCATCCACGAATTCGTTCACAGCCCCGAGCCGATGCTCGTCCTCCTCGACTCCGCGGAAAACGGCATCCCCCCCTCCGCGAACATGAGCCGCATTCCCCCGGACAATCCTCTCATCGAAAAGGTCCTCGAATCGACCCGCCCCCACGCCATCGCCGATCTTTCTGCCACGACCGGTTCGGACTCCACCCTCAACGCCCTCTCCCAAGTCGGCGTCAAGTCCCTCCTCGCCGTGCGGACAACCTATCAAGGTGAACCCAACGGCATCCTCATCCTCCTTCACTGCGAGAAAAATGTCGATTGGCCGGACGAAGACATCCGTCTCATCGAAACCATTGGCAGCCAACTCGGAGCCGCGATCGCCAACGAACAACTCATTCGCGAGGACCGCCGCCAAAAGAAAGAACTCGCCGAAGCACGCGAAGCCGCGGAAATCGCCAACCAGACGAAGTCCGAATTCCTCGCGAAGATGACACACGAATTACGCACCCCGCTCAACGCCATCCTCGGCTTCAGCCAGCTTCTTGAAAGAGACGAGAACTTGAGCAACAACCAGCGGGACACACTCCGAATCATCAACGGAAGCGGCGAACACCTCCTCGAAGTCATCAACGATGTCCTCGACATGGCAAAAATCGAAGCGGGAAGCGCCGAACTCAATGTCGCCACCTTTGACCTCTCTGCGCTCTTCAAGACCATCGAGAACATGCTTGGCATGAAAGCCCAGGAAGCAGGACTCCAACTGATTCTCGAGATCGACCCCTCCGTCCCAAAAACGATAAATTCCGACCGCGCAAAGCTCCGTCAAATCATCGTCAATCTCTTGAGCAACTCCATCAAATTCACAGAGAAGGGATCCATCACCGTGCGCGCTCGAAGCGAATCCTCCACGGACAATCCATCCCAAACGCGACTTCACTTTGAAGTTGAAGACACGGGCGTCGGTGTATCCGGCGAACAACTGCCCCGCCTCTTTGAAAAGTTCGGTCAGACCGACTCCGGCAAGAAAGCTCGGGAAGGCACAGGACTCGGCCTCCCCATCACGAAAAGTTTTGTTGAACTGTTGGGCGGCGAAATCTCCGTGCAAAGTTCCCCCGGCAAAGGCACTACCTTCTCCTTCTTCATTGAATGCGAAACAGCGAGCGAAGAACTGGAGATAGCTCCAACAGAATTACCGCTGGTCGCGGACGCCACCAAGGTCTCCGGTTTCTCCTCCGAAGAAGATGAAATCCGCATCCTCATTGCCGAAGACCAACCCGCCAACCGCATTCTCCTCTCCACGATCCTCAAAAAGATCGGCATCACCGTTGGAGAAGCCGAGAACGGCGAAATGGCTGTCGAAAAATGGCGGGACTGGCGGCCCCATCTCATCTTCATGGACCAGGAAATGCCGGTCATGAATGGCAACGAAGCCACGCAAGCCATCGTCAACGAATCCGAAGGCGATAACGACAAGCCCATCATCATTTCCCTCACCGCCCACGCCCTCGAAGACAGCCGCCAAGCTGCCTACGAAGCAGGTTGCATCGACTTCCTCCCCAAGCCATTTAAACACGAGGAACTTTACGAGATCATCGCAAAACACCTTCCCATCGACTACGAATACGCGGCTTAGTTCATCTCATCATGATTGGCCAACCATAGGCTTGACGAAAGGAATCGTGGACTCCACGCCTTCTTTTGGGCGCAGCCAAAAATACGCCGAAATGAGGCAAGTCGAAACGGCAAGGGATCGGTATTAGATGGTGATGTCTCTTGAAGTCCGGGTTGCCGGAGGTGTCGTTGATGAAAGAGAAGCGGATTGAGCTGCTGCAAACGATCCAGTGACCTAGGCCAACACATCCTTCACAACATGACCGTGAACGTTCGTAAGCCGACGTTCGAGGCCATTGTGATAGAAGCTCAAACGTTCGTGGTCGAGTCCCATGAGATGCAGGATGGTCGCGTTGAAATCATAGATCGTGGTCGGATCCACCGCGGCCTTGAAGCCGAAGTTATCGCTTTCACCGTAGCTGAATCCCCGTTTCACCCCTGCGCCCGCAAGGAAGCAGGTGAAGGACTCGGGGTTGTGATCACGACCGGTCCCATTGCCCTGCAGGAAGGGCATGCGACCGAATTCGGTGCACCAAACGATGAGAGTGTTCTCCAGCAATCCGCGACGCTTCATGTCTGCGATGAGGGCCGCCGTCGGCTGGTCCATGATTTCGGCCTGCATGGCGTGGGTTTCCTTGATGTTGGAATGAGAATCCCAATTCGTGATGCCGTTACCCCCTGAAGGATCACTGCCGTTGAAGAGTTGCACGACGCGAACACCCTTCTCGATCAAGCGGCGGGCAAGGATGCAGTTCTTGGCATACTCACGCTTCAACTCCGTCCCCGTATCCGTGCCATACTCGCGAAGAATGGACGTCGGCTCACTTTGGAGATTCATGATGTCAGGCACGGACATCTGCATCTGGCCGGCCAGCTCGTAGCTCGCGATGCGGGCGGCGAGGTTGGCATCTCCGGGGTAACGTTCAAGATGGCTCCCGTTGAGGCGCTTCAAAAGGTCAATCGTTTTGCGATCATCCTTCGCCGTGTAAGACGGCGGACGAACGAGATTGGCAGGTGGGTTTTTCGCATTGAAGTCCGTTCCCTGGAAGGCGGCAGGGAGAAAGCCGTTTCCAAAATTGTTTTTCCCGGAACGAGCGAGTCCTCGAGGATCATTGATCGCCACATAGGCTGGCAAGTCCTCGCACTCTGAACCGAGCGCATAAGTCACCCAAGCCCCGAACGAGGGAAATCCCTCCATCGTGAAGCCGGTGTTGAAGAAATTTTCTCCCTGCGGGTGGGCGCTCGTTTGCGTGTGCAGTGCGTGGAAAAAGCTAAAGTCGTCCACGAGCTCAGCCATGTTCGGAAGCAACTCGGAAACCATCTTCCCGCTTTCCCCGCGAGGTTTGAATTCCCAGAACGGCTTCGCAATGTTCCCGGTCGGCCCTTCGAAGGTCACGGCCGGAATGCCGGGGGGTTTTTGCCCATGAAACTTCGCAAGGTCCGGCTTGTAGTCGAAAGTATCGACATGGCTCACTGCTCCCGGACAATAGATGACCAAAACCTGTTTCGCCGGTGCATCGAAATGTGGTTGCCGCGGCGCGTAGGGACGATCCGGATTGACGTCGGGCCTAATTGGCGTCTTACCACTGAACTCTGCGGGATTGTCCGAGGCGAGCAGACCCTCCTGAGAAAGAAGACTGGCCAGTCCAAGCCCGCCGAGCGTGAAGCCCGTGTTGCGCATGAAATGGCGGCGATCAAGAAGGCGTTTTCCTACTGGTGACAGGTTTTCCGATGTGTTCATGATGAAAGGACGTCGTTTAATTTCTTCGTCAGCCGCTTCACGACTGTTTCGTTTTCTGCAGCAATATTCTTGGTTTCGTTAGGATCCTTTTGGTGGTCGAAGAGTTCGACGAATACCGGCTCGGCACTCGGATCACGATCGTCTCTCCAAAGAACGAGACGATGGCGACTCGACCGCACGGCATATCCCATGAGGTGATTCTCGAAAAGGTCGCGGTCCCATTTTTCACCCTGTTGACGAATAATGCGATCTTCTACATCCTGGATAAGCGGCCCAAAGAACGTTTCCCGCATCTCGGGCGAAAGCGGATTAGCCGCCCATTCGCGCAAGGCAGGAGACGGAAACTGACTCACGGCAACGTCCTTGATCTCGACGGAGGGGTCATGCAGCAAGGGAACAAGACTTCTTCCCTCGACTTGGTCGGGGGTCGGAATACCAGCAAGATCGCAAAGAGTCGGGAAGATATCGAGTAACTCGACGAGGGAATCCGTCCCTTCCCCGCGCGTCTCCATATCCGGTGTCCAAATCATGAATGGTACACGAGTCGCGACTTCATAGTTCGTCGCTTTGCCCCATGTTCCCATCTCTCCCAGATGCCAGCCGTGGTCACCCCAGATGACGATCACTGTGTTATCGCGAACTCCCATTTCCTCGAGCGCGGCAACCGCTTTGCCGATCTGAGCATCCACATAACTGACACAGGCATAATAGGCATGCAGCAAGGTGCGCGATAAGTTATCGCCAATCGGGCCATATTTGGGGATTCCCGCACGGACTCGCAACTCAAACGATGGATGCAACCCGATCGCAGCCCCGTCTTCAGGTCCCTCAGTTTGATTTGCTAGTTCGATCTCGTCGGGATTATATAGATCCCAGTATTTCTTGGGAGCGATCCAATTTAGATGCGGCTTGGTAAAACCCAACGCCATGAAAAACGGCTTCTCTCCCTCTTCGGCCATATGCTTCATCGTGGCGATGGCGACCTCAGTGGAATAGCCATCGAGATAGGCGTGGTCAGGGACATCCGCACATTCATAGGCCGGCCCATTGCCGAGACCTCGTCGCGCCGCGTCTCCGTATTTCTCCACCATTGCAGCAAAATTTTTCTCGCGTATCTCCTGATTCTCCGATAGCGCATACGGTGACCGCGGCCGCTCTACTTTCACACGGTTGTAAGAAGGCTTCCGATTCCAAGAATGCTCCTCATCCCTCCACTTACCGTGAAAAATCTTTCCCGAGTAAACCGTGTCATAACCATTCGCCGCAAAGTGCTGGGGAAGGGTCAGAATATCCGGCTGGAGCTCCCTCATCTCGACATAGTTATGCGTGACGCCGTTAGTGCTCGGCCGCGTTCCGGTGAGAAGACTCGTGCGAGAAGGATGGCAGATAGCCTCTTGGCAGTAAGCATGACGAAAAAGAAGCCCTTCGGAAGCCAATTTGTCCATGTGTGGACTCTTCGCGATCGGCGAGCCGTAACAACCCAACTCCGGCCGCAAGTCATCGATGGCGATGAATAAAATATTTGGCTTCTCCTTGGTCAGCGCACCAGACGGCGAGAGCAGAAGTAGCAAGCAACCAACGAAACTGGATCGAAGATTCCTCACGGCAGGAAAGCGAATTCGTTAGAGTTAATGAGACTACGGCACACAACTTCGAGCCCACTTACCTTGGCTACTTCGACGGCAGCGGAAAACTCACCGGGCTCGGGATGACGCGTGAGTAGCAGTTCGAAACAACGTCGAACCGCCGCTTTTAGGTTGTCTCCAGTCTCAGCCTTAGCCCGCTTCGCCACCTTTTCCGACTGCGTGACCACGAAGTCGCTGTTCATCAGGTTCAAAGCCTGAAGCGGCGTCGTGGAAATAGGCCGCTGGGCGCGGATTTGGCCGCAATCGGGGAAATCGAAGGCGGTGAAGATTTTGTCATCCACCCGTCGCATGCGCTCCTGGTAGATCATGCGACGCCAGGTTTCTTCTCCATGATTATCGACCACTTCCCACTGCGCATAGGTCTTCTTCACGTTATGAATGCGATAACTGCGCCCTCCAATAGTGCGATCCAACTTATCGGAGGCTTGCAAGACTCCATCGCGAATCACTTCCGCCGCTACTCGCTTCGGCGGGAACCGCCACAAAAGCGAACTTCCCGCATCAACCGCCATTCCCTTCTCGGTCGGCAAGCTCGACCGCTGGAACGCGTCGGAAAGAACAATAAGACGAATCATATCCTTCATCGACCACGACGAACCTTCACTCATCGTCGGCTCCACGAACTCCGCTGCGAGCCAGTCGAGCAATTGCGGATGAGAGGGCGGTGCTCCGGCGCGACCAAAATCACTTGGTGTGGGGACGATCCCCATTCCGAAAATGTGGTGCCAAATGCGGTTCACCATCACCCTCGCCGTGAGCGGGTTGGATGGCTCCGTCATCCAATCGGCAAAAGCGACACGGCGGTCTGGCTCCGGCGCATCGCCCGGCAGACCTAAGATACCGTTCAAAGCAAGCGGCGCACCCGGCACCACTTCGTCCCGAGGATTTTCAGGACTGCCGCGATGCAGAACGTAAGTCGTCTCCGGCTCGACGAAACGCCCGACGAAACTGTGCCGAGGTCCTTCTTCGGACATCGATGCGATATGATCCTGCAGGCGCTCATGAGCTGCCTTGAGTTCCGGATTGCGATCGATCAATGACTTCGACCAATTAGTCTTGCCGACTTCTTTCCAAGTTCCGTCTTCCTGTAACGCAGAAACCTTGAACCCAGGAAGGAACGGCGAGTTGATATTGAGATAGTCGGTTTCGAAATAGTATTCGCGGTTTGCCGAGAACCGGAATCGGTTCACCTCCTGCTCGGATGGGAAGTGGATTTCCACCCAGGCCTTCTTGTCGGAGCCCTTTGGCGCTTGCGTCCGCCAAGCCATCGTGCCGAACTGCCCATCGTTAGCTTTCCACAAATCGTGCCCCTTCTTTGTCAATTCCGGATCAGTCTTCAGCTTTGTGCCGAATGATGCTCGCGCGAGATTCTTGTTCTTCTCGGTCGGACCGTAAACATCCAATTCGTCGACCCCGACGTTGCCCTTCACGAACTCGACCCGAAGCGCTCCGGTCTTTGTCGTGGGGAAGTTGAAGTCATGATAGCCGCCCCAATCTTCAAGCCATTGGCCGACACCGTTGCGCAAGGTCTCACGCTCTTGGTTCATCTTGGGCCAGATCTTGAGCGCCCGCTGTTGACGAGGGTGGTCCTTTGCCAATTCCGGACGACGTCCGCCGAATTCCACTCCTTGGAAGACGGCACTCATTGAGTAGTAATCCTGAATCGAGATAGGATCGAACTTG
>JBCCWV010000198.1:0-9087 GCA_039192745.1 Verrucomicrobiota bacterium | reverse complement strand
TCAGTAGTCGCGGGCACTCAGCGCCGTCACCAGAACCACTGCCTAGATATCATCAAGCGCGTGCAGGATGGTGCCATCGGTGAAATTGTCGCCGGTCAGTGTTACTGGAACATGGGGCCGCTCTGGGTCGCCGATGCGAAGAAGTACTGGGACAAATACCAGGCGGGCGAGTGGTCGGACATGGAGTATCAATGCCGTAACTGGCTCTTTCACGTCTGGCTTTCCGGGGATCACATTTGCGAACAGCACGTCCACAACATCGACATCATGCACTGGGCAATCGGCGCCGATCCGGTGATGGTACAGGGTGTGGGTGGCCGCCAGGAGCGGGTTCAACCGCAGTATGGAAACGGTTACGATCACTTTGCCACCGAGTTTGAGTTTCCCAATGGTGTCAGGGTCTCCAGCATGTGCCGTCAGCAAACGAATGCCACGGGTTACATCGCCGAACGGTTGGTCGGAACCAAGGGCCAAGTGTATCTCAACGGCGGCCAAGGCGAGATCTTCGGAGAAAATACCTATAAGTACGACGGACCGAATGTGGATCCGTATGTTCAGGAACATGCCAACCTTATCAAGAGCATTCGTGACGGTGCCGCGATTAACGAAGGCGAGCAGGTTGCCCGAAGTACGCTGAGCGCGATCGGCGGTCGCATGTGCGCCTACACTGGTCGCACGATGAAGTGGGAGTGGGTCATGCAAAAGTCCCAACTCGACCTCAGTCCAGAAAAGTATGAATTCGGCGATCTCGAAGTTGACCCGCCAGCGGCTCCGGGAACGACGAAATTGATTTAGAGTTGTCCGCGAAGTCTGTTTTGCAATGAGCCGCGACTGCATCACGAAGAAGCTGGCTCTCCTGATTTCTGTTGCTGCGATGCTTCTTTCGTCGGCGGTTTCCGGCAACGATGCCAGAGTTCTCATCGTTGTCGGGCCGACCGATCATCCGCCTGGTGTTCATGAATGCGCGGCGGATGGCCGTCTTTTGGCTCATTGCCTCGAAAACATGGAGAACCTTCCGGGCATTGAAGCGGATGTCGTTGAGGAATGGCCGGGTAAGGAACTTCAGGACGCGGCGTCGACGGTCGTTTTCTTGGGAGATGGTTTTCCTCCGAATCGATTTCCGAATGCAGATCAGAATCTCGCGGACTTGGAGGGCATGATGGCGCGGGGTTGCGGGATCGTTTGTATTCATTACGCGACGGGGCTTTTCGGCGAGGACGTTTCCCCGAAGGGTGAGCACCCGCTCTTGCGTTGGATGGGTGGCTACTTTGCCCACAAGAGCTGCCCGCATCATCAATCGGTGGCTAAGGTCTTTCACGACGCCACCATCACCCCCGCTGCACCGGAGCATCCCGTCAGCCGCGGATGGAATGAGTTTGTGTTCACGGACGAGCCCTATATCCAGAATTATTTTGGAGAGCATGGCGGCGAACTCGGACCCAATGTCACGGCTTTCGCCACGTCGATGTTACCGCCTGAGGATCCGAAGAAAGAGGTGGTCGCATGGGGAATTGATCGCGAAGATGGCGGGCGTGGTTTCGGGATTGTCATGCTGCACTTCTACAAGAACTGGTTACTGGAAGACCTTCGCCGCTTCATCCTGAATGGCATTGTATGGTCTGCGGGGCTGGAAGTTCCGGAAGACGGAGTTAAAACGGCGAAACCGGATCTTGATTCGTTTGGGGCGTCTTCCCTGGAATTCATTCCAAGGAAAAAGCAGCCACCGAAAGCACCGAAAGGGACGCCTTAATTTCCTTGTGCGATGAATCTGGTTGCTTAGAATCGCGATCATGAGATGGAAGATCCTCGGCCTCACTATTGCGATTCTCTTTTTTGGATTCACGAGGATTTACGCAGAGGTCGCACGAGGGTTGGTTTATCACGATGCGAATGAAAACGGAGTCCGTGACGAAGGTGAATTGGGCGTCGCAGGTGTCGCTGTTTCCAATCAACGTGAGATTGTGGAAACGGATGAAGAGGGCCGCTGGGAGTTGCCCTATGACGACGACACGATTTTCTTTGTGATCAAACCGCGGGGATGGATGCCGCCGGTCAACGAGGATCAGCTGCCGCAATTCTACTACATCCACAAGCCGAAGGGATCGCCGCCGAACTTCCGCTTCAAGGGGGTTGACCCGACCGGTCCGCTGCCCGCCTCCATTGATTTTCCGCTGCACAAGGCAGACGAACCGGATCAGTTCAAAGCCATCTTTTTCGGAGATCCGCAGGCAAACTCGCTAGAGCAACTCGAATTCATCAAGCACGATGTGCTGGCCGAACTGATCGGCACGGACGCACGGTTCGGGGTAACCTTGGGAGATATTGTTGGTGATCAGCTCGACCTCTATCCGAAATCCAACGCGGACGTCGCGCTCATCGGTATTCCGTGGTTCAACGTCATCGGCAACCACGACCTGAATTTCGATTCGCCCAACGACGCGGATTCCGACGAGACTTTTCACCGGTTTTTTGGCCCGAATTACTACAGCTTCGACTATGGCCCCGTGCATTTCATCGTCCTCGACAACATCGACTGGGCCTACAATCCCACGGACGGGCATCGCCGGGCGAGACGGGGCTACCGTGGCGGTATGTATGAGGAGCAATTCGAATTCGTGAAGAATGACCTCGCGCTCGTCCCGGAAGAAAAACTGGTTTGTCTCCTCATGCACATTCCGCTGACGACGATGCATGACCATGAGAAACTCTTCCGGTTGATTGAAGATCGCCCCTACACGATGTCGATTTCCGGTCATACCCATTGGCACGCGCATCAGTATCTCGATGCCGACGACGGCTGGCGCGGGAAGACGCCCCATCATCACATCGTGAACGTTACCGTTTCCGGAACGTGGTGGAAGGGGATGAAAGACGAAACGGGAATCCCACACTCGACGATGCGTGACGGCGCCCCGAACGGATACTCTATCATTACCTTCGACGGAGTCACTCATACCCTTGATTTCAAGGCCGCGCGGCAACCTGCGGAATATCAGCTCAATATTTTTGCTCCTGACGAGATCACAGTTACTGAGATTCAAGGCACTGAGGTCTATGTGAATGTGTTCAATGGCTCCGAGAAGTCGGAGGTGAAGATGAACGTCGGCAGTGAAGGTGAGTGGGTCACGTTGCAACAAGTCTTCGAGTCCGATCCCTACTATGCCGCAGTGCGGAAACGGGAGATAGAGTTGGATCCTGATAACAAGAGACAACTCAACGCGCCCGTCTCGTCCTCTCACTTATGGAAGGGGAGTCTTCCCTCGGGGATTGGTCCGGGAGCTCACGTGATAGACATTGAGGCGACGGATGCTTATGGCCGTACTCATCGCGGAAAGCGTGTAATAAGAGTTGTCGAGTAAGTATGAAGAGCTTTTTGAGAATAACGATTTTCGTTAGTCTTTCGATTTCTGTTTTACACGCTTTCGTAGGGCCCGCGGATATCGATGTGCTGACGTTTAACATCCGATTCGATACTCCTCGGGACGGGAAGGAAGCGTGGCCGATGAGGAAAGAAATGGTTGGACAGTGGCTGAAACGGAATTCCCCTGATATCATCGGGTTGCAGGAGGCGCTGCGTCATCAAATTGATGACACTCGCAAGGCAATTCCGGAATATCAAGAGTTTGGAGTGGGAAGAGACGACGGGAAAAGTGCCGGTGAGCACTGCACGATTCTCTACAAGCGTGATCGTTTTGAAATCGACAACACGGACTGCGGGACATTCTGGTTAAGCGACACGCCTGAGGTCGTGGCTTCTAAGTCGTGGGGGAACGGAATCACGCGCATTTGTACATGGGCCCGGTTCCACGATAAGAAATCCAAGAAAGGAATTTATGTTTACAATACGCATTGGGATCACCGGAGTCAGTCGAGCCGGGAGAAATCGGCGGAGCTGGTCGTAGAGCGTATTTCGGCAAGGAAACGAACTGAGGAACCCGTCATACTCATGGGCGACTTCAATGCTGCGGAGGATAACAGGGCAGTCATTACACTGACAGCGGGTGAGCTGAAGTTTATTGATACCTTCCGATTTTTGAATCCAAAGAAAGAAGACATCCGCACGGCCCACGGTTTTCGCGGTGAAACTGCCGGGAAGAAGATCGACCACATTTTTGTCCTTCCGGCGACGGCTGAAATCAAGGCGTCTGAAATAGTCCGATACAACGAGGATGGTCGCTACTTGTCAGATCATTTTCCGGTGCGAGCGCTGCTTCGGTTTGAGAATGTGGCGATTCGTTGAGGTGCGCCCTGATTGAGGTTCAGGGTTCTTCCTGGTTTTTTCGATGAGTATCTTTCTTGAAGATGTGATCCTGGTGGTTGGCGTGGTACATGTAGCTATCTCATACACTCTGCATGGCACTAAATTTGATGGTGGCCGGTTAGAGCGATTCTTTGAAGTCTGGCGGCATTGAAATCACTTTGGGATCAGGAAGAGTGCCGCATTTCATGCGGGTCAGAAGTGGCCCGATGCTGCGCTTTTCGTCGGTCAAAGGGCCGGCGATGTTCCCTCCTCGCGACTTGCGAGAAAAGAAGAATCACTGC
This sequence comes from Verrucomicrobiota bacterium, assembly GCA_039192745.1. Classification (GTDB taxonomy): domain Bacteria; phylum Verrucomicrobiota; class Verrucomicrobiia; order Verrucomicrobiales; family DEV007; genus JBCCWV01. Next base: position 4,545 of record JBCCWV010000198.1, on the reverse strand, counting down.
AGCGGTCCCACCATGGTCTATGAGGTCACTTCTAGAAACTCGTGAGTCCGAATTCTTCGGTCAAGGCGATGCATTCGCTCAAAGATTTCATTCCTTCGGAAGGAGTCGCGTGGCTCAGCGACATGGCGGCAGAGGACACTGCGTAGCGGAGGCAATTAGCGGGGCCGAGATCTTCGTGCACACCGAGTAAAAAACCAGCGGCGAACGCATCTCCCGCGCCGGTAGCTCCAACGATATTCTCCTTGGGCAGCTTCGCCGCTCCGATGGCCTCCGAACGACCATGTTTGTCGAGCGCGACCGCGCCATTGGCGGCGTGGAGAACGACAGTGCTACGTGCGCTGCCAAGCTTGCCGAGGTCTCTTGCTGCGGCGAGCATTGCTTCTCGTTCCGCAGGGACGTCGCGACCCAGAACTTGCGCGGATTCGAACTCATTGATGAAAAGAAAGTCGACGTGATGGAGTGCCGCGGTGACGACTTGGGGAAATGATGGCCCGGGTGTGCTCACGCAATCCACCGAGGTGATGAGACCGGCTTCGTTAGCGGCGCGAATTACTTCGGCGGCTCCGCAGCTCCGGTTCTTATCTATTTGGTCAAGACGATCAAGGAGCATGAGATAGCCAAGGTGAAAGATCTTACAGTTGGTCTTGGTAAAGGAAAAATGCTCGGGACCAAGAAGTGCGTTCGCGCCACGATGATGAAAGAATGTCCTCTTTCCAGTTGAAGAAACCGTCATCGCGTCCGTGTAGGAAGTGATGGCATCCGCGGTGCGCTGTAACTGGCTTCCATCTATTCCATGGCGACGGCAGTCGTCGATGATCCAGTCACCGTTTGCGTCTTCTCCAAGAAGTCCGCAGGCTTCGAGTGTGAGAGACGGCTGCAAGACGGCCAAGTCCCGCAATGTGTTGTAAGGACCGCCCCCGTTGCTGGCGGTTTCCTTACTGATCGATGCCAGTGTTTCCTGCTCTGGCCAGTCGTTGATGATCTTGACGAAATCAACGATGAAGGATCCACCGGCGAGAACGCCCTTGCGCGCGGCGTCAGACATGGGCGACTGAGTTCGATTCTTGACTCTTGAGAGCGGCCGCAAAAAGCCGCTGACTGGTGACGGCCTCTTCGGGAGTCACGCAATGGAAGCGACCATCGAGCGATCCTGCTCGCTCGGTGAGATAGGAGGCCCACATTTGCTGGATCACATCGGGGAATCCCACCTCGAAAATGCCTCCAGTGATCGTTGGGAACGGGACTTGAAAGCCGAGGTCGATGGTTTTCCAGCTTTGCTCTTTTCCTCTCTCAAAGAGATGGAGCTGTTTCGGGTGCTTGGAAGAAAATCGAACGCCACCCTCTGTGCCGGTGACTTCAAAAAACCAGGTATTGGTTTCACCGGGGCTAAGACGCTTCATTTCAAGCCGCAAAGGGAACGCGGATCCGTCGAGATTTTCAACCCAGGTGTTCAGAAGTGCGTTGTCCCAAGTGTCGCAAACTGCCTCGCCGCCTTTCCCATCCGGGCGTGTTTCATATCCCCTTGTAAGTTGGGCGAAAACGGAGTGGGGTTTCCAATCGAGCCTGAATGGAACATGGCAGACGTGCATGCCAAGGTCGCCCAGGACGCCGATCTCGCCGCATGTGCTGGATTGGCGCTTCCAGTTTGCTGACTTGTTAGGATCGAGATCGGAAGAGTGATGAAAGCCCGAAACGGCATCGAGGATCCGTCCGCAATGGCCGTCGCGGACGTATTCGAAAGCCCGCTGAGCACCGGGAAAGAAGGGGAACTCCGAGCTGCAGCGAACGAAACCATCGGATTCGGCAGCGACTTTGGCGATGTTTTCGGCGGCGGAGAGATCGATGCCGAAAGGTTTCTCTGCAAAGAGGTCCTTTTCGGCCCGGAGGACATCGAGATAGATTTTCTCGTGCACCTGGTGGGGCACCGCAACGTAAACGACATCTACCTCATCGGATTCGAGGAGTGCGTGATAGTCACTGGTGAGTAACTTCACCGTGGGAATGCGCTTGAACCATTCGCGGGCTCCTTCACTTAAGTCCGCCACTGCAGTGAGGACGGGAGTATCTCCTTGCTCCTGTAGCGCGCACCAACGCGCAAACGCACTGGCCATCTCGCGGCCCATCAAGCCGCCTCCGATGATTCCGATTTTGACCGTGCTCATACTTTGTTCGGTGGGGGTTTGTTGGAAAGGTGTTTAGCCGATGAGGCTCATCGCTTGCTCGAGCGAGGCTCCTTCGTGCAGCACGCTCATCAATGCGCGGGTGATCCCGGCGGGGTTTTCGTGCTGGATGACATTTCGGCCGTACACGATTCCGGAAACCCCTTGTTCCAGAAGGCCAATCGTCCGCCGAAGAATGGTTTTATCATCGACTTTTCCGCCACCGCGGACAAGCACCGGAATCTCTCCCGCGGTTTCGACGACTTTGTGATATCGGGAAACGTCGTCGGTAGGGTCGGCCTTGATCACATCAGCGCCAAGTTCGACTGCTTGCCGCACGAGGTAGGTGATTTTTTCCTCGTCTCCGTCGACCATGTAACCGCCCGCGACGTCGTTGGGCTGGAAGACGAGTGGTTCGACCATCATGGGCATTCCGTAGTGGTCGGATTCGGGTTTCATCCTGAGGATGTTTTCCACGCATTGGTCGTGAAGGTCCGGTGCTCCGGGAATCTGGAAAAGATTCACACACACGCAAGCCGCGTCGAGTCGCACCGCCTGCAGGATGGGCTCGTCGATCACGCGACTGAACCGGGATTCGGGGAGTTCCTTTCCGTAAATGTTGGCGACATCCGTGCGCAGGACGAGGGAGGGTTTTATCCTGGCCGGTTGCCGTTGCAAAAAGTCGGCTTGCCCCACCGTTAGCTGAATGGCATCCGGTCCGGCATTGACGAGTGCTTCGATGGCCGTTGGCATGTGTTCGATGCCGGTGAGGAATCCCGGCTGATTGAAGAATCCGTGGTCAACGGCCACGTCGAAGCAGCGCTTGGACTCCGGGTGGAAGAGGCGGTTGAGACGGTAGGATTTGGTGGCGGATGGCATGGCTAAAAGTGCGTGATCAGAAGTTCATTCCAAGTAAATGTTCCATCACATAGTGTTCGAGGCCATCGTAGTCGCGATTACTCCTGAAATCTGCTTCGTGATCGAGGTTACAGGTCCAAATTTTTCGTCCATGGCGTCGGAAATGAGGTTGCGCGCTAGGGAGCATCTCTGTTCGGCAATTCACCCCGTAGGAGCCTTCGCCCTTGTCCGCAAAGCCAGAGGTAATGGTCCGAAGGGAGGCCTTCGTAGGTTTGAAAAACGGAGGCGCCGACAGGTGGGTCGTTTGTGCATTTGAAGATGGCGGTGCCTTCGTCGATCTCGTCGAACATGGCGATGTAGGCGGAGTCATTCCCGGCGACGGCCGTGGCTTGGAACTGTTGCCAGAGGAATCGGCCACCTTCGCGGGGGATGCCGCTTTCGTCTTTTCCCTTTAGATTTTTCCAACTGAATCCCGGAAACAAGACGGGGAGGTATTCGATCTTCTTTCGCTCGCACCAGAGGCGATCTTCGTTTTGATGCTGCGCGATCTTGAGGCCGTTTTCACCCGCGTTTTTATATCTTCCGACCGACCACGGGCTGAGGACGTCGGCGAGTCTCAGGACAGAGTGGAATTTTTCATGGCGGGTCGCATCGCCGGTTTGCTCTCGCCAGTGATAGGGGATGCCAAGCATAATGCTCATGCCGCCCCATTCCGGGTTGTGCTTGAGAAGGCGGATAAACTTCTCGGTTTTTTCCAGCGAGTATTCGCGGTCATCGTTGAACCCGACTCCCCAGATGGCGACCAGCGGTTTGCCGTTCAGATGCAGGTAGGCCGAGTCGTTCGGGTCGGTGCCGAGTTGCATGCGAGTTCGCAACTGCTTCCAGTCGGCCGCGAGGCGTTCAAAGTCATCGTCAGAAATACCCGAAAGGTCATACATCAAAATCCACGACCTGCCATGGCGCATCGCGGCGTCGCGGCAAAGCAGAAGTTTCTTGTTCTCAAACTTCAGTCGCCGGTAGTCATCGCGGGCTTTCGCGCCGTGAGTCGCGAAGCGTTGCACGAACGCGCCGTCGATTCCGTAATCCGCCATCCAACGAAAATGCCGATCGACTGTCTTCGGATGGATGGAGCTGAAGACGTGCGCGGTGCTTCCGTCCGCGTGGCGAAAAGCGGTAGGGAACTTCTCGTCCTCGTCGAATTCCGAGAGATCAGGCCAAAGATCGATCGTGCAGTGCCCCGGCTCAAATAGGCGGCCTTTTTTGTAATGGTTGAACCCAAGTCCGGAACCGTCTCCCTCCGCGCGGAACCAACCTTGGTAACCGGTGACGACACGGCCGGTGAGACCTTCCGGATTTGGCGGCGCATTTCCGGCGATCTTCTCTGCCGGGGCGAGCGCCTCGTAAGCAGCTTGCCGGGAAACTGGAGGTTCCTTTGCGGTGCTGGTGATAAGCGTGGCGGTGAAGAGAAATTGGACGAGTTGAAGAGGATTTTTCAATAGGAGGATGGATTAGTTGGAAAAGGATCGCG
>JBCCWV010000197.1:0-9263 GCA_039192745.1 Verrucomicrobiota bacterium | reverse complement strand
TTTTGCGAAACCCTCATGAGAGAATCGGTGGATGTTTTTTCGCGTGAGCAGTTTAATTCCAGAATTCATAATTTTTGTAGAGAACGTCTAATCGATTTAGAGGTCCATGTTGTTTTTGATGTTCTATACCAAGGGAGGATACTGGCGCAAATTGGTGACAGATATTGCTTTCGTTTTAATTACTGGATCTTCTATTTCGCCGCCCAACGAATGCACGATAGCCAAGATTTCGCTAATTGGATATATTCTAACATGCGCTACGCTCAATACCCCGAAGTGCTCGAATTCTACACAGGAATAGATCGGCGTAGGAGTGATGCTCTGAAAATGCTTACTTCAGATTTGCGGGAAATTCGGTCAAAAGTTGAGTCAAAGTGCGGACTTCCCGATAAATTCAATCCGTTTCGTTATATGGAGTGGAGGCCCTCTCCCAAGGACTTGGAGAGGATGAATAAAGAGGTTCAGGATGGCGTTTCAGGATCAAAATTGCCGACGGCAGTAAAGGATGAGTTTGCGGATAGGACTTATGATCCAACGAGACCGTATGTTCAGGAACTACGCGAAATCCTTAGTGAACACTCAGTGGTGTACCTTATGCGCACATTGTCGGCGGCGGCACGTGCCCTTCGCAATAGCGATTATGTAGATCCAAATGAAAAGCGGGAATTAATCGATGAAATTTTCATATCCTTCCGCCAACTTGCTCAAGTATTGATGGTGATCTTGCCACCACTTGTCGACGATGGTAAGGCCTGTATTGAAGGTGCGCATTTTCATTTGGTCGGTGAGTTCGGTGAACAGCCAGACGAGCGTTTAAGGCGCATTTTGGTCGAAATGCCACGAAATATCATCGCCTGGTATTCGAAGGATATTTTTTCGCAGAAAATGGGTCCTATGCTGATTGAGAAGTATAAGGGTGAAGGCGATGAGATAATGAAGCATTTCCTCATATTACTGATAGTCGCGCAGCGTCCTCGAAACTGGCGTAGATGTATCGAAAATTATATTTCTTCTAACGCGAAAAATTCATATTATCTCTACGACACCTACCGCAATATGAGGACCGAGTACCGTTACAGCTTCTCTGCTTCATCTGAATTGAAGGACCTAGAGTATTGTATAAAAATGGCGTCGGCTAAGCATCATTTTGGGTCAAAGAGTCCTGGCCCTAAGGCGATCAAGAAGATCGGAGATAGTGTTCTGCCGAAAAGAGAACCCTTGGTTGAGGACGACGATTGAGTGTGCGCTGGGGAAAGGTGACAGTAAAGAATGGCGCATAATTAAGGCCGATTTCGCGAATGGAATGTCGGAGCTCTCACCGACCGTCCCGCTCTTCAGCGAATCCGCAATTCCGATTCCGCGGCACCAGAAAAAACCATTCATCCCGAGAAAACAGTGCGGCTTCGCCGGTCATGATGATGGTCGGTGAGGGCACCGACGCTCCTTTTACTGCCATTTCCAAAAACCTCATCAAGATCATTCCAATGGTCCTCGAGCCGAAAAGCCGCTTAAGTAAGTGCTATTCGGGTCAGGCAAGCTCTCTTGCCAAAACATCGTCCGAGACAATCACTCGCAGTCTACGCCTTCGTGATCTTCGAGACCGTGTGCTTGGTCAGAATATTCCCCATGCTGCCGCGGCTTTTGACGAGGTATTCTTTGAAATCGAGGTCGATCTCCGTGTAGCGGAGGCGTTGGCCGGGTTTCATGTGGACGATGACGTGGGGTGGGGCCTTGTCGGTTTCCTGGATGGCGAGGAAGAGGATGCGGGAGCCGGGGGTGCCTTTGGTGAGGTTGTATTGTTTGTCGCGGGTGACGCCTTTGATTTCGAAGCGTTTGACCATGACGTTGCCCGACTTGCCGTCGCGGTAAACCATGCTGCCGTAGAGGGGTTTTTCGCGGTTGAAGAGGGCGGCGTGCATGATGCCTTTGCCGAAGAAGCCTTTTTCGCTGACGCGGGAGACCTGCATGAAGCCGTCGCGGGTAAAGGCGATAACGTCGTCCATGCGTGAGCATTTTCCGATGGCCTCGCCTCCGCCGCGTTTGAGGCCCCAGCCGAGGAATCCTTCTTTGGCGTCGAGGAAGAGCGTCTCGGTCGCGGCGGCGACTTTTTGGGCTTCGACTTTGCCGAAGGTGGTGACTTTCGTCTTCCGTTCGCGGCCTTTGCCGTAGGTTTTGATGAGGCGCTTGAAATGGGCGACGGCGTAGCGGGTGAGGTTCTTGAGGTTGTGTTTTACTTCGGCGATTTCCTTTTCAATGCCCTTGAGCAGTTCGTCGGCTTTAAAGGAGTCGTATTTCGAGATGCGTTTGATCTTGATCTCGGTGAGCCGGACGATGTCTTCTTCGGTGACTTCGCGGCGTAGTTTTTTCAGGTAGGGTTTGAGGCCTTTCCAGATTTCGGAGATGACGGCTTCCCAGGTCGTGCATTCCTCAATGCGGCGGTAGATGCGTTTTTCGATGAAGATTTTTTCGAGCGAGCTGAAGTGCCATTTCTCCTCAAGTTCGTTCAAGCGGATTTCAAGTTCCCACTGAAGGAGGTCCTTGCTGTGGAAGGCGGAGCGCTTGAGGAGTTCGTTGACCGAAAGGAAGCGGGGCTTGTTGTCCTCGATGACGCAGGCGTTCGGCGAGATGGAAACCTCGCAATCGGTGAAGGCGTAGAGGGCATTGATCGTCTGGTCGGCGTCGATGCCGGGGGGGAGGTGGACGAGGATTTCGACTTTTTCAGCGGTGATGTCCTCGACCTTGGAGATTTTGATTTTCCCTTTCTCGGAGGCCTGGGCGATGGAGTTCTGGAGGCCGAGCGTCGTCGTCCCGTGGGGGATTTCGACGATGCGGAGGAGCTTTTTCGATTTCTTGTCCTTCTCGATGCGGGCGCGGACGCGGACTTTGCCGCCACGGAGGCCTTCGTTGTATTCGGTGGCGTCCATGAGGCCGCCGGTGGGGAAGTCGGGGAGGATGTTCGTCGGTTTCTTGCGAAGGGCCTCGATGCAACCTTCGAGCAACTCGATGAAGTTGTGCGGCAGGATCTTGCAGGCAAGTCCGACGGCGATGCCCTCTGCGCCTTGGGCGAGGAGGAGAGGGAACTTCATCGGCAGCGTGACCGGTTCCTTGTTGCGACCGTCGTAAGAGATGGCCCACTCGGTGGTCTTCGCGTTGAAGGCGACGTCGAGGGCGAACTTGGTGAGGCGGGCCTCGATGTATCGCGCGGCCGCAGCGGAGTCGCCAGTGAGGATGTTGCCCCAGTTACCCTGTGTTTCGATGAGGAGTTGTTTTTGCCCGAGCTGCACCATGGCATCGCCGATGGCGGAGTCGCCGTGCGGATGATATTTCATCGACGTGCCGATGACGTTGGCGACCTTGTTGAAGCGGCCGTCTTCCATCTCGCGCATCGAATGGAGGATGCGGCGCTGGACAGGCTTGAGGCCGTCGTTCAGGTGCGGGACGGCGCGCTCGAGAATGACGTAGCTCGCGTAGTCGATAAACCAGTCCGAATACATGTCGTCGACGTGGACGACTTCGGCAGGGCCGGAGGGTTCGTCCGGTGGTGGTGAATCGGCTTCGGCCGTTTTCGGCTTGGCGGGTCGCTTTTTCGCCGGGCTTTTCTTCGCAGCTGCCTTTTTGGTTGGCGTCTTTTTAGCGAGAGACTTCTTCTTTTTGGCCGGAGGTGCTTTCTTGGTCGGCACCTTCTTTGCAGGTGATTTTTTGGCGGGCGATTTCTTCTTTTTTGCCATTCAGCGGTAGCGAGCGAAAATTTAAGGAACGCTAACTAAACCGGAGTGGCGGGGAGCGCAAGGGGGCGTTGGAATGCCGATGTCGGATGGACGTTTTTGACCATCCGGGGAGCGCGATCTTCCAGATCGCTGTGGCGGGCATCTTGCCCGGCACGCATTGGAATTCTTCGCGGCTGCGCCGCCATTTTTTTCGGAGTCGCCCGGCATGATGCCGTGCGAAGCGACCTAGAAGATCGCGCTCCCCGGAACACTGTTCCAGATGCACTTCTCTTTCGGGATGCCGTGACGCGGGAAACGAGCCTGCAGTTCCTCCGGCAGCGCGGCACGCATTGGAATTCTTCGCGGCTGCGCCGCCGTTTTCTTCGGAGTCGCCCGGCATGATGCCGTGCGATGCGACCTAGAAGGTCGCGCTCCCCGGACGTGCTGTAGATCCGGCTTCGGAAAGCCAGGCAGGAACTATTATTATGGGTCGAAGGAGTGCTTCGTTGTTAATTCGTGATTGGGCTGTGCGAGAATCCGTGACGGGGAAACTTTTTCGCGAAGTCGTCCGGCAGCCGGAAAATGGAAAGGTCGCTGAGGACGTTGGCTTGTTCCTCGACGACGCGGAGGTGGATGCCGAGGAAGCGATTGACGTTGCTGTTGGCATCCGCTTCGGGCCAGTAAGCGCGGAGGTCTTCGGCGGAGATTACGCGATCAGCGTCGAACTTTTCCGCCATCCAGCGCGCAGTGATTCCGTTGGTGATGCCATAGAGGTTGCTGTCCATTTGCCAATCGAGAAGTTGGAGCGCTTCTTCCGGTGGCACGCCGTTGGAGGCGTAGATGGAAACCACTTCGATGACATTCTGGCTGCCGCGAACGGTGAGGTAGGGAATTTCCGATTCGGAGGGGAGGAAGTAAAAACCGCGGCTTGTGATCGTGGAGTTGAGGATTTCCACATCGACAACGAGGTCGGGAACGGCGCTTTGTTGGGAGAAGAAGATGCCGGTGCAGGCGATGCTGTCCTTGAAACGAATCTGTCGGTCCCCGGATTCTCCGTTTGAGCGTGAAACGAAGGCGGCGCCGAATTCAGAATAGAGGAGGCAACTCTCGACATCGACGGAAGCTTTACCAGCGAGGAGAATCAAGGGAATGCCGTTGCGTTGCCGCCAGGCACGGAGTCCCCGGTCGGTGTAACCAATCCGGGAATCGGTGAGGCGGAGTGAGCCGTTCTCGACGCGCACGACGGCGCGTTGGCGGGGGCTGCGCGGCGTTTGCTGGAGGATGACACCATCGATAGTGACCTCCGAATGCACGCGGAGAAGATGGCCTTCCGAATCGTCGTGGCGCAGGACAAGTTGTTCGTCGGTGGCGGAGGACAAGGTCAGTGGCTTGTCGAAGACGAGGCCTTCGGAGACGAGCGGTTTCTCGCCGTGGAGTTCGATGTGGCTGCCGGGCGGCGCGGCTTCGATGGCGGCGGAGATGGTGGTGAAAGTGCCCCACTGGCCGCGAATGGAGGCCGGGTGTTCGTTGTTGCCGGCGAGGAATCGGTTGATGGAATTGGAGCGGCCAGTGATTTCGAAAGTGGTGAAGACGCCGAGGCCGAGCAACACCAGTGCGGCTGCGGCAACCCACCGGCGGAGTCGCCGGACGCGACGGGATGCGCCGGAGGGGGAGGATTTTTCTTCGAGGAGAGTTGCAACTCTGGCCGCGGATTTGGGGCGTCGTTCCGGTTCCGGTTCGAGCAGTCGCTCGACGATGGCGGCCAGCCATTTTGGCGTGGAGGGGGCGACTTCGTGAATTGGTTGGATGCGGGCGTTCGTGATGGATTGCATCACAGCAGAAGCGGAGTCGCCTTCGACGGGAGGTCGGCCGGCGAGCATGAAGTAGAACATGGATCCCAACGAGAACAGATCGGATTTCGCGGTGATGGGACCGCCGTTGATTTGTTCCGGCGACATGAACTGTGGTGTGCCAGCGAGTCCGTCGGGACAGGTGAGGCGCGCTTCTTCCGTGGCGCGGGCCAGTCCGAAGTCGGTGACCAAGGCACGCCCGGTGGCGTTGTCGAGAAGGATATTTCCCGGTTTGATGTCGCGGTGGACGAGGCCCGCTTCATGCGCGGCGGCGAGTCCGCGGGCGACCTCGATGCCGATGCGTCGGGTCTCTTCAATCGAGAGAGGCCCCTTTGATGCGGAGAGTTTTTCTTCGAGCGAAACGCCTTCGACCAAGGGCATGGCGAGCCACGGCGGCGAGTCATCGACGGAAACGGAATGAATGGGCAGGACGTGATCGTGATCGAGTTTCGCGGCAGCACGGGCTTCGCGGAGGAAGCGTTCGCGGGCTTCGGGCACGGCACTGACGCCGGGCGCCAGCACCTTCACCGCGATGTCGCGCTGGAGCTTCGTGTCAAAGGCGCGGTAAACCGTGCTCATGCCGCCGTGGCCGATCGCTTCGCGCAAAATGTAGGGGCCGAGCCGGTGCTCCGGGGGGAATTCCGTCGGTGGGGCCGTGGGTTCGGGAATGGTTTTCAACCCGTGGAATGTCCGCGTTACGCTCTGCACGAGATCGTCGAGGACGGCGCTCTTTTCCTCGGGAAGCCTAACGTTTTCCCCAATCGATTGCGTGAGCGCGGACGTGGCGGCGAGGCGATCGAGTTCCTCTGTGGAAATCTTCCCTTCGTCGATTAGCGTTTCGACGGGGCCGATCAATTCCTCCTCCAGCCTGCCGTCGAGGTAGGCGGTGAGTTGCTCGGGGGTTGGCTTGAATTCACTCACGATTTTTGCAGGAGGAAGTCATCGAGATCGCCGGAGATGCTGGCGATTTTCTCGCGGAGGCGCGCGGTGACTCTGGACCTCGCGGTGTAAATGGCGCCGAGACGCATGTCGAGTTCGGCGGCGACGTCGCTGGCGGGAGCGTGTTCGACAGCGGTGCGCCAGAACGCTTGCCATGTTTGCGTTTGGAATTCATCGCGCACGGAATCGGCGGCCCATTGGAAGAGGCGTTGCCGGTATTCGCTTTCCCAGAGGGCGTCCGTTCCGCTGTCAGTTTCGTGTTCATCGGCGAGGCGGGTGACGGCGCTTTGGCTGATTGCTTTGGGAGATTGTGAGGATTTTCTGAAGTGCTTCGCGAGCCGGTTGCGCGTGATCGTGTAAAGCCACGAACGAAAAGTGCCGCGCTCGGGGTCGTAGGTGAAGTTCGTGATCGAGCGGGCAATGGAACTCATGACGTCCTGCACGATGTCGGCAGCGTCGGCTTCGCCCAGCCCCTGCTTCCGGCAGAAGTAAAAGACGAGTGGCGTGTAAATCTGGCTGAAGACGCTCCATGCCTGTCCGTCGCCGGGGTCGCGGATGCGAAATAGGAGGGTTTTGCTGGTGAGGACTTCGGCCATGCGGAGGGAAGGCCTCCAATGTAAGGAGGACTTCCCATCGCGGCAAGGAGGGCTGCGGTTTCACGACGGCCATCAATTAGCACTGGAGGGATCCGAGTATTCCAGCCGTCCGAGATAGAAGGATATCCCGGTTCTGCTCACGCTGCCGCGCCGCGTGCGCGTGTTGCCTGCGCTCGGGCCGGGATAGACATAGGATTCGGGAGGAATTTCGAAGTCGTCCGGATCATGGATGTCGGCGAAGCGGAGAATGGCCTCCTCATCGGACGCGATGGCCGAGTGCGGGTAGGCGATGCGAAATCCGGAGCTTGAGAGGCTCGGTGTGAGTGTGGGATAATCGTTAGGGTCAAAGGGATCGGTTCCGCAGATGAACTCGATGCCATCGCGCGCGCCGTCGCCATCGCCGTCGGTGTTGATCGTGATCACGGGGGAAGACGGATTGGTGAGGGAGTGGAACCTCGCTTGGTATTCGGCCCAGTAGTCAAAGGAAACCGTCTGGTGTTCGTAGGCCCCGATGTCGGGGCTTCCCTCATCGTTGATCCGGTCGAGCCCGCGCTGGTCGGTATCGGGAAGGCTGTTGTTCAGGCCTCCATCAATGGCCGGGCTTCCGACCCAGAGTGCATGCGTCACGGTCGGGCCGCCATTCATGGCGAGGGGGCCGAGGACGGGGTCGATGGGGACGACGCTGGTTCCGACCTGGTCGGTCGGATGGGTGAAGCCGGTGCTGCCGGTGCCGTCACCCAAGAGGTTGCCGCCGTTTGAACTAACGGTTCCGGTGACGTCGTTGTCCGCAGGCGCCGTGTTCCCGGCGATGATGGTGTTTTGGACATTCGTGGTGCCGCCCGCAATGAAGATTCCTCCGCCTTGAGTGGTTGCGTTGTTCCCGGTGATGGTGTTGTGCTCGAGGCTTGCATTGCCGCTCAAGAACAAGGCCCCGCCGAGTGTCCCCGCCTCGTTTGAAGAGAACGTGTTGTTGGTGAGACTAGTGACAGCACTGCCATTGGCCCAGATCGCTCCGCCGGCATCCGCTGCTTCGTTTTCGGTGAAGGTGCAGGCCGTGGCGTTCAGTTCGCCATTGTTAACAATAGCTCCGCCATTCACCAAGGAACTGCCCCTCGTCAGGGTCAGGTTCTCCAAGTTGAGAACACCACTGTTAATGATCGAAAAGTGATGGCTGAGGTCCTGGGCATCAAGGACTGCTCCGACACCGTTGGTCGATGGTCCGCAAACTTCCACCGTCTTGCCGTCGATGACGAGCGCCGAATCGAGCGTGATCACCGGTCCGGAGGGATCAGTGGGGATGACAGCAGTCCCACCATCGGGGAGGTTGAGAATGACCTCGCGCAGGCGCCCGGCGCCCGAGTCGGTGAAGTTGGTCACGAGAAGATCATTGTCGTTAATGGTCACCGTGGAGGAATCGCCCTCGTTCGCGAACTCGTCGCCCACGACGGATATATCGAGGGTCTCCGGGCCTTCGACGAGTTTGTCGTCAAAGGTCGTGATCGTCAGTGTGACTTGTGATTCGCCGGGCGGAAAAGTAATCTCCGAGCCGTCAAAACTACCGATCCCGCCGGAGAGTTGAAGGATGATGTCGTCAAGACTGCCGCCGGTAACAGAGACGGGGACGACCAGTTCGTCGTTGGTGAACATTCGGTCGAAAAAGATTCCGGTGCCGAGGCCGCTGCCTTCGGTGAAAGTGAGGCTGCCGGGCGTGACCGATATAGTGTCGGTGCGGTATTCGATGGATCCGGCCTCGGGGTTGATGCCTTGGATGCGGTCCGCGCCGCGCTGGTCGGTATCCAGGCCTGCGGCGTTGGCGGACTCGCCGATGCCGGCGGCAGGACTTCCGACGAGGGGGCGGTGGTTTTGTGTTTTTGCGCCGTTGAAGGCAAGCGCGCCAAGGAGCGGGTCGATGGCCGCCACGGCCCCGAGTTCATCCGTGGCCGAGTTGAAACCGGTCGCTGACCCTAACGTTCCGACCAAATTTCCGCCGAGCGAAATGAACTTGCCTTCCACATCGACGCCACCTGAGCCGCTGAAGTTCATGTTTCCGGCGATGATCGAGTTCCCGATGGTGACCGAAGCCGGATCGATTTGATGGATGCCGCCGCCTTCCTCGGTGTCGCCGCTGGAAGTTCCGCCGTCGTCGTTCGACCTGTTGTCCATCAACGTAC
>JBCCWV010000196.1:0-9267 GCA_039192745.1 Verrucomicrobiota bacterium | reverse complement strand
GAAGGCGTCCATCAATTCCTACCATAAGCAGGATAAATACATTCCATAAGATGCATCAATTATGTTGACACTTGTCCCCTTGTGCAGATGTTGAATTGCACATCCCCAATCCCGCCCGCGAAGAGCCCCGCAACGAATAAGGTTTGTCCCCCGTTGCGGGGCTTGATCTTTAAGAGGCGACGAGCGTCATGACGCATTCGAGATGCTTCGTCTGTGGAAAGAGGTCGAATGGTTGCACCAATGTGAGTTCATAACCTCCATCGGTGAAAAGGTTGAGATCACGAAGTTGTGTCGCCGGATTGCAGGAAACGTAAACGAAGCGCTCGGGTCCGTAACCCAGCAACTGTTGGATGAATTTCTCGCTGCACCCCTTCCGTGGCGGATCGATGACGACGCAGGATTCTTCCGCCGGAAACGGCACTTCGGCGAACAGGTCGTCCACGTCTCCGGCCATGAACTCCGCATTGCCGATGCGATTGTGGGCGGCATTTTTCTTCGCTGCCTCAATGGCTTTCTCGCTGATTTCCAATCCAAGAACTTTGGAAAACTCTTTAGCTGCGGTGAGTGCGAACAGGCCGCTCCCGCAATACGCGTCCACGAGGTAATTGGCCCCTCCAGCCTTTGCTTCGCCCGTCACGTGATCGACAAAGGCCGGAAGTATCGAGGGATTGTTCTGGAAAAAGTCCCCTGCGGGAAACTCAAATTCGACGTTTCCCACCTTTTCGCGGACGATTGCGCCCGGATTCGTTTCCACTCCATCAAGTCCTTCGCGGAGGAGTAAAGTAGCTCCCTTTTTATAGGTGCCGACTTTCTTGAAGACCTCCTCCCTCAGTTTCGAATAACGCTCGTTGATTCCATGGGTCGCAATCGGACACTGCTCCACATTGACGACCTGGCGCCGACCGCCAGCCTTCAGAAATCCGATCGCATCAATCGCTCCGTCACGCGGTCGATGAAAATGGGGAGTCAGTTTTGAACGATAGTGAAAACTGAGAGGAGAAGGCGCGACCGGACGGACATCGATTTCGCAACCGGTCATTCGGCGCATGAGTTCCTCAAGTTGTTTCCGCTTCCAGTTCCGCTGTTCCCCTTCGTCGAGATTCTGGTATTGGCACCCTCCGCATTCCCCGAACAACTCGCATCGGGGCTCCCGCCGATGAGGGCTGGCTTCGAGGATGTCGATGAGATCAGCCTCGCTGTAAGACTTGTCATTGCGATAGACGCGCGCGAGAACGCGTTCGCCTGGAAGGGCGAACGCCACAAACACGACCCAGCCATCGACGCGGGCCACCCCTTTGCCTTGATTGCTCAGTGAATCGATCTCGACTTCGATCTCTTCATGATAAGCGTACGGTTCAGGGTGAAATTTTTTCGGCGGTCTTCGCACGGGAGTACGAACGCCGGGATTTCCAGTGACGGCAACTCCGAATCCTGCGGGAAATCGCTGGCTTCGTGGGTGTGAATCGCCAAATTCCCGCTGTATCATCATGCCGGACGACGAATCCCTTCAATTCGAGAGCGCCCATTTTCTCCAATCCTTGTTTGCCCACGACTTCTCCCTGCTTAAGGAACTGGAAGCCGCGCTCGGCGTGCGGGTCACTACTCGGGACAACTGGATCAAGTTTGACGGGGCGAAGCCTGGCATCGATTCAGCCGGTAACTTGTTCGGCGAACTGGAACGTGCCCGCCGCGACGGTGCGGAGATTAGTCCGCATACCTTCAGGGTGGCTCTCGAAATGCAAGGTAACGACGTCGACAAGCCTGCCCTGAAAGAAATGCTCGACTATCGATTGTTGGGATCAAAGACGCGTCCCGCCGTAGCCCCGAAATCAGTGGGGCAATTGGAATACCTTCGGGCTATGGATGATAACGACGTCGTCTTCGGGATTGGCCCTGCAGGAACGGGGAAAACCTATCTCGCCATGGCGAAAGCGATCGCCGCTTTGAAGGAAAAGCAGGTGAAGCGCATCATCCTCACGCGCCCTGCGGTGGAAGCGGGAGAAGCCCTCGGTTTTCTTCCGGGAGACTTGGAGGAGAAGATTCTTCCGTATTTGCGTCCTCTTTACGATGCGCTCTATGACATGCTAGAGCCAGATGAAGTGCAGCGCATGATTGAGAAAGGCATGATTGAAATTGCTCCGCTCGCCTACATGCGCGGTCGCACGCTGAACCATGCAGCCATCGTTCTCGATGAGGCGCAGAACACGACGTGCGAGCAAATGTTCATGTTTCTGACTCGCTTGGGGACAGAGTCCAAGTGCGTGATCACCGGTGATCCTTCCCAAGTTGATCTTAAGCATCATGTCCGCTCCGGTCTCGCCGAAGCGATCGCCGCACTGGAAGGCGTCGGACGCATACGGTTCGTGCGATTCGCCCGGGGGGATGTCGTTCGCCACCCCGTTGTTCAGAGTATTATCAAGGCCTACGAGACATTCAGGGACAATCCCCGGGAAGAGAGCCTCGAATAATCTCACAAGTCACTGGTTATCACTATTCAGGGAAAAAGTTCGCTCCGAACTCGTTGAAATTCACCGTAACCCGCCTTAACTTTCTCAAGCGAGCGGAGCTTGCCCAAGAAATTCGCCAGTTCCCTTTCCCCTACCCCAACTTCATTATCGATCTGATCTAGTTACCGGTAATACGAGACGAACGCATCATCGTCCGATTTTTTCCTCCCACGAAAAATATGCTCAAGGCATTCCGCCGCTCCCGCCTCAAGGCCAAGGGTCTCTCTTGTGGAAAATCACGCAAGACAAACAACGGTTCCGAGTTCATCGGCAGGTTCCGTGAGAATCCGTGGATTCGTGCGCTGATTATTTTTCTCTTTGGGGCCGCCCTTTCGTCCCTTGTCCTTTCCTCTCAGTCGGAGACAACACCCCTCATTGATAGTCCGGCCAAGGCACTTCTTGTCGCGATAGCCCTTTATGTTGCGGCGCTTGTTCATCTCCGGACCTCGTTTAGTCCGGTCTTTCGACGCAATAGCCGGCTTCTTTTGCTTCTCGGCGCGATCTTCGTTCACTTCTCCCTTGTGCGGTTTCTTCCCAGCTTTGCCACTGCAAGCGGCCTCACCTTTGCCACTCCCGGATTTGCGCTGCTTCTGATTCCACATGGATTTGCTCCGATGCTGCTCGGTGTCCTCCTCGGAAAACGTCTTGGTCTTCTTTCGGTGCTCCTCGTGACAATGTGGGGAGCGCTTTTTATGAGCGGAGCCAATGTCGTGGAGTTCGGGATTATCAGCGGACTATCTGGATTTGTAGCCGCGTATCTCACGAACCAGGTGCGCAAGCGCAGCAGTTTTCTGCGCGCGGGGGTTTTCACGGGAATGACGGCCGCAGTCCTGGGTATTGCGATCGGACTCATTGCGCCTTCTATATTCTCCGGACCGTTGGATTTGGACTGGAAGTTGATCGGGTATCAGGTGCTTTCGTGCGTCGGAGTGGGCATCGTCACGGCTGCCTTTATCGCCACGATTCTCCCTGTTCTCGAATCACTGTTCCGACTTACCACAGACGTCTCGTGGCTGGAACTCGCCGATCTCAACCATCCGTTGCTGAAACGCATGTCGGTCGAGGCGAGCGGAACTTATCATCACAGTATCATGGTGGCGAACCTCGCCGAATCGGCCGCGGAAGCGATCCATGCCAACGCCATTCTGTGCCGGGTGTGTTCCTATTTTCATGATATTGGCAAACTTTTGAAGCCGGAGTATTTCATCGAGAATATCGCCGAAGGAGAAAATCCGCATGACGATCTCACTCCGACGATGAGTGCCCTTGTCATCATTGCCCATGTCAAAGACGGGGTCGATATTGCCGTGAAGCACAGGTTGAACGAGCACATCATCGACATCATCAAGGAGCATCACGGCGATTCTCTCGTTTATTTCTTCTACCGCCGTGCGCAGCAGCAAAAGAAGGAAATCGCGGCGCTAGTCGAGGAAGGAAAAGCTCACGAGGAGGATATTCCAGAAGTCTCCGAAGAAGGGTTTCGTTACCCAGGGCCTCGGCCGAAGTCCAAGGAGAGTGGAATTATCAGTCTCGCGGACGCGATCGAGAGCGCTTCCCGTTCGCTTCAGAAACCGACTCCGAGGAAGATCAAACAAACCATCAACGAGGTCATCAACGCCCGGATTATCGACGGTCAATTGAGTGACGCCGATCTCACTTTTCGCGAGTTGACGCTGATTCGCGAGAGTTTCTACACGACGCTCAGGAGCATGATGCACAGTCGGATTCAATATCCGAAGGACGAAACGGAAGGCGGATCGAAAAAGAAGAAGACGAAGAAAGAAAAGTCCGGTCCACTGGAAAAAGACGCCGAATCCGGTGCTGTGACGGTTTGAGTTTTCCGTGTCGATCCGTTTTCAATTTGCCAATCATCACGACTCGATCGAGTTGGACATGGCGACATTCGAGAAGTTGGCGGCTACTGCCATCTTAATTCCGCCATTGGTCGAGCTGCAACAAGAAGAGATCGAAGTTGCCTTCATTGATGATGCCCAGATCTCAAAGGTTCACGCGGACTTTCTTGATGACGATTCACCGACTGACGTCATTACCTTCGAGCATGGCGAGATCCTCATCAGCGCGGATACTGCCGCGCGTCAGTGCGTGGAGCACGGGATGTCCTTCGAAAAGGAATGCGCCCTTTATTTGATCCATGGTTTGCTTCATCTTGCCGGCTGGGATGACAAGACACCGGAGGAATTCGAAAAGATGAAGACGGAACAGGAACGAATCCTGAACCTGGTGTGGGAGGATTCTGATCCGTGAAGATCGTGATTGTTACTGGAGGAATCGCGATGGGGAAATCGACGGCTTGTCGGCGTCTCCGCGCGAAACTCCCCTCCTCGACGCCGTTTTTCGATGCGGACGCCTGTGTGCACAACCTGTTGACACACGAAGATTTAGTGGCACAGATTACATCGTCTTTCGGTGATGATCTCATCACCCCGGATGGCCAACTGGATCGGCCCCGGCTTCGGAAGCTTGTCTTTGATAGCGCAGATCGGCGTGCTGAACTCGAAGGCATTTTGCATCCTGAAGTACGGCGGGAATTCGAAGACTTGAAAAGGAAGACCGCAGATGAGGCCTTTTTCCTCGCGGACATTCCCCTTTTCTTCGAATCCCAATCACCCTATCCCGCCGATTTCATCGTGGTCGTGGGAACATCCTCCGAAATTCAAAAAGCCCGGCTGCTCGCGCGTCCGGGAATTTCAGAATCTGATGCTGATAAAATCATATCCACCCAACTTCCCATCGAAGACAAGATCGCGGCTGCCGATGCTGTCTTGTTCAATGATGGCACTGAACGCTGTCTTGAACAGCAGATCGACTATCTGACGCAATGGCTAACCAAGAAGATCCCATCATCATTTCCGACGACGAGCCCGTAGAGGAGCCGCCGCCGGTTGAGAGTGCCGACGAAGCACCGAAAGCTCCTGCGAAGAAAAAAAAGCGAGCCACAAAAGTCGCGAAAAAGAAGCGAACCAAGAAGTCCGAGGCTTCAAAAGCAAAGGACGGGGATGAAGAAGCAGAGTCTTCCGGGGACGAACAAAAGTTAAAACCGGAAGACAAGAGCGCTTCGGAGGATGCTCCGCAGGAGGAAGCATCCAAAGGAGAGGATGCCGAAAAGGCAAAGGAAGAGAAGCCGAAGGAACCGGAACCTGATCCAGGCCCTCCGCCCCCTGAACTCATCGATATGAATGAGT
The DNA here is from genome assembly GCA_039192745.1 of Verrucomicrobiota bacterium. Lineage (GTDB taxonomy): Bacteria > Verrucomicrobiota > Verrucomicrobiia > Verrucomicrobiales > DEV007 > JBCCWV01. The sequence continues at coordinate 3,557 of JBCCWV010000196.1, read as the reverse complement.
TCATGCAGCAAACCTCCGCGGAACTTTATGAGTTGGGCGCCTCGCTTGGGCTGCGCGTTGGGGGTATCACCTCAAAGCACCAACTCGTTTTCGAGATTCTCCGTCACTGGGGAAAGCGAGGGACGCGAATTGAAGTGGAAGGCATTCTCGAGGTCGGCAAGGAAGGCTTTGGCTTCCTCCGCTGGCCCGATTTCAACTTTTATCCGCACGAGGACAACGTTTACGTCTCCTCTAATCTCGCGCGAAAAGCCTCGCTCAAGAAAGGCAACTCCGTTCGAGGAGTTGCACGCGCGCCACAAGATGGCGACAAGCACCGGAAGTTCCTCCTCCTTGACGAGATTACGCATGTGGAGGGTGTGGCCTTTGACGATTGGGAGCAACCGACGGCCTTTGACGACCTGACTGCTCTGTCTCCTCGCGAACGTTTTGTCCTCGAAAGGACGGACACGGTCAGCCCGCGGGTCATCGATCTGGTTGCGCCAATCGGAAAAGGACAACGCGGCGTGATCGTCGCCCCTCCTCGCGGCGGCAAGACCATTCTCCTGAAGGAAGTGGCCATGTCGATTGTGACCAACCATCCGAATGTGGAGGTCATCATCCTTCTCCTCGACGAACGGCCGGAAGAAGTTACGGACTTTGAGGAGTCCGTGCCCGGAGCCAAGGTCTTCAGTTCGACCTTTGATGAAACGCCCGATCGGCACATTCAAGTGGCGGAACTGGTTACTGAACGGGCGAAAAGGCTCGTCGAGACCGGCAGGGACGTCGTCATTCTTCTCGATTCTCTCACCCGTCTTGCTCGTGGCTACAATGGACTGCAGCGTGGTCGGGGTCGCACGATGTCGGGCGGCATTGATCAACAGGCGCTGCAAAAATCCCGGAAGCTCTTCAATATCGCACGCAACGCCGAGGAGAATGGCAGTCTCACTGTCCTTGCCACCGCTCTTATCGACACGGGAAGCCGCATGGATGATGTGATTTTCGAGGAATTCAAAGGCAGCGGGAATCTGGAAATCGAACTCGACCGCGAACTCCTCGAACGGCGCATCTTCCCGGCGATCAACCTACCGAAAACCGGGACGCGGAAAGACGACCTGCTCTATCACCCCGATGAAATGCGAAAGGTAAACCACATCCGGCGCCAGTTGGCGCAGCTTCCGGGTGGCGAGGCGATCCAGGTCCTCGTGCGGAATATCCGTGATACGAAATCGAACACTGAACTCCTTTTGAAAGGGCTGAAAATCTAGTTCTGCCGGCGGTTAATCATCCCAGATGTCGACAACGATTGAATCCAGCAACTCGCTCGCCGCGGGCATCGACGCACCAGAGCCAACTGAACGGCTCTACATAGACACGTCGGCAAAGCTTGCCGATTTTATTTCCTCTTTGAGTCCTGAAAAGGATGTCCCCTGTGCCGTCGATACCGAGGCGGACAGCCTTCATTGCTACGAGGAGAAACTCTGTCTGATACAGATGTGGGCGGAGGGACGCGCTGCCATCATTGATCCGCTTGAGATCGACGAATTCGGCCCTCTTCTCAACTTTCTTGATCGCGCCGTTGTCTGGATGCATGGCGCCGACTTCGACATGCGAATGTTGAGGGCGACGTTTGATCGGATTCCGCCCAAAGTTTTTGATACCCAGATTGCGGTGCGGCTCCTCGGACAACGGCGGTTTGGACTCGCCAATATCGTCGAAGATTACTGCGGAGTCACCCTTTCAAAGCAGTCGCAGAAGGCCGATTGGGGAAAGCGACCATTGCCGGAAAAAATGATCGCCTATGCGGTCAACGATGTCCGCTACTTGCTTCCGATGGCAGATCACTTCCAGGATCGGCTGCAGAAATTGGAACGCTGGGACTGGTTTCTTCAGTCCTGCGAAGCAGCGCGCGAGAATGCCTCCCTGCGGGAAGATCGTGATCCCGATGAAGTTTGGAAGATTTCCGGCTGGGGCAAATTGAAGCCGCCGGGGCTGGCCTACCTTCGTGGGTTGTGGCGCTGGCGCGACGATGAGGCACGCCGTCGCGACCGTCCTCCATTTAAGATCGTCAGCAATGAAAAGCTACTGACCTTCTCCACCGCGCTTGCTGCCGGCGAGCGAGTGGCCGTTCCTCCGAAACTTGGGAAACCCACCATCTCCAGATTTGAAGAAGCCATTGAGGCCGTCAAAGCGCTCTCTAAATCCGACTGGCCCATCCTTCCCAAGCGCAAACGCTCTCGCCGCGATCCGAAGTTCGAAGAAAAGTTTGCCGCCATCCGCGATGTTCGTGACAAGGCAGCGAGCAAGTTGGACATCGAACCGTCGCTTATTGCTTCGCGCTCCGTTCTCGAGAGACTCGCTGTCGAACCTGCATTGGCGCCGGAATTACTCCTGCCGTGGCAGAGAGAGCTTCTGGCTCTTCCGGGTTAATTCAGGATCCCGCGTCTCTATCTTTGAGCAGCGAATTCATCAGCGCTTTCGCGCCATCGACTTCCAGAGTTTCCTCCGGGTGCTCTTCCATGGCTTTTTGCAGATAGAGTGAGGCGGACCGTTCGTTGCCAAAGGCGCGGTATTGTCGGGCGAGATTGACGAGCCTCTCAGCCTCTTTTTTTCCGATGAGGCGAATGCACCGGTCTGCCTGAGGAACCTTTTCGCTGTCAGGATGGGTCTGAATAAAGTCCCGCATGGCAAATTCAGCCCGCATTTTCGATCGCCAGTCGCCATCCATCACTTTCCGGAAGTCGATGTAGGCATACTGAAAGCTGGCGTCGTCGGCGAGCTGGTGCTTGGGATACTTGTCGATGAAATCGGCCAGAAGTTTCCGTGCGGTGACATTCCGTCGGTTTTGCTGCATAACGACAGCCGTTTCGTAAAGGATTTCCGGAGCCAGCGACGAGTAGCGGGCGTTATCCCGCAGCGTTTCCATCATGTTGTCCAACTCGCTTCTCGATGGAAGTCCTTTGGCCGGTTCCCTTCCATACTTGGATTCCAGCTCCCACTGCAGAACGATGCGCCGGGCAATGCCCAGTTGCGCTTCGATCGTCTTTTCGAAGTTTTCTGTTTTCGGAAAAGCGTCAATGTAACCTTGGTAGGCGTTGAAAGCCGCGGTGAGCTTACCGTTGGCATCATAGATTTCTGCGATCCGGAGCTGTGATCTTGCGGCAAAATCCGTGGTTCGGTAGGCTTTGACGACTGCCGAAAACTTGTCGATGGCTCGGGAGGGATTACCTGCCGCGAGATACATTTCCGCTTGTTTGAAAAGTGCAGCTGCGCGGCTTTCCGCGAGATCACTGCTCGCTGCGACTCCTGTGACACCAACGAAAAAGAAGAGAAGAAAAGCTCCCCAGATTCTCTGGCCCAAAACCAAGAAGAGACGCTTTATCATTTTCCGAGGAAAGGACTCAACTCTCGCCGAGTTCGCGAAGAATGGAGCGCTCATCGAGAGGGGCTCCATCTTCCTCGTTTTTCCGAAGCTCCAGAAACACATCGTCGGTGTCGTAGATGGCCTGCAACTCCGCGTCGGTTTGCTTCCCGTAGGTGACCGTACCCAAGGTGACATGGACTGCCATTCGATTGAAGGG
>JBCCWV010000195.1:0-9383 GCA_039192745.1 Verrucomicrobiota bacterium | reverse complement strand
CGCACCCGTGCAGGTCATTTGCCGTTCCTGCAGCGGGGAGATACGTCCCTTCGGGTAGAGAATGAACGCATTCACCGCCGGCTGGTTCGCCAATCCATGGATGGCTGCTGAACCCGTATCACCCGAGGTCGCGCCGAGGACGTTGATCGGCTTGCTGGTCCGCTTGATTTGATCGGCAAAGAGTGACCCCACGATCTGCAGACCGAAATCCTTGAAAGCAAGGGTCGGACCATGAAACAACTCAAGGACGAAGAGTCGCTCGTCGAGTTGCTTCAAAGGTGCCGCGTCGGGCGGATCGGCGAAGAGCCGGTGCGAACTTTCGACAAGCCCGCGAATCTCCGAGGGCGCGTGATCGGCGTCAAAAAGCGCGAAAAAATCCGCAGCAAGACGCGGATAAGGATATTCGACGCCGGGATCAAGCATCGTCGCCGGCAGCTGTGGCAAGTCGCCGGGCAAATACAATCCACCATCCGGAGCCAGCCCGTTCGCGAACGCTTCGAAGAAGCCGACTTGCTCCTCCGATGAGCGTGTGGAGTGATACAACATGGGCGGAAGTGTCCCAGAATTCAGACACTTCGCAAGCGGATGCCCCTAGTCCTGAACAAATGGCGGCGGCGCAGGACGCGAGGTCGGGATCAACTCGACATGCACGTGACTATCGTACTCCTTGTTATCTCCGGTTAGGGCATCCACGCCGACTCCGACAATACCGCCAAAGATGATATTCCCAAGAACCATCGCCGAAGGTTTTTCACCTAAGGCAAAAGTCGTCGTGTGGTAGCCCTCCTTCGAAACACTGATGATCCGGTCCCCCCGGTCGCGCTCGACCTTCACCATTGTCGGCGTCATGCCGTATGGACGGTTGTCAATCGTGAGGTCTGCGCCGGGCGGGTCTGAACTGAACGAAACCGCCTGCTCATCGTCACGGACGATTGTTGCACAATTGGAAAATAGCTGCGCAATCAGCACCGCCCCGACAGTGATAGCCATTTGTTTTATTTTTCGTGATTCCATCCTTCAAAGAGTTGTTTCAGAGAGGCGCATCCATCTTCAACCATCAGCCGATCAGTATGCGATGACCTCCCTGATGCCACAGGTTCTACAAAACCCGACAATCAACCGCAATCATTTTTTTCAGAAGCTCAGACCGTTCTATCCCAGCGTTTCAATTCGCAGAAGCACCGGGTTTTCAAGGCAGCAATCCAAGGCCGCTATCTTCTCTACCGCCCCTTTCATGTTCCCATATCCCGCGTCGTGAATGGTCAGGACCAGCGTCGCGGGCGCGCTTTCGTCCTCGGGCTCCGGCTGAATAAAGGAAAGAATGCCGATGTTTCGTTCTCCAAGAATGCTTGAAATCTGCGCCAGCGTCCCCGGCTTGTCCGCCACCTCCGCCCTGAGGTAGTACCCGGAAACGGTTTCATCCACCGGCAAAGCTTCCCCAAATTCACCGTGCGGAGCAAATCCCTCGGAGTCAGTCCGGCTCGCATCGATGTGCTTGGCGGCGTCGGCGAGATCAGCAATGACCGAACTCGATGTCGCGTCCTGTCCTGCACCGCTGCCATAAAACAGCGTTTCCCCGACGACGTCTCCGCGCACGGCCACGGCGTTGAAGACGCCGCTCACGGAAGCCAGTATGCGATCGCCGGGCACCAATGCGGGCTGGACGCGCACTTCGATGCGTCCCCCACTATCCTGTCGAATCACTGCTAACAATTTCACCTCATAGCCCAACTCTCGCGCGAATCCGACATCGGTCAGCGAAAAGCCCTCGATTCCCTTCACTTCCACTTCCGCCGGATTGACCCAGCTTCCGTAGGATAACCACGCAAGAATGATCGCCTTGTGCCCCGCGTCCCAGCCATTGATGTCAAGAGCGGGATCGGCCTCGGCGTATCCGAGCTTCTGCGCCTCGTCGAGCGCGACCTGAAACGAAATCCCCTCATCAGCCATGCGCGTGAGGATGTAGTTGCTCGTCCCATTGAGCACCCCGTAGATCGCGTCGATACGATTTCCGACGAGCGCTTCACGAACCGCTTTAATAATCGGAATCCCACCCGCGACCGCCGCTTCAAAATAAAGCGGCACATCGTTTTCTTCGGCCAGCGTGATCAACTCCTTCCCGTGCTCCGCAAGCAAGGCCTTGTTCCCAGTGACCACGCCCTTCTTCGCCTGCAGAGCCCCACGAACGAGCTGCAACGCTTCGTCGGTCCCACCGATGAGTTCGACGACGACCTGAATCGATTCATCTTCGATGAGATGCTGCCAATCGGTCGTCAGCTTGTCTTTCGGCACCTCAACGTCCCGCTTCCGGTTCGGATCGCGCACGGCAATCCGTTCGATCTGCAAATCCACGCCCGTTCTTTCGATGAGGAGATCGCGGTTCTTGTCGATGTTCTTCACAACCCCCGCGCCGACGTTGCCAAGTCCGGCCAAGCCGATGCGAAGGGTCTGTTTTGCGTCCTGAGCCATGAGGGCGGGGAGTATCGCTGGAAGCTCGAGCGAGCGCAACCCCATGATAAATTCACAATTTTCGGGTCACTGTGAGAATGTCCCCCTCTGTATAACTATTTCCCGAGTGTCCCCGGGTGTATCCGCCGACTCCACCACCAACGTCAGCGGCACCCCCTCTGCTCCTTTCAAGAGCCGGGAAAAGTCATTCGTGGCCATATCACTTGCGTCATGAACATAACCTGTTCCAGGGTCGATCCCGACTATCACATCTCCATTCTGCAATTCTCCGCTCCGTGCTGCCGGCGAATCAGAAAGCATCTGCCGCACAACAATTCCCCGGTTTGTTCTAAGCATGGAAATCCCAATTCCTACCGGACGATTTTTCTCGAAGAAGGCTTCTATTTGCGCCCGCTCGTCGCTCCATGGTATATCTCTTAGGAACTCTTCCTGCTCATCTGGTGAGGCATATTGCTTTTGTATCATCGCAGAATTCAACACTTCATCCCTAAGCGCAGGATCGTTCAAGGCCACAAGCTCAGCTATTGTGGCGGAACGATCTCTAGATAGTTGGTAGCTGTAGCGGCTTACGGCGAATTCTCGGACTTGGCCATCGGTGCCGTATCGTTCAAGTACCTCCAAATAATTCGCGAGTGCACTTGGATTATCTTCGTTCGAGAATATTGAGTTAAGTTCATCGACCACATACCGGACTTCTTCTTCATCCAAGTTGCTCAACTTTTTCTCACCAAGATCGAGCCCCCGTCTAAATGCGGAAACCGCTACTTCCACACGGTATTGGCTTTTATGTTCCGGCGACACCATATGATTCAACCAAGCGGACGAAATATCTGCTTCCAGCCTCAAGTCAAAATCTACAAGCTGCCGAGCAATCTCCCCCGCATAGATGTCTTTCCGCCCACTTGGAGGAAATGGGAAGCCATCCGAAAAAATCCGGAAAACGTTACCACGCCCTGGGTCAACACCCCAAGACTCAACTACCGCTCGCATTGCGTAAAAATTGAGGCCCAAGCTCTTGGCGAACGGTGCATCAGATTGAATGGAACGAAGAAACTCCGCCAAAATCCGCACAACTTCTTCAGGTGATCGCTCGAGCGCGATTTGCTCAAAAAAATCTTCTACCAAATTCTTTGCCTCCAGACCTCCGACTTCACTCATCCCAAGCGCAGCACTCAGCAGGTCTTCTCCGTTCTGAATTTTCGCAAAATCCAATAGTCCAAAAATAGCATCCTCCGGCTCAACGAGCGGATCGAGTGCTGGAGATGGATTCAATTCCCTTCCGCTTGCGCGAACCACAGTATCAATCTTCGGCCCCTCTTCCCCAGTTAATGACTCTTTCTCTTTTTCTTTTTCTTTTCCACGCTCCAAAAAGAATAAAGATCCGATAAGAACCAAATTCAAAATCAGGGAGAAATTCCGAACATACACACTCATCACTTTTCGCCTCGTTATTCAGAAAAACATTGCCCCTAACATCAAATCGAGTCCAGATTTGTTTTTCCATGAAACCGCTCGGACTCGTTTACGATCCCGTCTTCAAAGAACACGACACCGGCCCCGGGCATCCTGAGCGACCGGAAAGGATCGAGGCGGTCAATGAGGCATTGGCAGAAATTGCCGCCGCCGACTCGACCCACACGATCAAGGCCCGCGAAGCAACCAACGAGGAACTCGCACGTTGTCACGACGAGAGATACATCGAACTTGTGACGAGAGAATGTGCGGCGGCGGAATTCCCTGTCGATATCAGCACCGGCGACGCGGTCATTTCGCGGGAGTCGGAACGTGTCGCTCGCCTTGCGGCGGGAGCGACCATTGAAGCGGTCGACGCCGTCTTCGAAAAGAAGTGCCGCCACGCTTTCTGCGCCACACGCCCGCCGGGCCATCATGCGACAGCCTCTCGCGGTATGGGGTTTTGCCTTTTCAACAACGCCGCCGTCGCCGCGCGTCATGCGCAGGACAAACATGGCATCGAACGTGTCGTCATCATCGACTGGGACGTGCACCACGGAAACGGGACGCAGGACATTTTCTATGAAGACGGAAGCGTCTTTTATTTCAGCACCCATCAATACCCCTTCTATCCCGGCACCGGAGCCAAAGGGGAAACGGGTTCGGGAAAGGGCGAAGGCACGACCTTGAACGCACCGTTGCCAGCAGGAACAGGCATGAAGGACGTGGGCGCGGCCTTCCGCGACGCGTTTCTGAAAAAGATGAAGGAGTTCAAGCCGGGCCTCGTCATCATCTCGGCGGGATTCGACTCACGATTGGGTGATTTGTTAGGTGATTTCCGCCTCACTGACGAGGACTTTGCGGAGCTAACGAAACTCCTGACCGGTCTCGGGGAAGAATCCGCCGATGGTCGCGTCGTTTCCATGCTTGAGGGCGGCTACGCCCTGGACGGACTCGCCTCGGCGACAAAGTCGCATGTGGAAACACTCGTCGGCTGACGTATCGAACAACCGCGTTCCGTAGCACGTAGCAAATGGATCGTAGTACGTAGCACAGACACTCCTGTCTGTGCCGAACGCTTACAGAGACACTCCTGTCTGTGCGTAAATTCTCGAGACGCCCGCCCACCGTGCACAGACAAGAGTGTCTGTGCTACTTCTGAGCTCCCTCTCTTTCAAAATTCACGAAATCACCTGCCATGCGATGAAGAAAATCGCGAGATCGGCCAGAATGTGGGAGATCCATGCGCCCCACAGGTGTCCTTGTCTTTCATAAAGCCACGACCAGATCAAGCCCCCGACGAAGATGCCGGAACAAAGAAAGACGACGAACGGGAGCGGGAAGAACTGCAAGGTGACAATGACGTGGTGCGCCGTGAACCCCAGCGCGGCGAAAACGTGTGGCCAAAACCGGCTTTTCAGGACTTCGCGCAGTCGCCCATAGGTGAACCAACGCCAGTAGTATTCCTCCATGGCGGAGTTGAAGAATGAAATGAGCAGGGCGAGGAGGAGAAAGTTGTTCGCGAATCCGAGATCGACCACCTTTTGCTGAATCATCGGCGCGGCCTCAAAAATAAACTCGCCCAACGGGGTCCAATGCGTCAGCGCCAGCATCAAGGCGCCAATCAAAACGCCTGATCCAATTCCTATTCCAAAAGTCACTGGCCAGTTGATTTTCTTCCTTGTCCAAACCGGACGGCGAAGAATGCATAGAGTAGCCACGATCGGCCAAATCAATCCAAAAACTTTCGTCACAACCATGGCCGCCTGACCCATCGGCGTCCCAGACCACCAGACAAAATAAATCAACGCCCCCAAACTCGGAACAACAAGCGCGGGAACGAGAGCGATCCAGAGGCGAGTTTTGTGCACCTTGTCGGAGAGTGCCGTGGTTGATGTTGTCATCGGCATTGAGGCTGTGGTTTGCATACCAAAACCTCGACGACTCCGCTTCCAATGAGCATCACTTTTTCTTATCCAATCATCACTTTAAATGATGATGGCAACCCCTCAAAATTCAGCGCTCTACGCCTCCGCCGACGCCACCGCTTCCTCCGAAGAACTCGGAATCTCCTCCGCCGAGCAACCCTCTCGCTCCACATCCGTAAACGGCTCCTGCGGTGAAAGCCCCAAGCGTGCGAGCAATTCCTGATCCCGCTCCGCACCGGGATTTTTCGCGGTGAGGAGCTTGTCGCCGTAGAAAATCGAGTTCGCCCCGGCAAAGAAGCAAAGCGCCTGCAACTCGTCCGCCATCCGCGTGCGCCCTGCAGACAGCCGGACCTTGGCCTTCGGAATCGCGATGCGCGTCGTCGCGATCATGCGGACAAGATCGAAGGTGTCCACCTTCCGCGAGTCCTCAAGCGGCGTTCCGGGCATTGGCATAAGCGTGTTGATGGGTACGCTCTCGGGTTGGGGATTGAAATTGGAAAGCACCTCCAGCATACGGAGCCGATCATCGTTATCTTCGCCCAAGCCGAGGATGCCACCACAGCAAACACTCATGCCCGCATCCTGCACGTTCTTGATCGTGTTCAAGCGGTCGTCGTAGGTGTGAGTCGAAACAATTTTTGGATAGTGTTCGCGGGAAGTATCGATGTTGTGGTTGTAGGCGGTGACGCCTGCTTCCCGAAGCTGCTTCGCTTCCTCCGGGCCGAGTTCTCCCAGTGTCGTGCAAACTTCCATCCCGAGTTCACTCACCGAACGCACGATTTCTAGCACCTCGTCAAAACGCTTTGTCCCGCCGCGCACGCCCTTCCACGCGGCGCCCATGCAAAACCGCGTCGAGCCACTCTCCTTCGCCGCCTTCGCCCGATCGAGAATGTCGCACTTCGGCATCAACCGCTCGGCTTCCACGCCCGTCGAATAGCGAGCACTTTGCGCACAGTAGGAGCAGTCCTCGCTGCACCCTCCGGTCTTGATGCTCAAAAGCGTGCATAGCTGCACCTCTGCTTTCGGCCAATGTTCCTCATGAACCGCCCGCGCCGTCTTGAGAAGGTCGAAGAACGGCTGATGAAAGATGCGATGGAGATCGGAGAACTTCATTTTCAAAGCAGCTCCAGCAAGCGTTCAACGGTAATCCCCGCGTCCTTCAAAATATGGGAAAGCGTGGACCGCTTGATGGGCTTGTGCGCCGGAACGGTGACTTTGAGAGTTTCTCCATCCACAGCTTTTTGCAAGCGAATGTGACTCCCTCTTTGCCGAACCACGGACCAACCGTCGCGCTTCATGGCCCGGATCAGTTTCTCATAGTCAAGGCTTGGAACCTTCAAACCGCTCTACACCGTTAGCTCACACAATTCGGTATCAGGCATGGCCGAATAATCCTCATCGAGAGTGTCGAAATAGAGGAGTATGGCTTCCCGAATATTCTTAAGCGCGTCTTCTCGACTGTCCCCTTCGCTAATGCAGCCTCGCAAGCCCGGCACGGTCACGGTAAAACCACCTTCATCAGAGGGAATTAGCTCTACTCTCATTTTCATGATTAAAATAATAAACTATGATTCTCACCGCTCAATTTCCAAAACGACCTTCTGACGATTCCTTGATCCCTCCTCCATGTTCCTTTTTCCCTGTCAATATTTCCACCGTCCGTTCCCCGAAATCTCCGGAAGGCGTCCATATTGCAGCACGCTGTAGTCGGTTTTTCCCTGCGCACCCCACATCTTCGTGCCTGTCGCCTTGCGCCACGCGGCGCTAAAACTCTCGCCACTGTGGCAGCCCCAGCTTTGGCAGTAAGCGTCTTTCGCAAAAGCACGACGGCTGATCTTTCGCAAATCCGCCTCGTGCAGCCATGATTTCGAGACACCGCTGATCCAATTGCTGTAATCGAACATGAAAGCGAACTTGTTTGAGTGACCGAAGTATTCGAAGCCGCCCACTTTCACTTCGCGGCGATTGTAACCGTTGTTGATATGGTCAATCACTTCGTCGCCCGACTCGAACCAGACGAGTTTGATGCGTAGCCCGAGATCGTCACGAAAATAATCGTCACGCACCGATGTCACGTAAGACACCAGCGGATCTCCCTGCTCAGAAGCCCGGCGCGAGTATCCGGAACGATAAACCATCCAAGTAATCTTCGTCGACGGTCCATGTTCGTCGAAGATCGCCTTCATGCGGATCTTCGCCGTGCGGACAAAATTTCCCCACCAGCGGTCGTGCTGGTCAGCTTCGCGACGAAGGTCCTCCCATTCACGCAATGCCGGACCGCCGCTCACGATGATGAACTCCTGACCCGCCTTGCTCCCCTTCTTACGTCCACCGTCGCCACCACCAAAAAGGCGCCCTTCCGCTTCGGGAACGAGCACCGCGAAAATCAGGAGAACCGAGGCAATCGCCGGCGGGAAAAAGGCACGCATGCGGTAGAAAACCGCCAATTCTCAAACTTGCAACTGCAACACCCGCGACAATCCCCGGAACTCCGCGAATCACGGTTGAAATTTGAGCGTCAGCGTCTTAATTCGCGGCCCTCTTTATGAAAATTGCAATGATCGGATCCGGCTATGTCGGACTCACCACCGGCACCTGTTTCGCCGAAGTCGGCCACGAAGTTATCTGCGTGGATAATAACGAAGAGAAAGTGAAGACGCTCCTCGACGGCCACGTTCCGATTTACGAACCCGGTCTCGAAGAACTTCTCAAGAAGAACGTCGCCGCCGGTCGCATGAAGTTCACGACGAGCACAAAAGAAGGCGTCGAAAACGCGGATGTCATTTTCATCGGCGTTCCCACTCCGCCCCAACCGGATGGAAGCGTCGACCTGCGATTCATCGAACAAGTTGCCCGCGAGATCGCCCTCGTCATCGACGACTACCGTGTCATCGTCGATAAGAGCACGGTCCCGGTGAAGACAGGCGAAAAGGTGGCCGAGACGATCAAGCGCTACGCACCTCCCGGTGTGGAATTCGATGTCGTCTCCAATCCCGAGTTCCTTCGCGAAGGCTGCGCAGTCGATGACCTCATGAATCCCGACCGCATCGTCATTGGCGCCAACAGCGAACGCGCCATCCAGATGATGCAGAAGATCTACGAGCCGTTCGTCGCCCCCGTCCTCGTCACCGACATCAATAGCGCCGAACTCATCAAACACGCGGCGAATTCCTTCCTCGCCCTGAAGATTTCCTACATCAACGCCGTCGCCGCCGTCTGCGAAGCCTCAGGTGCTGACGTGGAAAAAGTCGCCGAAGGCATCGGCGCCGACAAGCGAATCGGTCGCCACTTCCTCAACGCCGGACTCGGTTACGGCGGCTCCTGTTTCCCCAAGGACATCAAAGCCTTCATCGCCATCTCCGAAGAAATCGGCTACCCCTTCGATCTTTTGAAAGAGGTCGAGAAGATCAACGCGAACCAACTCGAGATCTTCCTCAAGAAAATCCGCGATGCCCTCTGGGTTCTGCAGGACAAGAAGATCGCCGTCTGGGGACTCGCCTTTAAGCAAAATACCGACGACATCCGCGAATCCGT
>JBCCWV010000194.1:0-9435 GCA_039192745.1 Verrucomicrobiota bacterium | reverse complement strand
TCAGGAACGGAAGCGATGGATGCACTGAAAGAGCTTTCGCCTGAGGTGATGGTTCTCGATGTCGGCTTGCCGGATTGCAACGGACTGGACTTGGCAAAGTCGATTCTGGAGGCGGCGCCAGCGACAAAGGTGGTGATGCTGACGATGCATGACGAACCGGAACTTTTCGAGCTGGCGATGGATCGTGGGTTGTCAGGGTATGTGCTCAAGGAGGATGCGGTCAGTAATTTGGTGAATTGCCTTGAGACCGTCATGGCGGGTAAGAAGTTTGTGAGTCCTTCCTTGGCTCCGCTTCTTGTTGAACGGTTTGAGATGAGGAAGCGTTTGGAGCGGGATCGGCCTGGCTTGGAAAGCTTGAGTCCTGCCGAGCGTCGCGTGCTTAAACTCATTTCGCAAAACATGACGACCAAGGAAATCGCGAGCAGTCTTTCCTTGAGTCCCAGAACGATTGACAACCACCGCGCGAGAATTTGCCAGAAACTCGATCTCCGTGGCGTGCACGCTTTGGTGAAGTTTGCCTTCGAACAAAAGGCCGCGTTGTGAGGGGAGTTCTTGTCGTTTTTTTGACGCTGCACCTCCTTCTCGTTGAAGGATTGGGGGTTGAATTCACCCGCGAAGTTGTAGGGCCACGTGCCGGGATTCCCGGAGGAGTGACGGGAGTGGTTCAGGACTCGCGGGGATTCTATTGGGTCGCAACGATTCGGGGCCTCGCACGTTTCGACGGTGCGGGTTGGCAGATGTTTACCTCTGAAGCATATCCGATTCTCGAAACGGATAACATCATGTGCATCTGTCTGGATGACGCCGACGCCCTTTGGATTTTCAACCTGCTGGGGCAGGTGTTGAAACTGGATAATGGTTCGATGGAAGAAGTGACGCGGGTGGCGATGAATAATCGGGACGTCTCGAAAATGGAATTGGGTCCGAAAGGAATGATCTGGTGCCAATTTCGCGAATCAGGTGAGGTCGTGATGCTATCAGATGGTGAGTTCTCCAATGCGGAGGTGGAGGATGAAGCCGGGCGGATCGTGGATTTTATACGAGATCGAGCCGGTGACTTTTGGATTCAAACAAGAGAAGAAGTCGGTCTTTGGACTGGAAGAAAGTTTGAATTTTTCTCGCCGCCGAACCTTGAAGATGACGCGGTCAGTGCCATTCGCGCAGACGCTGAGGAAGGACTTGTGGTTCGGATCAACCGAGGGCGGGAAGTGGAGTTTTTGAGAGCGACTGCGTCAGGTTTTAAATCGGAGCCGCCGGGGGAACGGCTTGAATGGATGCAGAGCTACTTTGTTGCTTCCGATGGAGCCATGTGGATCACGACGCCGGAAGAAAGTGTCTATCGTCGGGAAGTAGGCGGCGACTTCGAGTTCGCAGGGCGTCACCACAACCGAATCGTCCGCTATTTCGAGGACCGCTATGGCAACTTGCTGATCTACACGGATCGGCTTGTCCCCATGCGAGTATTCCGCCGACGAGATCCTGCGGTGCAGTCGCTTTTGGACTTCGAATTGCTGATCACTCGATGGTCATCGCGGGACAATGCGCGAAACCTCGGTGATTGGAACGCCGGTAACGAGGTGGAACTCGGATTGGGAGACCGCAGACTTGAGATTCATTTTGGAGCCCTCGGGCCGTCGGCGCCGGGGGAGTATCAATTGGAAACGCGAATGAAGAACGAGGAGAAAGACTGGACTATGGTTTCCGCGGGCACCCGGGTTCAGTCTTACGATAACTTACCTCCTGGTTCCTATTTGTTTGAGGTCCGGGGAAAAGCCGGAGGAGATACGGAGTTCTCGCAGACAGCAAGTTTGTCCTTCGCTGTGCCTTATTACTACTGGGAGACGCTTTGGTTTCGTGCGCTTGTCGTTGGAGCAGCTTTTTTCTTGGGAGCGGTTGCCTTGCTTTGGAGAAAGAAGGCATTGCGAGAACGTCGAGTCTTGGAGCGGCATCACGCCCTGCAGTTGGCAAATTCGCAGGAGGAAGAGCGGAAACGCATCGCGGCGGAAATGCACGACTCGCTTGGACAAAACCTTCTCGTGATTCAGAACCGCAGCCAACTTGGGGCTGAGGATGCCGGTGATGAGACTACTCGACAGCAATTTCGTCAATTGAGCGACGTGGCGAAGGAAGCGGTCGCGGAACTTCGGTCCATTGTGAAGGATTTGCGTCCTGTGCACTTCAGCGAGGTTGGTCTGACGTCATCTCTGCGTTCTATGGCGTCTCGATTGCTGGACGCGGCTGGAATGCGTTTTGAGGATAAGTTGGTTCCCTTGGAAAATCTCTACACAGAGGACAAGGCGATGCAGATTTTCCGAATCGTCCAGGAAGCGTTGAACAATGCGGCGCGACATTCGGGAGCGAGTGTCGTGGAGCTTGCATCGTCCGTGGAGGAACGAAAAGTCATCGTCACGGTGACGGACGATGGAGGCGGCTTTTCGACGGATGAGGCTCGCTCCGGTCAAGGTCTCTCCAATATGCGGGAGCGTGCGACGTTGATTGGTGGTGAAGTCGCTTTCGATACCGGCGAAAAGGGGACTTCCGTGCGGCTCGAACTCCCACGGACGTCTGCGCTTTCCTAGCGGACAGATAGGTAGAACTACCTATTCATTTCGAGTAATCCCCTCCATGTCGGGAAAGGACTTCTTGCGGCAGTCTGCGCCCGTCCATGAACCCGGCCGCACCAACTGTCCTCATCGCCGACGATCATGCGGGATTCCGTTCCTGCATGCGGGACGTGTGCCAAAGTATTGGTGCCGAAGTGCTTGAATGCGAAACGGGGGAAGAGGCGGTCGAGCATTTCCTGCGGACGAGACCGAATTGGGTGCTCATGGATTTGGAAATGGAAGGGATGGGCGGGATCGAAGCGACTCGTGAGATCATGAATTCATCGAGCGAAGCCCGGGTCATTGTCGTGACGAATCACGATGGCGAAGAGCAGCGGGCCGCAGCATACGAGGCGGGGGCGTGGAATTACGTGAACAAAGACAACTTCCTCTCCGTGCGGCAAATCCTCGCCGAAACCGAATGATGAAATTCTTTCCGCTATTCCTTCTACTGGTTCTGGTGCCTTTCGCGGATGCCTTCCCGCCGGCGCCTGGATTCACGATTTGCGGCATCGCTCGTGACCAGTTTGGGTGGGCTTTGAGAAGTTCGGATGACGCGACTCTTGTCGTGAAGCAAGGGGAAGACATCGTTGCTGAGGCCTCGATCGATGAACGGCTCATAGTCGGTGAAAACTTCCGTGTTCTCGTTCCCATCGATACCGATCCGTCCGATGCCTACACCCCGACTGCCCAGTCGCCGGGATCTCTGATTTCCCTGGAAGTGCAATTCCCCGGAGGCGCGGTTCCGATCGCAAGTCTTACGGTGGAACAGCGGACGATCGGGCAACCGGGAGGAAAGTTGGTCGTGGACTTCACGCTCGGAGAAGATCTCGACGGCGATATGATTCCAGACTCTTGGGAGTTCTGGCAACTCGATGAAGCGGGGATTGCTTTTAATGATCCGCTGTATTCTCTCGCGACGTTTTCCAAGAATGGCGACTTCGACAAGGATGGAACGTCAGACTTTGTCGAGTATCTCGCGGGAACGTTTGCTTTCCTTGCGAGCGAGACACTCAACTTGGAGATCGTTGAAGTCACTTCCGACGGTTGGATCAGGTTGAGTGCGTTTGTCGTCGTTGCGAAAGCCTATCAAATCGAGGGGGCTTCGAATTTCAATGATTGGGCGCCGGTGGACATCGGGCTCGATGGAGATCGCGACAATCTGGTGTCGGCCTTCATCGCGGATGACACGGAAGTCATCGATATGGAAACCCCAAAAACCGAGGGAGCCGCAAGCCGTGCCTTCCGCCTGAGACTTCGATGAAGCGAACGTCGTCCGCCGCCATGAAAACGCTTCCCAAAACGATCATCCTCGCGCTCGTTGGGTTACTCCCCACGCATGCGTTCGCGGAATGGCGGGAAGAGACTTATACCTTGAATGCCGGTTGGAATGCGATCTACACCTTTGTCGATGCTTCGCATGCAACGATCGATCAGTATGTTGTCGGTTCTCCCGACATCGAGGAGATTTGGCGCTGGCAACCGGAACGATTGGATCCCCGTTTGATCGATGTTTCCGAACCGTCACCGACGGGCGTGGAATGGGCGGTTTGGAAACGAGATAGTCCGGAAGACACGACCTTTGATCGGATTCACGCGAATTTTGGCTATCTCGTGAAGCTAAGGGATGGCGCGAGCCAGCAGACTTTTACTATCACAGGACGAGCGGAGTTACCGGAAGTTCGATGGAGAACGGACCGCCTCCATCTGGTGGGCTTCCCGGTCAATGAGGCCGGAAGCACTCCGAGATTCTCGGACTACCTATCGGAAAGCGGCTTGAGTATCGGACAATCGGCGATTTTGAGATATGTCGGTGGGCCGATTCAGAACGGAGTGAATCCGCGTGCGATTAATAACAACGTGACAAGAATTGATCGAGGGCGTGGCTATTGGGTGGATCTCGGGGAATTCTCCCGCTTTTACGGGCCGCTTCGGGTCCAATTGGATTTGGGTAATTCCATCGACTTCGGAAGAGAGCGGCAGACGGCTCGGGTGATCCTGACGAACTTCACGGAGTCACCGATGGACGTGGCAGTGAGTCTTGAGAATTCAGAGACTCCGCCGCCAGGGCAATCGGCAATTGTTGGCGGCGTCCCTCTTAACACCCGTTACGAAGATGAAACGGAGAATGTTCTTTTAGGCTCCGGACGCACTTTGACCATTCCTGGAGGGGGAAAAACCCAACTTATTCTGGTTCTGGACCGGCAGGCAATGACCGCGAATTCCGGGGACCTTTTTGCATCGGTTCTGAAGTTTGCCATTCCTGAAGAGGAGGTGTTTCTCTCGGTTTCCGCCGAACAAGCTTCATCGGCCGGACTATGGGTCGGCGAAATTTCCGTCAATCAAGTGGGAAGCATTGTGAAGCGCTACCGGCGTGACGCCGAGGGCAACACGATCTTTGATAGTGTGTCGGGCGCCCCGGAAGTGATCGAAGATATGACCACACCCCAAGCGGCGACGGAGTTGCCCGCCGTGTTGCGACCGTATCCTTTGAAGGTAATTCTCCATGTCGATACCGCTGGAAGTGCAAAGCTTCTTTCGCATGTCTACTCCGGGATTCTGCTCGGCTCAGAACTTACCGATCCCGTGGGGCTCACTACCGATGAGTCCATCCTCGATCCAGAGTATTTGAGCGGGGCGGTTCGTCTTTCCGTTGCGCACCTTCCCCAAGATACCGAGTTGGCTCTTTCATCTTCTGGAAAATTTGGGCCCGGTCAGAATATGGCAGGGGTTATCGCGGTGAACTTTGACGAAGCCGGGAACCCTTTCGTGCATCAGTTTCATCCGGATCACGATAACCTGGATGCCCGGTTCACGAACGGACTGTCGGCAGGACAGGAGTCATTTAATATCGTGCGGAATCTCAGTTTCGAGATTGATACGGCTGCGCCCGCTGGCTCGCCACCGGGTTGGGGGACGACTTACCTCACAGGGACTTTTACGGAAGATATAGACGGAGTCTTTAAGGACACACTTCGCACCCGTGGTGTGTTTTCCGTCAAAAAGGTCAGTGACGTTGATACGCTTTCCGTTTCGCCCGGAGGTCAACAAGGACCGGGTGGGGGGCTTAATTAAGCAATTTGATAGGAATACTGAAAAACGAAACAAGACAATGAAGCCATTAAAAATCTTAACTCTTTTCGCCTTCCTGATTTCGGGCGACATCCTGCGTGCCGACGTTCCAGACGCGATGAATTATTCGGGATATCTTACTGACGCGTTGGGGGATCCGATTGCTCCGACTCAACCCGAAAACAAGAGGATTCAATTTAGGATCTATAATAGCGCGACGAGTTCAAATGTGGCCGACCTGCTCTGGGGGGAAGAACAGACCGTTACGGTGTTTAAGGGGAACTTCAGTGTGGTTTTAGGCAATGGGACCGGAGTTCCGGAGAAGCCGGCAAGTTCCGGAAGGACTGTGCTGGCTACGGTTTTCTCGGATGGAGTGGCCAGTGAATACTATCTCGGGATAACGCCGGAGGGTGGGTCAGAACTCACGCCCCGGCAAAGCATTATTACTTCGGCTTTCTCGTTTCGGGCCAAGGTCGCGGAAACAGCTGAAACGGTTGAATCTCTGCCGACAGGCTTCATCGGCAGCACGGAGATTGCGGATGGTGCAGTCACCACCGAGGATATATCAGACGGAAGCCTGGTAATCGCGGATCTGGCGCCTGACCTGGTGGAGAAAACCCTGCCCGGTAACGTCCAACAGTCTTCCAGTGGAGATTTGGAGTATGTGACACCGAAGATGCGGCGCTTGGTAATAAGCAACTTTTCTTTTGAAACCAACAGCGACAAGGAGCATAACAAGGATATCACAGGACTCTTTTCAAGAGATACAAGTGGTTCGATCAACTTCGCCGCTCCAGTGCAGCTGCCTCAAAATGCTGTCATCAAGAAGGTCACGGCAAGATTCGACGATAATTCGGGAGGTGGAGCCTTTAATTCGCTCCTGCTCTCTTTGAACAAGATCGAGTATAATGTAGACTCCGCTTCTATAAATACTTTCCAGCTCGTTAGTGACTTCCGCACATCAGGTCCCTACGGCAGTACGGTAATTAGCCATAACGTGAACGATCAGGTGGATAACTTCACCTACACTTATTCCGTTAGTGTTGGGTTCCATCCTACTACCACTTTTGTGTTCATGCAGTCGGTTTTTATCGATTATGAACTTACAGAAATTGATTGAACCCTACGCCGTACTCTGACCCGCGTATTATGAATTGTTGGCGTCCAGTCTGCCTTGGCCTTGTTGTTCTGACTTTGAATCAGACTGCTCATGCGGACTCGGTTACACCTTTCCCGGCGAACGTGCTTTGGGAGAATCTCCCGGCACCGACGGGATTGCCGGAGACGCCAGACCAGTTTGAGTCGATAGTTGGAGGGTCTTCGGCGATCGCCCGTGACCCTGCTCAAGCCGCGGTTCCCTCAACCGCCACCGGAAATTTCCCGTCGCAGCTGCCCGCAGAATTTCCTACAGACTCCCAGTTTCGGTTGGAGCAATCTTATCTCGGGAACAGCTTTTCCAGTTCCGTGCCCGGCTACTTTATCGGGGATATCATTGAGCTTCCGACGCAGACATTTCAGGATTCTGAGAGCAGGGATATCTCGCTTCGCCGTGAACCAGTGAGGGCATCCGAGGCACCGTTTAAGTATCGATTGGAAGGAGACGCACCTGGAACATTTCGGCAGTTTGATCCGGCGACAGAAGTTGATGAAAGATTCCACTACAGTCCGCATGCGCGGTTTCCTGTGGTCGCGAATGAAGCGGGTGACCTGGAGGTGATTGGAGATGAGGGTGATCCAGAGGAAGACGGCTTCGTTTATGCTTCTGTCGCGGGATTGGCACAGGTCTATTTTCGGACAGAAGCGGATCTGGAGACGACTGGCGGTGAGGGTATCTTTGGCTTGGTGAGGCGAGATGTCCTAGTAGCAGGCGGGTCGCGACTGCCGGTGCGGACGATCTATTGGACGGAGTTACCATTCGATGGGCCGGGTATTGAGGTTCCTCAGGGCGAAATCGAGGAGGTGGTTTTTGCTTACACGGATGAGATTCCAGTAACGGTTCCTCTTGAGGAAGCCTACCAGGCTAATCCGGAAAACCCGCTGGATCCGACTGATCCTACGGAGGCTGGGCAAATCGAAGACCAGACGATCTGGTTCGATTTTAATGGAACACAGCGGACGATACTCGCCTATAACCGCGAAGGCAGAATCCTTGTTGAACTTCTCGGGGAGCAACGATCAGTCAGTGGTCCTTTACTCCGGCGCCAGGTGGGGATTGAAGTGGTGGATATCGTTCGGGATGCCCGCCCCGTGCGGGTGGACGTCCCCGTCGGAGAGCGGCTTTATCCATTGACGCCGTTGGAGGAGGACGCGCAGAGTTATCCTTTGCCGGTAGGTGAAATAGCGAGGCAAACCGCACTTTCGAGGATTAGCGACAACCTTTTGACTTACAGTCCCTCGCAGGTTCCAAACACGAATTTCGATCCGGTCCTTGGTTTCTTCACGGAGCTATTCACGGTCAATGGTGAACCCGCCTACTACGCACGGCGGGCCACGGAATCGGTGAGCGATGTCTTGATTTACTGGGCTGAAGAAGGCGCGGGCGGTCTGCGTTGGCCCGCCTTCTTAAACCGCTACAATCAATACTGGCCTGACGATCTTGGTGACTATGTCGTTAATGTGAGACCTAGTGACGACGACACGATCTCAACCACGCTCCCGATATTTGGGGCAACGTCGGCGGTGGAGTTGGTGCATCAGGATGATCCAACGAGAAACCAAGCGGGCTTGAATGACGAGTTGGGGTTCGAAGTCATTCTCGATCCGTCAGATCCGGTGAACCGGAGCCTGCTGTTGTTGCGGTCTGGTGAGGACTTCTGGTTCATTCGCGTGGAGTCCGTTTTGGACACCGCTCTTGATGACCCGAGATATGACGGATTCTATCAGGAGACGAATGCGCAGGGAGGTGTTCTTACTGCTCTCGTGGGAGATCGTTTGATGCCTCCGGCGGGTGCCGACAGTATCGCCGGCTATGTGGATCTTTCGTCGGGAGACGCGATCGATATGACGGCTTATGTCGATCCGTTTGGTGAGGATGGCATTTCGGGTGCCGAAGCGGGTGCGATCATTCCGGTCAACGCGGCGCCTTCGAAAGGGGACTGGGCGACCACCAATGATCAGCTGCTTGTTTGGTGGTTCGAGAAACTTGAGCCACCCGCAGGTCTGGACCTCGCTTTCGAAGCAGTCCATTTTCCGAGCTATTTCACAAAGTATCAATTGGAATGGCCAGCGGATGCACCGACCATTGTCCTCGCGTCCAATGAGGGGAGTGGCGATCTGAATGCCGCGGCAGCTGAGGGAGTGATTTACACACAGAACGATCCTTCAATGCCGGGTTACAACGCCAACGAAGAGCATGCAATTCTTACTGCTGGTCGTGCTTATGCGTTGCGGGATGATTTGAATGTCGCGGCGACGACTTCCTCACCATATGTGTTGGTGCGTTACACGAGTCCTCTCGATGGTCGCCCGGAGATTGATCCTTTCCGGATCTTGCGGACCGACGAGACTTATGATTTTGAATATGAAGTTTGCGCGGGGACCAAACTTCGCCCTGTAGCGCCGCTATTCACTCTCCCCGTTCCGATGAAAGTGGATGTGCAGGGCTTTGAGTCGTCGAGGAATGAAGAAGTTACCTCTGCGGCGGTCGATCCGCCGACATTTACGCCATCTGGTTCTTTCGGGGAAATTCCGAGTTATTCTTCCTTCACCGTTGAAGATAGAAATGGAGAGAAATGGATCTATCGGGGGCCGCATGATCCGG
>JBCCWV010000193.1:0-9442 GCA_039192745.1 Verrucomicrobiota bacterium | reverse complement strand
TCGCAATCATGGCATTGAATCCTTCTCGAAGAATGGATTCGTCATCGTGGCTGTCAAAGTAGCCGCTTGAAGCGATCGTGACCGCGAAGGGATCAAGTTTCCGAATCTCGTGGGCGGTCTCCGAGCCACTCATTCCTCCAGGCAAGGTCATGTCCATGAGGAGGCAACTCACCGGGTTCCCTTCACTCATCCGCCGCTTGTAGAGCTTAATCGCGTCCTCTCCTTCGGGAGCTTCAATCACCTCATATCCCATCCGTTCAAGCATCGCCCGGGCGACGACCCGCACCTCGTCCTGATCGTCCAGAACCAGAACCGTTCCCTCACCCCGTTTCACTTCGCCAGCCTCTTTGTCTGCCTGTTTCTCACGCACCAGTTCCCCGGTGGCAGGAATATAGACGGTGAACTCCGTCCCCACGCCTTCCTCAGAATCGACTGTAATGATTCCATCATGGTGCCGCACGATTGTCTGACACGTCGACAAGCCGATCCCCGACCCTTTTTCCTTGGTCGTGTAGAACGGCTGGAAGATTTTCGCAAGACCGTCTTTGGGTATTCCGCAACCATGATCGATGACCTTCAAGCGGAGGTATTTCCCGGGCGGCAGCTCCAGTTCCGTGTCCACATCCAGTTCGACGTTTTCGAGGTTGGCTTGAATAACCCCTTCGTCCTTCATTGCCTGACGCGCGTTGATCAGGAGATTCTGCACTACTTGCATCAGCTGTGTGGGATCCACTACACACTCCCAGATATCGTCGGCAATGTTGGCGTCGCAACGGACACTTGCTCCGTAAGTCGAGAGTCGCACCGCATCCCTGACAATCTTTCCAAAATTCGCATTCACCTTCTTCGCCTTCGTCCCGCCGCGAGCATAGGCAAGGAGACGCTCCATCAGCACTTTCGACTTGTCCGCGGCATGCATCGCATCGTCGAGGCGGTCAATGAGGTCGTCTTCCCCCTTCGGATCGAGCTTCGCCAGCGAGATATTCGCGATGATGCTCGTCAGCATGTTGTTGAAATCATGGGCAATCCCCCGGGTAACCAGCGCCAGCGACTCAAGCCGGCTCTGTTCCTTCATCTTCTCATCGTCGCATTCTTCCGATTCCTTCTCGTCGACGACCTCAACCGGCGTTGCCTCCTGCATCCCGAGTCCATCGGTTCGTCCGACTATTTCGTTGATTCCCTTCGGCACTGAAACCGTGAAGAGGAAATTCGAAAGATGCCCGTTCAGATCTGTCGCTGCCTGCAGCTTCCATTTCACCGGAATGGCCCGCTCCGCACCAAGCGGCATCTCCACGAGGAAACATTTCCCCGACTGCGCAACCTGTGGCAGACGCGCAATAATCCCCTGTAATTCCACCCCTCCGAAAACTTCCGCCATCGGTCGGCCCACCAGTTCTTCAGCCTCCACGTCTAGCAGGTCACACAACCCGTGATTCACAAACACGATCTCTGGCCCCATCCGGCTGTCCAACTGCGCATCCGTGACAAGCACCCCTTCTTCGACCTGGTCCAAGACCAGACGCAGATGGTGATTGATCGTCCGCAGCTCGTTCAACGTCGGCGTCGGCGTCATTCAGTGAATCGGTTCCCCGTTTATAATGTGATTCTAAGGTAAGATTCCCGGCCTCGCCGCCCGCGCGGTGAATCCAAGATGGTTAAGTGAACTTAAATTTTAACGTCCCCGTAGGATTCTCAAACTTTAAGTGACGAAAAAGAAAGATTTTCTCGGATATGCGAAACCGAAATCCGCAGTTGCCAAATGGGTCGAAACCGATAGATTCCCCGCCCTCATGGCCAGCAAACTTGGAAAGAACAAGACACGCAAATCGGTCGTCAAACGGTTCAAAATGACCGGCAGCGGCAAGCTGCTCCGTCGCAAACAAGGCAAGCGTCACCTTGCCGAGTGCAAGAACCGCAAGCGAATCCGCAACCTCGGCAAAGTCGCCGTCGTCGCGGATGCCGATGCGCCACGAATCAAGGAAGCGATCCGTCCCAGCCACTAGCTGAACGAAGGAACGCCTCTCCGCACTCCGGGACCTGGGTCGCGATTGAGCGACTCTAACCAAACGGGCGAGATCCCGGAGTCGAAACAGAACAACAGCCTGTTTGAGACAATACCAAAATGCCACGTGCAACCAATGCCCCGGCCAGCCGCAAGCGTCGCAAACGCGTCCTTGCCAAAGCCAAAGGATACCGCGGTTTCCGTTCAAAGAACTACCGCTACGCCAAGGACGCCGTCCGCAAGGCGATGCAGTATAACTATCGCGACCGCAAGGTCCGCAAGCGCACGTTCCGCCGCCTCTGGGTCCAGCGGATCAATGCCGCCTGCCGCGAACGCGGCCTCACCTACAGCCGCTTTATCGAAGGTCTGAACGCCGTCGGCGTCGAACTCGATCGCAAGGTCCTCTCCGACCTCGCTATCACCGACCCCACCGCTTTCGACGAAATCGTCGCCCAGGCCAAGTCCGCCCTCGAAAAAAAGGCGTCCTAAGCCGCTGAATTCCAGCTCGTCATGCTCGAGCAACTCGACGCGATCCAGCAGGAAGCGCTGGCCGAGATTCCGTCCATCGACAGCGAGTCCGCCCTTGAGCAGGCTCGTGTGAAGTTCCTTGGCAAGAAAGGCACCCTCGCCGCCGCCGGCGCGGGAATGCGCGACGTGCCGAAGGAACAAAAAAAGGATGTCGGCCAAAAGCTCAACGAAGTCCGCGAGGCCATCACCTCTGCGCTCGAAGCCAAGGACCAGTCACTCGCCGATGCCAAGGACGCGGAATCGGTCAAGGACATCGATCCCACCCTTCCCAGCATCGCTTTTCCACGCGGCGCTGAACACCCGCTGAGACAAACCCTCGATCGCGCTGTGCAAGCGCTCCGCCGCATGGGCTTCGCCCTCGCAAGCGGACCGGAAATCGAAACCGAGTGGCATTGCTTCGATGCCCTAAACACTCCCGCCGATCATCCGGCGCGGAATGAATCGGACACATTCTATTTCGACGACGGACGCCTCCTGCGCACTCACACTTCCACCGTGCAAATCCGCACGATGGAGTCCACACCGCCGCCTGTCCGCATCATCGCTCCGGGCAGCGCGTTCCGCCGCGACGAAATCGACGCCACCCACCTCTCGCATTTCACGCAACTCGAGGGCCTCTACGTTGCACCGAAAGTGAGCCTCGCCGACCTCAAGGGCACCCTGGAATTTTTCTTCCGCTCCCTCTTCGGCGACAAAACGGCCCTGCGCTTCCGTCCCCACTTCTTCCCCTTCACCGAGCCCAGCTACGAGGTCGATCTCCTCCTTGAAAGCAAGACCGGCAAATCCAAATGGATCGAAATCGCCGGCTGCGGCATGGTCGATCCCGCGGTCTTCGAAGCCGTCAGCAAAACCCGTGACGACGACGCCTACCACCCCGACAACGTCACCGGCTTCGCCTTCGGCATGGGCATCGAACGCCTCGCCATGATCACCTACGGCATCACCGACATCCGGCTTCTCATTGAGAACGATGTAAGGTTCTTGCGGCAGTTTGCGTGAGCGATGGACGAGAAAATCCTCAACGGGAGAACTGTCATCACGATTGTGGGCGCCTCCGCAGCTTGGACACTTGGCGCCATAGTTACTATTTTTTCCTTAGTGGAAGCAATAACGGAGTTCACATAAACCAAGGAGACTTAGTTTCGAGTGTGCGTTTCTGGCTCTGTATCATTACTACCGGCATTGTTCTTGGCCTCGTGGTTGCCTATTTCGGAGTTTTCATTTCGGACGGGATTTACGTAGTTGTCGCAGTCCTTTCGCCGATTCTCGCCGCCGCCGTCTTCAGTCCCCTCTTTGCACTGACTCAGCTTCTTCTAGATCCTTCCTATATCTCCATGATTGCGCTCCATGCTTTTGCCTTCCTCGCCATAAAATTTTACATTTCTTGGCCAGCAGGTTTTGGAGCGGCATTCACTGTATCAAAGATCATCTCCGCTCGCCGTTCCCACATTTTCGCCCTGCGCACCGAACGGATGAGCCTGTTGAACGAATCAAAACTGGCCGAAAGAAAGCAAAACGCGGACTCCGAACTTGTTCCAAAAGGAAGTAAGACTATTCGTAAGCTGAAGATTCCTCGCTCACCCAAATCCCTCTTGCTTTGAAGATTGCTTGGGTCAGCACGACAGCGGAACTATCCGCCTTACTCGTCTTTAACGATACCGCACGCGCGAATCGTCTACGATCACAAGGTGACCTTTCAACTCCAACGCCTCCAAATCTGGTAACACCTCTTCAATTCGGTCGCAGACATAACGCGCATCTTGCCGGGAAAGTCGCAGCACGATAATTCCATGATATTTGTCAGGCGGATAGCGAATGATATCGGCAAAATCGAGGTCGAGTGTCAGTAGATGGCGTTTTTCGATTTCGCAAATCTCGATCAAACGATCATCTGCCCCTCCTCCGATTTGCTCGTCGTGCACAGAATGGCAATCGTGCCCTTGCTCGCGAAGAACCTGCTTCACACTTTCAGACAAGTTCTCGTCGATCTTGAGCTTCATGCCGCCACGGTCCGCTCTTGTGCCAATTCCGAAGAATAAGCCAAGGCGGCACGGATGGCTGCTTTCGTGACAGAAGGATACTCTACAATAATCTCATCCGCCGTCATATCGGCGGCCAGGCAGTCTAAGACCACGGAGACCATCACCCGCGTGCCTTTAACACAAGGCTTGCCATGACAAATCTCGGGGTCAGACATAATATGCTCTCGCCATTCCACCGGTAAAACTAGCGCAGCACTGCTGCCTCTGCAATTCACTGCTTGCGGTTCCGTTGCGACCGTATTCATTTCCCGGCTCCATACCATTCTACAAGCGTGAAACTCTCCCTCAACTGGCTCTCCGACCACCTCGACCTCTCCGGCCGCACGACTGAAGAAATTGCGGACCTGCTCACCTTTGCCGGGATCGAAGTGGAAGGCATTGAACAGAAGGGCGCGCCGGACAAGGTCGTGATTGCGGAGATTCTCAGCTCCGACCAGCATCCAAATGCGGATCGCTTGAGCGTCTGCAAGGTCGAATACGGCGGCGACGGGCCGGCGCAGATCGTTTGCGGAGCCAAGAATTATAAGGTCGGTGATCATGTTCCGTTGGCGCTTCCCGGTGCGACGCTTCCGGGGGATTTCACGATCAAGAAAGGAAAGCTGCGCGGCGTGGAATCGGAAGGAATGATGTGCAGCGGCCGGGAATTGGAAGTCTCCGAAGATCACGAGGGACTCTTCATTTTGCCGGCTGACACCAAAGTCGGCGATCCCCTTTCGAGCATTTTCCCGAACGACACGGTTTTCGAACTTGAGGTCACACCCAATCGTCCCGATTGCCTCTCTCATCTTGGAGTCGCCCGTGACCTTGCCGCAGCAATGGGAGCGGAGTTGAAAGGGGCGCGTGACCACGTTGCCACCTCGATACCAGCGCAGACGGCCGGTGAAGAGGAAATCAAAATCAGCGCATTGGACGCTTGCCCACTCTACACCGCACGCCGCATTTGCGGGGTCAAAGTGACAGAGTCGCCGGAATGGTTGAAGCAGAAGTTGCTCGCTGTCGGCCTTCGTCCGATCAACAACATCGTGGACATCACGAATTACGTGTTGATGGAGATGGGGCAACCGCTACACGCCTTCGACATCGCGAAACTCGACGGAGGCATCCACGTGCGCATGGCGGCGGAGGGTGAAAAATTTCTCGCTCTCGACGGCGAGGAATACACACTTGCTGACGACGACCTTCTCATCGCCGATCAAGGTCGCGGCGTTGCCATCGCCGGCGTCATGGGTGGAGAGGAAAGCGGCGTGACCGAGACCACGACCGATGTTCTCCTTGAATCCGCCTACTTTGATCCTCCGGGAGTGCGCCGCACGTCGCGAAAACTGGGTCTTGTGAGCGATTCCAGTTACCGTTTCGAACGCGGCGTCGATCCCCACCAAGTCGCGGGTGCCTCCGAACTGGCGACGAAATTGATCCTCGAACTGGCGGGCGGTGAAGCGGATCCTTCTATTCTCGTTGCCGGAGAAGCCCCCACGCTCACCGGCGAGGTGTCGGTCGATTCCGAGCGACTGGGAAGCCTTCTCGGAAAAGAACTTTCGCCTGAGGAAGTCTCCGCCCCGCTCGAAGCCCTCGGAATGCAGAAGGCATCCGGCGACACGACGACTTCCACCTGGAGCGTTCCCAGCTTCCGTCTCGACCTGCAACGCCCGGTGGACCTCTATGAAGAAGTCGCCCGATTGCACGGACTGGAAAACATTCCCGCGTCCTCGCACGGTCAATTTGTTGACGCTTCACCGGAAGACCGAAGCTACGACTTCGATCGAGTTGTCGCCGCGAATCTCATCGGCCAAGGTTTCTTTGAATGCCACACGATCAAGCTGATCGCCGAACGCCAGTTCGTCGATCACCTCTGCCCTCTCATTCCCGGCGAACCCGTGGCTTTGAAGAACCGTCTCAGCGACGACCACTCTCATCTTCGGCCCGGACTCATCCCAGGCCTTCTGCAGGTCGCCGAGCGAAACGTGCGTCAGGGCGCGAAGTCACTGAAATTTTTTGAGTCGGGCACGGTTTTTATCACGGCCAAAGGCGGAAAGACGCTGGAGAAACAGCATCTCGCCCTGCTCACGAGCGGCCCCACCAGCGATCCAAACTGGGCGGAGGGAGCGCCTGATATCTCAACGCTTTCCCATCTTCGCGGTGTCCTAGATACGATTGCTCCAGAGCCGGTGACTCTAGTTCCCCTCGAAAAGAACGACGAACTCATCGTCCGTGCGGAAGTAAAAATCGGAAAACAAAAGATCGGCCTTTGCGGTCAGCTTTGGCCGGCGAAGGCGAGATCTCTCGATATCGATTCACCCGTTCTTGTCGCGGAGATTGATCTCGCGAAACTTGAGAAACTGAGCACCGCCGAATCGGTTCTCTACGACGAACTCCCCCGCTTCCCCGCCATCACCCGGGACATCGCCATGGAAGTTGATCGCGGTTTCGCCAACGGAGATCTCGTGTCGTTCTTTGAGAAGCACGACCAGCCGCTGCTCGTCGACTTCAAGATGTTCGATCTTTTCCGCGACGACACCGGCGAAAAGCTTGCTGCCGATCGCAAATCGATCGCGTACTCACTCACCTACCGCTCGCCAGAACGAACGCTCGAGACTGCCGAGGTGGATGAAGCTCACGGCAAGCTTCTGGAACAGCTACAAAAGACGCTGCCAATCACACTCCGTTAAAGGAAAACGATGGTTACTTCTTCCGAAGGAACGTTGGAACATCGAGGTCTTCGCCGTCGATGATCGTCGGCTCACTCTTGTCGAATCGACCACGAGAAGGTTTCCGCTTGGGAATCAACTCCTCTTGATGGGCCTCCTCCGAGGAAGAGTCCGGCTCGGGAGCGGGTTCTGTGGAAGGAAGTTCAACGGCAACCGTTTCCTCGCTTGCAGGTGCTGGTGCAGGTTCCGGCTCTGCCTGTGGTTCGGGCGCCGGCTCCGGTTCGGCAGCGGGCGGTTCGACGTTCTCTGCTGGGGGAACCAACGGAGGCTCCTCGGCAGGTTCGTCATCCATCATCAGTTCCTCGAGTTCAGAAACGACATCCGTCTCCTCCTCGGGTTCTGGTTCCGGCTCTGGTTCCGGCTCTGGCTCTGGTGGAGCAGCTTCCTGAACGGGTTCCGGCTCAGGTGCTGCCTCTTCCTTTGGCGGCTCTTCTGCAACCGGCTCGGGCTCAGATTCCGGCGCTGGATCGGGATCCAACTCCAGTTCCGCCACTTCTTCGTCCAGCGATGATTCTTCGGGTTCCGGCGCTTCCGCTACTTCGTCGATTTCGGGAGCGTCTTCTGGCCCCGCTTCCTCCTCGCTGGGAAGCGGAGCTTCAGGCTTTTTTGCCTCTGGTTCCTCCGCTATCGGTGCTGTTTCCGGTTCAGGTTCGGGCTCTGGCTCTTTCGGCGTGGAAACGAGCGGGGTCGCTGCGGCCGCCGCAACCGTTGAAGCCGGCGCCTCCTTTTCCTTCGAGGGAGTTTCTCCCCCTTTGCCTTCCGGCTTCACCTGGTTCTCCGAAACCGAGCTGATGATTGTAACGCTGACGTTGTCGCCGAGCTTGTCGTCCGCAGCGAGACCGAAAAGAACCTGCGCGTCTTCCTGAAGGTGCTTCGTGACTTCCTTCATGAGGATCTCGACCTCGTAGAGAGTAAGTCCCTCGCCGCCGCTGACCTGCACGATGGCGTTCTTCGCATTCTTCAAAAGGGCACCCTTGTCGAGAAGCGGGCTCTTCAGTGCACGAGCCACGGCTTCTTGAGCGCGGTTGTCTCCCTTCGCCTGGCCGTAACCAAAGAGGCAGCGAGATTCGTGACTCTTCAGAGCCGTCAAAAGATCATCCAGGCCGACCTGCACGAGGCCGCGCTGATTCACCATGTTGCAGACGGCGCGGACGCTTTGGCTGATGATTTGGTCCGCCGCGGAAAAGGCAGCCGAAACTCCTTCTTTCGGCAGAACGAGATCGCCCATGCGGTCGTTGTCGAAAGTGACCAGCGCGTTCGAATACACTTCGAGAGAACGGAGCGTGGCTTCTGCCTGCTCTAATCGACGTTTCCCTTCGAACGAAAACGGCATTGTCATGAAGGAGACGACAAAGGCGCCTTCCTCCCGCGCGATTTTCGCCACGAGCGGAGCCGCTCCGGAGCCGGTGCCTCCACCCAGACCGGCGCATACGAAAACAATCGGATTGCCTTGCATGATCGCGCGGATCTCCGCCTGCGATTCTTCGGCGGCCTGTGCCCCCAAATCCGGGTCGCCCCCGGCGGCGAGGCCTTGGGTGAGCGCTTTCCCGAGCTGAACTTTCGTATTCGCCACTGACGTCCCAAGCGCGCGGACATCGGTGTTCATGGATATCAATTCCGCGCCTTCAATTCCCTCGAGCGCCATTCGGTCGAGCACGTTGGCGCCGGCGCCTCCAATACCAATGACTTTCACCGCCACGGATTCCGCGCCCGGTGAGTCTTTCGCTTCGCGTTTATATTCAAGCATGTCTTTGTCAGTTAAGGGGAAGGATTAGGCCGGGGAAGACCTACAGGCAAGCTGCTACTTCTTAAATCTCTTGAGAAATCCAACGATTCCTTTGCCCTTTGCGGGCTTGTCGTTGTCGAGGATTTGGGCATAACGGACGAGGCCCATCGGTGTCGAGTATTGAGGGTTCTCAAAAGCCGAGGCAGTACCGCTCATGGACCGAATGCTCGAACGCTGGACCGGCAATTCAAAGATCTCTTCGGCCAGCTTGTCGATTCCTTCCATTTTGCTGGACCCGCCGGTGAGAAAGATACCGGCACCGATCTTCGCCAACTCGCTGCCTTTCCCGATTTTCTTCTGAATGAACTCGAACACCTCGCGAAGACGCATATGGATCACCTGATTGAGCATATGGGCGTCGATCTCCTTCCCTTCAAAG
>JBCCWV010000192.1:0-9447 GCA_039192745.1 Verrucomicrobiota bacterium | reverse complement strand
GGATTCAATGCTGGATGCAGTGCGCGCGCTGGGACAAGGCGGTGGCGGCGGCGGACATTTATCTCGAGAAATTCGACAATAGCGACCAGGACGAACGCGTCCCCACCGTTTTGATGCTCAAAGCGGACTCCTACCGAGAGATGCCGGAGAGGGCGAAAGCGCTGGAGGTCTATGCGGAAGTGGTGGAGCGTTTTCCCACCGGGACGTTGGCGCCTCGGGCCTTGTTCATGCAGGGGATTCTGTTTTTGGAGGACGACGAAAACGATAAGGCGATCGCGGCCTTTGATGAAGTAAGGGAACGCTTCAGGAGCCACGGAATTGCCGAGGACGCGCACTACTGGAAGGGCATGGCGTCTTCGTTTGCGAAGGATTACAGCCAAGCCCGGGAAGTGCTGTTCGATTATCTCAACACTTGGAAGGAAAAGGGTCGCTACCGGGTCGCCGCCGCGTTTCGCACTGCCTTTTGTGCGCATGCTTCGGCGGATTACAATCAAGGTATCGCGGAGTTGAGCGGATTCCTGGAGGCGCATCCCGGTTCGCCGTACGAGAGTGAAGCGGAGATATTGCTCGGGGACGGTCTTCTCAATGAGGGGAGAATGGAGGAGGGAATCGCGACGTACCGTGCCATTGCGCCGGAGGACGCACGGTTCTTTGAGGAAGGTTGGTTCAAGATCGGGAAGGCACTCCGGCTTTTCGCGACTTCATCAACACCCACGGCCATTGACGAATCCTTCGTCGAGCGATTGATCGGGGTGCGCGGCAAGTTCAATCAATGGTGGAAGGAAACGGAAAAGGGCGAGATCGCGACGCAGATTCGGAAGCATGCCGCGAGGTATGGAGGGAACTTGGAAAGCGACTTGGCCAACCCGGGAGATGCCTTTGTCGAATGGATGAGAGAAACGGAGTTGTTGGCGAAACACTATGGAATCAAGGGAACCGAGGACGTGGACTTGGACCGCCGCCGATTCCAGCAGGCAGTGTATGAAGAATGGTGGACCCGACGCAGCCGGACCATGTGGCTGGAAGTGGTCACGAAGCATTTTGGGGCGTTTGCGAAGAATTATCCCAAGAGTCCACGATTGGCGGAATCCGTTTATTGGACCGGCTGGGCGCTTCAACAGGGAGGTGATGAGAAAGGCGCGCGCGAGATCTATTGGAAGACGATTCGGGAACAAGGCAATGATCCCGCTCAGGTGTCGGTGGTCAGCCTTTTGCAGGGATTGGAAAAGCTCTACAAGAGTCGCGGCGAGTTGTCGGACTTCGATCGGGAACTGAACCAATTGGCGCGCCGTGCCGAAACTGAAAACAAAGCGACGCTGCAACTCTGGGCGCACTGGGCACGGGCCACAGGATTGCATGTTGACCCCTCGGTTCGTGAATTGAATTTCGACCGGGCAGTCCGCCTTGCCGATCCTTCGATTCATAGTCCGTTAATTCTCGCCGATTGCGCGGATTACCTTTTTGCGCAGGGGAAAATGGCGGAAGCGAGAGAGTTGTACACCGACTTCCGGAAGTGGAATCCGCGGGCGATTGAGCGTGAGCGGGCCTTTTACGGGCTCGCGGCGATTGCGGCAGGAGAAGAGGATTGGGAAGAGGCAGAGTATCAACTGCTCCGACTGCAGCGGCATGGGGTGACCAACTCACTCGTCGCCGATGGCCGAATCCTGCTCGCGGAGGTGCAGCTCAAAAAAGGGGACATGACGGCAGCCCGGGCGACCTACGAGGAATTGCTGAAGGAGAAGTTCATTCCTGCGAGAAAGAAGTGTGAAGTGTTAGTTTCATTGGGAGATTTGCTCGTTCAGTTGGAAGAGAAAAAGCCCGCGCTCGCGGTCTTTGAGCGAGTCTACATCGGATACGGGCGATACCCGGATCTCGTCGCGCAGGCGTATTGGAAACGCGGGAGTTTGCTGGAAGAACTGGGTATGGAGGACAAGGCAGCGGAGGTTTATCAAGAGATGACCAGCCGGGCGGACTTGGAGGGTGAACCCGACACGAAGAAAGCGCGGGAGCGATTGAAAGAAATTTCACCAGAAACGGAGGAGGCTGCCGCGTGAAGAGCTTGCTGAAAACGGTTTTGGTTCTCGTGACCGCGCTTCCACTGTCGGCGGTGGATGTTGTGCATCGGATCGACGAGGAACCACTGGAAGGCGAAGTGTTGAAAATCGGTGACAACGAGATCGTCGTGAAGGCCCCGACAAAGTCTCGCGGCGGACCAGGATACGAAGTGGTGAAGGTTTCGATTCAGGAGCTGAAATTTATTGATTTTCAACCAGTTGAGGGAGAGCGAGCTGTCTTGCTTTCCGGCAACCTCCGGGAGTTGCGGGAGCTTTGGGATGAGAAATCGAATCGGCTATCGCTTCCGAATTCGAATGCCGGCGAAGTCGGTCTCTCTTTAGCGCGAAAGCATCTGGCGGCGGGAGGAGAAGTCTCAGCGAGTACCGCGCATTTGCTGTATTCTCGCATTGAGGAGGAGGATTGGAATATTGAGCGCCGCGAGTCGGCACGGCGTGGAAGGCTTCAAGCGCTCATCGCGTTGGGGCGGCAGGAGGAAGCGATCAAGGAGGCGAAGCTTCTCGAGGAAGAAGCGGAGGAACCGCGAATTATTCTCGACGCCAAGCATGTTCTCGTCGTCGCCGACTTTGAGAAGCTCCAACAATTGATCGAAGACAATCCGAAATGGCGCGAGGACGATGAAGTCCACGATTCCGTTCTTTCACTCTACCATTCGATCGTTGACCGTTGCTTCCAGCCATTCCTTTTCTTCGGTACGAATGAGGAGGCCGCTCCTCGTGGATTGCTCTATGCAGCACGGGCTCACCTCTTGGCCGGAGAGCCTGACCGTGCGAAGGAGAGCCTGACAGATCTTCGTGCCCTTTATCCGCTGTCACCTTACCTCATTGATGCTGACCGACTGATTTCTGATATCCAAAACCATGAAAAATAGATCGAAAACCTGCTTTTCCACTCTTTGGCTTATTGCTGTTCTAAGCCTTGGCGGCTTGAACTCAGCTTTGTCGCAAGAAGGAGACGTGCCCGCGCCGGAGGTCGAGAAATCCGTCACGTTGTTGACCGTTTACAACGAAGGCGGCTGGATCATGCACGTCCTGTTGCTGTTTTCGATCGGAACTATCGCGGTGATTGTTTACAGCTTCATTCGCATCACACCAAAGAAGATGGCGCCGAAGGGACTGCACGATTCTCTCGTTCGACACATGCAGGACCGCGACGTGGGGAATGCCTACAATCTCTGTCAGGAGAATCCCAACAGCTATTCGAACGTCGTTTCCGCCGCGTTGTTGAAAGTGAACTTTGACCGTGACAAGGCGAACAAGGACTCGATGGACCAGGCCGCGGGGGAGGCGCTCGATCAGGAGGAAGTCCAGCAGATGCAGTGGGTGAACTACTTGAACAACTTCGCGACCATTGCGCCGATGATCGGACTTTTGGGAACGGTGATGGGGATGATGCAGGCCTTCGGGGACTTGAGCGCCGGGAAGTCCGAACCCTCCGAACTTGCCGGTGGAATCAACAAGGCGATGGGCACGACCGCGGGTGGCCTCGTCGTCGGAATTCCCGCCATGTTCTTCTACTTTTTCTTCCGTAACCGCCTGATGGGCATCATGTCTGAGATTCAGCGCCGGGCGAGTTTCCTTATCGACGTCCTCTCCGGCGAAGTGAAATTGTCCGGTGAAGGCGCCCCTGCCGGGGAAGAGGAAGAAACCGCCACAGAATCGAACTAGAGGAGAAGTCGGATGTTGAGAAGACGCCGCCAGGACGACCAGGTTAGTTTTCAGATCACACCGATGATCGACATGACCTTCTTGCTCCTGATCTTCTTCATGGTGACCTCCACGCTCTCCAACGAGAAGATCAAGATGGATGTCGCCTTGCCCACATCGACGATTGCGAAGCTGCCGGATGACACGAGTGGCCGCGACGTTATCAATATTGATCGTTACGGGAATTTCTTCGTCGGAAACACGAAAGTCGACGAAGCCGGTCTGACCGCCCATTTGAAATCGCGATTTCGGAATGCGCCACCCTTGAAGGTTTATCTACGCGGAGATGCAAAGACGACCGGGGACAAACTTAACAAATTCATGAAGCTCGCCTCCGAGGCGGGTGCAGCCACGATTCTCATCGGGGCGCACCGGGAAAATTAATGACGAAATGAGACGCCAACGTCGCCAGCACGAAGAAGTGGAGATGCAGATGGGGCCCATGATCGACATGGTCTTTCTGCTCCTCGTTTTCTTCATCGTGACGTCAAAACCCATCAAGGAAGAGAGTGACTTGAGCATGACTCTTCCGGGCTCCGTCGCGCAGGAGGAGAGTGTGGAAATCCCTGATGAACAACGAATTGTCATCGATGGCACGGGCCAGGTTTTTCTCAACGAAATGGCCTTTGATTCGCCGGAAAGCCGCGAGATGCCACAGCTGACGGCGACCTTGAAGCGATTCAAGGAGGCGGCGGTGAACAACCAGAGCGAACCCCTTGTGACCATCTCGTTGAATAATCGAGCCGAGTTGCAACGGGTAGTGGATGTGTTAGGTGCCTGCAGTTTGTCCGGACTGACGAAGGTGACTTTTGCGGACTCCGGTGCGGGAGGAGGTGACGGATGAAGAAGGAGTCGAGAAAGCGTCGCGAGTTGATCGTTTCGATCATTTTCGGCAGCATCATCATTCACTTGGCGGGACTGGGTGTTTTTGGAGTCCTCGTTGTCGCCGAGTATTTCAAGGAGCCGCCTGCGGAGTTTGTCGTGCCGCAAAAGGATCTGCGGATTCCGGCTCAGACGCCGCAGCACAAGATGGACATGGCGAAGCATGAGGCGATGACGCCCAAGCCGACCTTCAGTGATCGATTGATCAGCACGCGTCCGTTGGACTTTGCTCTTCCGGATCTGCCAAAGGTTCCGGTGGAACAGATGCTTCCCCTCGACCCCTCCGAATTGATCACCGATCAGATCAACAGTCTTGTCGGGCAATCCGGCCTAGGGCGAGGGGATGGGTCGGGTCTGGGTGGCGGGAGTGGGCGGGGCTCAGGCTTCAGCTTCTTCGGGATCAAGGATCAAGCGAAGTCCGTGGTGATCATGATCGACGTTTCTTCCTCGATGTTCGGTCGGACCGGCGATCTCGATTATTCGACGGGTCGACTGGTTCGGAACGGGAAAGAGCAAAGTTTCCAGCAGGTGCGGGAAGAGGCCTTCAAGCTCATCGATAGCCTCGGACCGGATTCGCGGTTTGGCATCATTCGCTGGTCAGGCAGTGCGCGCAAATGGAAGCCGGAACTGGTTCGGGCGACAGATGAGAACAAGGCTGCAGCGAAAGCGCATATTCAGAGCAATGTCGATGCGAATACCGCAGGGCCGACGGGCGGGCGTCCCGGTGGAACTCGTCACGATTATGCGCTCGAGGAGCTTTTCACTTTTGACGCCGAGGTCGCGTATTTGCTGTCGGATGGCAACGCCACGGCCTCCGGTGGAAGTGGGGGGGGATTGAACGTCATCCCGGAGGAAGACTTGTTCGATATCATCACCGCGGCGAAGAACGAAAAGGAGAACATCCCAAGAATTCACACCCTCTATTATCTGACGGGCACGGACAAGCGGAGCGAAGAGCGGATGCTGCGCGGACTCAGTCGGCGGTCGAACGGGAAGTTCGCGAAGATCCGGGTTAAGAAGAAGTGATAAGCCGATGAATGTGATCGTCTTTTGAAAAAATCGCTGTCACTTCTTCACATTCTGTGTAAAACATTGCGCGATCACGCGAAAGCCTAGGGCAAGCTGACGCGCCAAACCCTCGTAATCGACTGAAACGGAGCACTTTGCATCGCTGGTAAGCTTCTGAAGCTTCCTATCAATATGTAGAGTTTTCTCCTTTACAATAATCACATTTTTTGTAAATTTTTATCTCCGTTGCTGATATTTCAGCATTGCTAACCGCTCTAGTTCCCATGCTCCATCGCTCCCTTATCTGGCTCCTAGGAATTGCTTGTACTTTTACCTTTTCAAATTGCGCCTACCGCACCTCGTCCACGGGCGTGGCCGACGGCAGCTCGTCCGTGACGGTTGAGCGGAAAGCCAAGCGCTTCATCCCCAAGGCGATTGCCACGAAAGAGCGCACTCCGCTCGGCTACCGCGCCATTGGAAAGTCGATGGTTGTCCGCACGACCGCCTACAGCGACCAGGAAAACGAGAAGGGTGCTTACAAGAACCTAACCTGCATCGGAACGGTTCTCCGATATGGAAAAGTCTATCGCACTGCGGCCGCAGACTGGTCGCGTTACCCGCTGGGGACGAAATTCAAGATCAAGGGACAGCCCTACATCTACGTGGTGGAAGACTACGGCAGCGCTTTGGTCGGAACGGGGACCCTTGATCTCTACAAACCCACCTTACGCAGCATGAATGAATGGGGAGCGAGGCACGTGGAAATCCAAATTGTGGAATGGGGCGATTACGACAAAAGCCTTCAGATCCTCTCGCGCCGAAAGAAATATCCTCATTGCTTGAAGATGTACAATGGGATCCGGGCGAAAATGGACGCCTGATCGTTGAAGACAGAAGCTTTCGAAAAGGCGGTCCGAAAGGCCGCCTTTTTCATTGGACCGAGGGCACGGCGGAAGATTGATTGGCCGCTCATGACGAAAAAGGAACGCGCGGATTATGTCGCCGGAGAATTGGCGCGGCTTTATCCGAAGACACCCATTCCCCTGGATCACAAAGATCCTTACACTCTCCTTATCGCCGTTC
Organism: Verrucomicrobiota bacterium; assembly: GCA_039192745.1. Classification (GTDB taxonomy): domain Bacteria; phylum Verrucomicrobiota; class Verrucomicrobiia; order Verrucomicrobiales; family DEV007; genus JBCCWV01. The sequence continues at coordinate 2,695 of JBCCWV010000192.1, read as the reverse complement.
TCTTGTCCGCGCAGTGCACAGACGAACGAGTGAACAAAGTCACCCCCGCGCTCTTCAAGTTGGCAGACAATCCGCGAAAGATGTCGCGCGTGCCCGTGGATAAAATCCTGCAAATCGTTCGTCCCTGCGGGCTTGCTCCACGCAAGGCGAAAGCGATCTCTGATCTCTCAAAAATCCTGATCGAGGAACATGAAGGTGCGGTTCCGAAAGACATGGAGGCCTTGGAAAAACTGCCCGGCGTTGGGCACAAGACGGCTTCTGTTGTGATGTCCCAGGCTTTTGGGGTTCCCGCGTTTCCCGTGGATACGCATATTCACCGGCTCGCGCAGCGGTGGAAATTGACCGACGGGAAAAACGTTGTGAAGACGGAGGCGGACTTGAAGAAGGTATTCCGGCGCGAGGATTGGAACAGTCTGCATCTACGGATCATTTTCTACGGTCGCGAGCACTGCTCGGCACGCGGGTGTGACGGAACCGTTTGCGGAATTTGCCGGACGCTTTTCCCGTTGCGAAAACGGCCTGTAGTCACCAAGAAGGCGTGATCGGCGAGGGCTTGAAGAGAAGAGTGTGAGGGTGGATGGTGCGGGGAATGCAGCAGACTCGTCTCCAGTTGAGAATCGCAAACGACGGAAATGCCGAATTGGCAGAAAGCGTCGCCGCGGCTTTGTGTGGGATTCGGTTGTCTGCTTGTGAGTCCCTCGGTGAAGGCAATGGCTGTTTTTTGAAAGCGTCGATGGTTCTCGAAGCGCGGCTCCTTGCCGCGAACGGGGATGTGAAAGCGCTGGTCGAATTGGACGAGCGTCTGAACGACGACGCTGCATTTCGATCGAGCGAAATCGAATCAGCAGGACGGGAGTTGATGGAGCAGTTGGCGAGTGCAAAGCATGCTCGCGTCGCACGGCAAGTTTTGGAAGCGGGTGGAGCGTCGTTGCCGGTGGCCTTCGGCATTCGATGCGCGGCTTTTGATGTGGTGCCGCTCGTCTCCGCCGTGGCTTACGGAGTCTTGTTGCGAATGCTCTCGACGGGCGACTTCAAAGGTATCGGATCCCTCGAAACACTGGAAAACCTGCTCGACAACGTGCCTCAAATCTTGACGACGGCGCGAAAGGCCATGGAAAGTATGAACGATGCGCAGCCAAAGTTTCGCTGCGCCTGAAACATGGCAACCGTCACCGAAATCGAAGCGATCCCGGAGATCGACGTGGAGGACGAGGATAGTCTCGCGCCAGTTTGGAATGTCGTGATCTGGAACGATCCCGTGAACTTGATGAGTTTCGTCACCCTGGTCATCCGGCGGATTTTTGGCTACTCCGAGGCGAAGGCGACGGAATTGATGCTGATGGTGCACGAAAAAGGGAAGGCCATCGTTTGGACCGGTGAGCAGGAAAGGGCCGAGTTTTTCGTCCAACAGTTGCAGGGTCATCAGCTCCTCGCTTCGATGCAAAAAGTGTAAGTGGACTCTCGCGGGATTGACAAGCCGCAGCTGGGAGGGAATCGAAAGCACGCATGGAATTAGTCGCGAACATGGATGGCACCTGGTCGATGCAAAAACTGCACGACATGGAGAAGCTTCTTCTCGAGAAAATCCGGGAAGCTGCGGACTATTCCGATTCGGAGAAAGCGAAGGAGCGGATATTTCCGACACCTGTCCGGGACGATGGAAAGCCAGACGAAGACGCCGATGCCATTCGCGGCGACTGGGGTGAACTCGTTCGACCCGAACTCGCGTCACTTTTCGAGGACGCACTGGGTGTCGTGGAAGATGACTTGAAGAAGATGAAGAAATCCCGCGCGGGGAAGAAGGGCGAGAGATACGAGATTTCCGTGCCGAAGGCCCACGCCAACCAATGGTGCCAGGCACTGAATCAGGCTCGCCTCGTTCTTCACGAAAAACATGCGCTTCCGGAACAAAACGAGATGCTGGATGGAGAGATTCCCGAAGGAAAGTGGATGGCGATGCTGCAGAGTGAAATCTACGGCGTCATCATGGAGTTTCTCGTGACGCGTGTGCTTTGGATCAAGTAAGGAAGTCAGTGGACGTGCGATTGCATCCGGACATCCACGGTCCGCCGGGGAGGAAGGCCGCTTTGACCTATGTGGCGTCAAAAAAGCTTATTACTGTCCGGGCTTCCGCCGCATGTTCTTTTTGTCCGACCGCGCGGATTTATCACGACGACGTTTTTCCTTCTGTGCCTTCGACGGCTTACGCATCTCATAACGCTTTTTTGCGCGCGCTCTTTTGCGGGCGAGGGAGCGCCGCCGTGCCCGTTCTTCGAGTTGCTCGCACAGAATCTCGCGGGCACGCAATCGATTCGTCGTTTGGGAGCGGCTCTCCTGACATTGGATTTCGATGCGCGTCGGGAGGTGGATCAGCTGGACCGTCGAAGAGGTCTTATTGATCTTCTGACCACCGGCGCCTGTTCCTCGAATGAATTTTTCCTCGAGGGAATCTTCATCAATGCCCAGCTTTCGCAGTCGGGCTTCGAGCGAGGCGGGAATCTCCATGACCCAAATTTTGCGAGATCAGTACAAAAAGCGAGGCAGCCCAACCGATCTCACTCCGCAAGAAAAAACCCCCAGAACTTGCAAAGAAGAGTCACCAATCGGGCTGCCTCTGCGGGGAGTTTCCGCAAATCGGGCTTCCATGCAAGTCTTTTTGGACAGATTTTTTCGGGAATTTTATTACGGAAATCTT
>JBCCWV010000191.1:0-9449 GCA_039192745.1 Verrucomicrobiota bacterium | reverse complement strand
GCTGGGAATCCTTCGTTCGGTCGGCGCGACCCGGCGACAAATCATGGGCTTGGTCCTCGGCGAAGCGGCGATTCTCGGCGCCATCGGCGTTCTTTTGGGAATTTCCGGCGCGCGCCTTCTCGCTGCGGGCCTGCTCGGCGGCGTCTCGCAGGTTATTTCGCTTCAGTACGTCCTCCTCAGCATCGATCGCACCTACCTGAGTCCGCTACACCTTGGTCAAGCCGTCGTCTTCGGACTGGCCGCCTCGCTCGCGGGTGCGTGGTTTCCCGCCCGCGAAGCCGCACTCGTCGAACCCAAGCACGTCATGCACGCGGGCCACCTCGCGCCCCGGCCATCGACCAAATCTGTTCCGTTTTTCATCGGCGGCCTCGGCGCCGTCGGCGTTTCTGCTGCCCTCGCTTACATTTCGCTCTCGACCGGACCGGCGTGGTTGAGCTTTGCGAGCTGCTTTTTCCTTCTCGCCGGCTTTTCCCTCATGACGCCGCTCTGCTGCGCGTGGCTGAGTAATGCTTTCTCCGCTGCCGCCAAAAAAGGCAACGCGACGCTCCTTCGTTTGGCCGCCGATTCCTTCAAGCTCTCCCTTCACCGCTATGCCCCGACTGTTGCCGCACTCATGGCGGCGGTGGGAATGATGTTAGGGGTTTCCATCATGATTTCCTCCTTCCGCAACACGGTCGTGGAGTGGGTCGGCCAGGCCATTGTCGCAGATATCTACATCAGCCCGGCTGCCAACGAGATCATCGGGATGAAAGCCTTCCTCCCCGAGGAAGTTCGCACATTCGCCGACGGCATCCCCGAAGTCACTCTCACAGAAACCTACCGCGAACAGGAATTCACTGGCCCAGACGGCCAGCTTTATCGGCTGGCGGTCATCGACGGCGGCATGCAGGGAAATATCACCTTCGCAGAAGGCGATCCCACCAAGCAACGCGACCTCTGGCTCTCGCCCGGTCATGTCTTCATCACGCAAGTGCTCTCAGAAAAGCTCAACCTCCAGCGCGGCGAGACCATTTCTCTCCCCACACCCGGCGGACCTATCGATTTCACCATCGCCGCCGTCGTCATCGACTATTCCGACAACGAAGGTCAGGTAGTGCTCAGCCGTGGGAACTTCCAACGCCATTGGGAAGACCCGCGATTCCATTCGCTTGCCATCTATCTCGACGATTCCGCCGACGTAACCTCCATCGTCGAAAACATTCGCGAGGAGTTCAGCGAGAATGGCGAATTTCTCATCTACTCCAACCGCAAGATCCGTGAACGCATCTACGAGATTTTCGACCAGACTTTCGCCGTGACCTACGTCCTCCGGACCGTTGCGATCTTTGTCGCCGTGCTGGGAATCGTTTTCACCATGACGACCTTAATCGCCGAACGCGTGCGCGAGATCGCCGTCTTCCGAGCCATCGGCGCCACCCGCCGTCAGACGCGTGGACTACTTCTTCGTGAGGGCCTGCTCGTCGGCGTGCTTGCCAGCGCTATCGGAGTCGTTTGCGGCATCGGCCTTTCCTTCATCCTCACATGGGTGGTCAACCGCGCGTTCTTCCACTGGACGATTGGATTGGAGATCCCTTGGAACGAAATCGCACTGGCCCCGCTCTGGATCACACTCGTCGCCCTCCTCGCTTCCCTCATACCTGCATGGCGCGCTTCCCAGCTCCCTCTAGCTCCTGCGCTGCGGGCCGAATAGGGAGCGATACCAGTTGAAGGTCGTCGTTACCTTTGCTCATTAACTACAAACTCTGAAATCCCCCCGTGCAGATTCCTTCCTCCAGATTCGCGCTTTCGTTTTTGCTTTCGAGCATCTGGGCTACCCCTTTGCTCGTCGCGGACGGCCCGGTTCACCTGACTTATCACTGGCACATGCACCAGCCGATTTATTGGCCGGAACGCGCGCCATCACCACAGTCCAACCGTTATCAATTCGGCGCCGATTCCGTCGATCTCAAGCTGAGCGATACTGGAAACTACTACACCGGGAGCACGGCGGAACATCCTCAAAACCACCTCGTCCAAGGTGACGGCGGAAGTTTCGACGAGGTTTTCTCGAAAGCCGACCGGGTGAACGCCTACCAGTTCGGCGGGAAAAATTCGATCGCCACTCTCGCGACTCATGCCGACGCTGGTGCGTCCGTCAGTTACTCGGGCTCACTACAAGAAAACATCTGGAGCTTCGGCAAGGACAACCGCTACGGCTACGGCACGAATTGGAATCAAGGTTACACCGAAGCCAGCGGTCGCGGGCCGCTCCCGAATGATGCCTGGCTCACTTCCAGTGGTCACCCGAAGGCCGACATGGTGGGAATCACTTATCACCACTCCTTCAGCCCGCTTCTTCCGAAGTCCGTCCTGCGAAAGGAAATCCAGATCTTCAAGGAAATCTGGTGGAAAAGCTGGTCGGGAAATCCTAACAAGTCCGACCATTCGAAGGGATTCTGGCCACCCGAGGTCGCATTTTCCAAGGAGATCATCGATGTCCTCGTCGACGAAGGCTACGAGTGGACCATCATCGCCAACAGCCGTCTCGCGCGCACCTGTCAAAACTACATGGACGTGGCGCAGCGCGGCAACAGCGGATGGAATATCGATCCCCCCAACCGCGCCGACCGCCTCGGCCCGACAGTTCCCGCGAACCAATGGTGGTCGGGGACAATCGATGGGCGGGGCGGCGCATTTCCCGCGCCCTTCGCTTACCAGCCGCATTATGCGAAGCATGTGAACCCCTACACGGGTGCGGAGAAAAAGATGGTCGTCGTCCCCATGTGCGACCTTCTCAGTTACCAGAATGGGTTCAGCTCCATGGGCACCGGTGATATTGATGCGGAGATTGCTCCCTTCAACAATACGAATCATCCAAGCCTCGTCCTCATGGCGCACGACGGCGACAACGCCTGGGGCGGCGGGAGCAGTTACTATTTTGAAAGCGTTCCCAACCTGATGAACGAGGCATCGAGCAAGGGTTATAAGCCGACGACGATTCAACAATACCTCCACGACCATCCCGTTCCGCAAAACTCGGTTGTCCATGTCGAGGACGGTTCATGGGTTAACGCCGCGAACGACTGGGGGCACCCACAGTTTATCAACTGGCTTTGGCCACCCGTTCGACCAAGCAGCGACCCCGACTACGACGGAGACGATCCGCGAACCTGGTTTGATCCAGAGAACGGCTGGGCCTCAGACTACCGGAATTGGGCCGTCATCGTCGCCGCCACCAACATCGCCGAAACTGCCGAACAGTTGACCATTGATGACGGCGGCAGCGTCCTCGCCTGGAAGATTCAGGAGCCTTATCAAAAAGATGGCACCAACAACACGCCCAACACAGCCGAGCAAGCCTGGCACTTTCTTCTCGGCGCCCTCGACAGCGGATTCATGTATTACGGCGTGGCCCTCGACGACGAGGTTAAGCAAACCCTCGCCTGCAACATCGCCACCGACATCGCCGACCCGCTCGTCCAACCTGCCGCCAACACCGAGGACGACACCACTCCCCCGACCATCTTTAAACCCCAGCGGTTTCCATGGAATCCCGGCGGCATGGGCTGGGGTCCGCTGACCGGATACCGTGAGGTCGGATTCAATGGCCAGGCTCCCTACGATTCCGATTTCCACGTCTGGACGCTTATTCATGATATCTCAGGAACGACCAACGCCACGCTCTACGTCCGCGAAGACGCCGACGGCGTGAACCCCGTCAACGACAACGCGAACGAAATTTTCGCCGGCGGCAATTGGACCGCCATCCCCATGACTTCGCGAGCTGTCCCCACTGGCAACGTTTACAACGATTCCGAAATCAATTACTTCCTCACCCCAAACCACATCGCGAAACACTACTGGGCGAAGGTCGAAGGTTACCGCGACGTCCTTCTCGATTACTACATCGAGGCAGTCGATGGGCAGGGCAATGTCTCCCGTTCCGGAATTCAACACGTTTACGTGGAGGACGACGGCGCGCCGCCCGACAGTGGCGGCGGCGACAGTGGTTCACTTCCGGATTTCACGATGGATGGAGTCGTTGACTCTCCCGGATACCGCATCTCCACACTGGGCCTCGAGCTTTACGCCGCCGTTCGCGGAGACGAACTTTATCTGGCAACGCAGTCTCCCGGCACGAATGGAGCGAATGATCATTTCCTCTTTGTTAGCGACTCCGCCACTCCCGCTCTGCCCGCCTCACCTGCGCCTTGGGCAAAATCAGGCATGACCGACTTGCCGGCCAGCGACCCGTTCATCGGCTCCGAAAGCACCAACGACTACGCGGGTTGGTTTAATCAAGGCAACGCGACTAACAGCGTAACCAAAGACAACAGCCCATCGGGACACCTGGAGGGTATGCTCAATCTGGCGGAAGCGTTCGGAACGATGCCAACCGTCGTTTACCTAGCGAGCGCGGCCTATGAAACCGCCGACGGAGGCGCCTTGAGCGGGCAATCGCCTGCCGGGAATGCCAACGCGGACATCGATTTCGACGAATTGCTCGCCATTCCCATTGATGCCATTCGCGACGAAAACGCAGACGGTGTTTTCGATTTTCTCGATCCAAAAGACGAGTTTCGCATCACCCAAGCCGCGGACTCAGGGAGCGGTTATGAAATCCGCTGGCGATCGATTCCAGGATTCCGTTATTCCGTCGAGAAAAGCACCGATCTCAAAGACCGGGACCCAATGCCCGAACTCGACACCGTCGGACCCGGCGCGGCGACGGAAGCGATCGTTTCCACTGCTTCCGATGAGCTGACCAAGTGCTACATCCGCGTCAAAGCACTGGGGCCTCAGTAGCCTCGACAATTCAATCCGCTCCCGAGATGTATTCGTCCGGCGGAATGAGGCTCATTCCGAACAACACGTAGTCGTGGACACCACCGTGCATGTCCGTGACGTAGTCACGCAGTCGCATTAACTCTACAAACCCCGCCTCACGCAGCGTCTTCATCGCACCCTCGCGCTCGCCATTCAGCTCCACTTCGATTCGTGTAAGTCCACAGTGTCTCGCGATTTCCACCATCTCCTCGGCTAACAAAGCGACTAAACCTTTTCCATGACAATCGGGAAGGGTCAAAAAGCTCGCGAGGCCAATGTGGCGTTTCCATCCTCCAGAACGCTGATGCAGCGTCACGTCCGCAACGACCCTTTCGTCCTCGAATGCGAGCAGGGGCAAATTCGATTCGTAATCGATGTGCGTGCACCACTCGTGGAAGATCGATTTGTCCGTCACACGATGCTTGATGAACAGGCGCTCTTCCTCCGGCACTTTCAGAATGAAATTCCCGAACACTTCTTCATCCTGCTCAACCAGCGGCCGAATCATACATTCCCTTCCGTTTTTCAACGGCTTCACTACCGGGTATTTATCGAGCACGAAATCCAACATAACTCCGATCCTCATGAAGATCGTGTCATGGAATGGACCGGCGCGGCAAGCCTAAAGTGCAACCGCCTTTGACCTGAGGACAGGCGCGGCTAGGTTATTTTCGATTTCTTAATAAATTTTCATGGCCAAATACGACGAAAGCAGCATCAAAACCTTGGAATGGCGGGAGCACGTGCGACTCCGCCCCGGCATGTATATCGGGAAACGCGGCGACGGATCCGCCCCCGACGATGGCATTTATGTCCTTCTCAAAGAGGTCATCGACAACTGTATCGACGAGCACATGATGGGCTTCGGAAAGCAAATCGCCGTCGAACTCACCGAAGACACCATTCAAGTCCGAGATTTCGGACGGGGCATTCCACTCGGAAAACTCTTCGACTGTGCCGCCGAAATCAACACGGGTGCCAAGTACGATTCCGAAGCCTTTCAAAAATCCGTTGGCCTCAATGGCGTCGGCATCAAAGCCGTCAATGCGCTTTCCAACTACTTCGAAATCCAAGCATTCCGTGATGGCAAAACGAAAGCCATTGAATTCTCCCGCGCGGAAGTCACCGATGAAGTGAAACGCCCGCGGGCGGCTAAAGATCCCAACGGAACCGTCGTCACTTTCACCCCCGACGACACCATCTTCAACGGCTTCAAGTGGCGCGAGGAGTTCATCGAGAACATGCTCTGGAACTATGCCTACCTGAACACCGGGCTGACCCTTTCTCTCAACGGCAAGAAGTTCAAATCAAAGGACGGCCTCAAGGACCTTCTCGAGAACAACATGAGCGAGGACTCGCTCTACCCGGTCATCCATCTCGTCGGAGAAGATATCGAAATCGCCTTCACCCACGCCGCGGCCCAGTATGGCGAGGAGTATTTCTCTTTCGTCAACGGCCAGCACACCACCCAAGGCGGCACGCATCAGAACGCTTTCCGAGAAGCCATCGCGAAGACCATCCGCGAATTCTACAAAGGTAAGTCGTTCGAAGCCAGCGATGTGCGGCAAAGCATTTTCGGCGCGATTGCCATCCGCATTCAGGAACCGGTCTTCGAATCACAGACCAAAACCAAGCTCGGCTCCACCCACACCGCCCCCAAAAACGGCCAACCGGTCCGCGCCTTCATCAACAATTTCATTCAGAGCGAGCTCAACAACTACCTCCACCGGCATTCCGACGTCGCCGACGCGCTTCTCAAGAAGATCCAGCAATCGGAGAAAGAGCGGAAAGAATTAAAAGGCATTCGCACCGCCGCGCGCGAGAACGCGAAAAAGGCGAAGGTCCACAACAAGAAGCTCCGCGATTGCCGCGTCCACTACGGTGACAAGAACAAGCGCGCCGACGAAACCACTCTCTTCATTACCGAGGGAAATTCAGCTAGCGGCTCCATCACGACAGCCCGCGACGTCGATACCCAGGCCGTCTTTAGCCTCAGAGGCAAACCGCTCAACTGCTTTGGACTCACAAAGAAAGTCGTTTACGAAAACGAGGAATTCTATCTCCTCCAGCACGCACTCGACATCGAGGAGGGCCTCGAGGACCTTCGCTACAACAAGGTCGTCCTCGCCACCGACGCCGATGTTGATGGCATGCACATCCGGCTTTTGATGATCACTTTCTTCCTCCAGTTTTTTCCGGAGTTGATTCGGGAAGGTCACCTTTACATCCTCGAAACTCCGCTTTTCCGCGTGCGGAACAAAAAGGACCAGATCTACTGCTACAACGAAACAGAAAAGCGCGCCGCCCTTGCAAAACTCGGCAAAAACGCAGAAATCACCCGTTTTAAAGGCCTCGGCGAGATCAACGCGGGTGAATTCAAGGGCTTGATCGGCGAAAACATGCGCCTCGATCCCGTCCTTATCGACCACCAACAATCGCTGCAGGACATGCTCACGTTTTACATGGGTAAGAACACACCGAAGCGCCAAGAATTCATCATCGACAACCTTCGCGTCGAACTCGACATGGCAGAAGAAGACGAAGATTCAACGAACAGAGAGGAAGAGGACTTCGCCCTCGCCTCCTGAAGTTCACAACATCAAGGAGGAGTCCCTCCCCGAAGGACCGCGGACGTCCACGTCCGCTCAGAGCCCCCGGCGCAAAGCGCCGCTCTTCTTTGCTTTGAGCGTCCAACCAGCAGAAAACGCTTCCGTTAAATTCCCCTCATCATCTGGCGGGATTTTCATACCAAATCACACCGAGCTTCGCGCGCTCCTCGCAGGTCAGCACGTCCAGATCGCCGTCGCCATCCAAATCGATCAGTTCCAAGCGATCAAACTTGATGCCGTCGGGCCCACTGATGTCAAACCCGGCCACCCCTTCGACAGCGCCATCCGCTCCCAACTTCACCCCCATGACCCCTGATTTTCCGTCTCCAGACGACTCGGAACTAATCACGATTTCGTTCCCTGGCTCACCATCCAAGTCACCAAACGTCACCGCCTTCGCACGCCCGGCGTTTTCGGGATTCTGAAAAACCTGTCTGTCACCGTCACCAAACGGAACCCACCACACTTCACGATCTTTTACGGAAAGCACCAAGCCCGCTTCTCCATCTTCGAAAAGCTCCCCCACCTTTGCGAAGAGAAACTCGCTTTCACTCCGCACGATCTCATGACTTTCCCATCTCATCGTCTTCGCTTTCGACGGCCCTGGGTTCTCCAACCACCAACATCCCATCCGCGACTCTCGTCGGTCAGTGAAGACCACGTCCAAATCGCCATCGCCATCAAAGTCGAACGGAATGATCGACATGGCCCACCCCATCGGCACCCATTCCCGCCAGACGGCATTCGCCACTCCGTCTGAAAAATCAAAAAAACCAATCATGCTGCCGTCGCCCTTCCCGGCCGCCACCAACTCCACAGGCGGCTTGCCGTCCATCTCCAACGGTAACGCAAACATCCAGCGCATGCGCTTCTCCGAGTCCTTCAAGGTCACTTTTTTCCATGTATCTTCGTCCAAGAGCTTTGATGCGTCCGAAGGCGCAAGAAACACATGCACTGCTTTCTCCCCGCCCTCACAACACACGACTACATCCAGCACACCATCGGCATTGACGTCTGCGAAAACCGCGTCCTCCGCCGAAGGAGTCTCTCCCACCGTGACACGCGGCCATGGCTTTTTCGATGCACCGTGTCCGGGATTCAGGTAGACCCGCGTTACTCCCCCCTCTTCCCAACCGGTCGCAATGTCCATGAAGCCATCACTGTTGATATCGGCGAGCCGTACCCCGTCTGCACCACGTGAAGTGTCATCAATCGTGTGTCTCGACCATGGTTCAGCGACAACGGTGAGCGGCGCGAAGAAAAAGAAGCATTTAAGGAATTGCAGCATGGGAGAATTGCCGTCAGAAATGGAAGGAAACACTCGTCTCTCTAGCATGAAACTCCCCACGCTTTTTGTCATTCTCTTTGCGCTGCTGACGCCCGCCTTCGGCGCGGAGAAGCTCAAACTCCTCCTCGTCGACGGCCAAAATAACCACAAGTGGCAAGAGACCTCGCCCGTCCTGAAGGCAATCTACGATCAGTCCGGTCGCTTCGAAGTCACCGTCACAACCACGCCAGTCGCCCCACCGCGGGCGCCGCGGAAGCCGAAGACCGACGACGAAAACAAAATCGCCCAATGGAAGAAGGCCATGTCGCAGTGGGTCGCTGACGCCGAAAAACTGAAAATGGCGAACGCTTCAGAGTGGGCTAAGTGGCGGCCGAACTTCGCGGATTTCGATGTCGTTGTCTCGAATTACAACGGGGAGCCATGGCCAAAAGCCGTTGAAAAAGCCTTCGAAGAATATGTCGCAAACGGCGGTGGATTTGTCTGCATTCACGCCGCTGATAACGCCCATCCGCAGTGGAAAGCCTACAATGAAATGATCGCCGTTGGCGGCTGGGGCGGACGTGATGAAAAGTCCGGTCCCTACCTTCGTCTACGTGACGGGAAATGGATTCGAGACACCGAGACTCCCGGTCGGGGCGGCGCCCACGGTTCCAAACACGAGTTCATTGTCGAAACCCGCGAACCCGAACATCCCATTATGAAGGGCTTGCCCTCCAAGTGGATGCACACCACCGATGAACTTTATG
>JBCCWV010000190.1:0-9492 GCA_039192745.1 Verrucomicrobiota bacterium | reverse complement strand
TTTGCCCGAGGACGTGGAAGTCATTCGTCCGACGACACGGCATCCGGTCATTCACATCGTCGAGTCTCAGGCCGCGCAGAATCAATTTTCCTTCTGGCCGACCTATGGAGAGATCACGGAGCGCGTCGAGGTTCCGCAGGAGAACGGAGACGTCTACATCGAGGAGCAGGGGCCTTTCATCGGCAAGAACGCCTTGTATATCAGCGATACGCAAAAGCGGAAAAGCCCTCCTCAGAAGCTGCTGGAAACCTTCAAAGGCTGGGAAACCCTCGCCGTTATCGACGTCGTCCGGAGGGGTCAGTTTGTCCGGCGGGTCCGGGTCTTCGCGCTCTATGAATACCGGGCAAGCGATCTCTGAGGGCTGGCGAATGGTGAAGCCAGAGATTTTAAAACCCTCACCTTGGTGCAGACCGGTGGCGATGGTGCGGGGTATGTGGTAAGACGCGGAACCCAAAGATCATGTCGGACGCCCGCCAGCTTCATCTCTCCGTTGTTGTTCCACTCTACAATGAGGAGGAGAACGTGGGTCCGTTGCAGGAAGAATTGCGCGAGGTTCTGGCGGACTTCGATCATGAATTGCTCCTTGTCGATGACGGTTCGACGGACGCGACGGTGGAGCGAATCGAGGAGGGCGAACGAGTTCGCGTCTTGAAGTTAGAGGAGAATTCCGGACAAAGCGCGGCGATGTATGCGGGGATTATGGCGGCGAAGGGAGAGGTTATTGTTTTGATGGACGGAGACTTGCAGAATGATCCGAACGACATGCCGAAGTTGCTTGCCGAGGTTGAGAAGGGGTTTGATCTTGTTTGCGGCTACCGGGCGAATCGCAAGGATACGAAATGGAAGAAGTTCCAAAGCAAGATCGCCAACGGCGTGCGCAGCCGTTTTATCGGGGACGGAGTTCGTGATACGGGCTGTTCGTTGAAGGCGATGAAACGTGGGTGCCGGGACGGGCTGATTCCGTTCAAGGGGATGCATCGGTTTATCCCCGCTTTGATCAAGGGCGCGGGCTATCGCGTGACCGAAGTGCCGGTAAATCACCGGGCCCGAAAACACGGCGAGAGCAAGTATGGCGGGGGATTGGGCCGCACGATTCCAGCGACCCGCGACATGTTCGGTGTGCGCTGGCTGAACTCGCGTCGAATTCGGACGAAGACGAAGTAAAGTCTCGATGCGCGTCTTTGCCGTAGACAAAGGAACCGCGTTTTATCGCTTATTCACTGATGCCTGACCCTCATGACCAGCCGGAAAATCTTCGAGAAATCCTGCGCGAAGTGCGCAAGATCGAGGTGACGACCCGCGGGCTGGTGCAGGAGAGTTTCGGGGGTGAATACCACAGTTCCTTCAAGGGACAGGGCATGGACTTCGATGATCTCCGTCCTTACCAGCCGGGCGACGAAGTGCGGACGATTGATTGGAACACGACGGCCCGGTATGGGGAGCCCTTCATCAAGAAGTTCGTCGAGGAGCGCGAGATGACGGTTTTGTTAGTCATCGATGTTAGTGCTTCGGAAGGTTTCGGGAGTATCCGGTCGAGCAAGCGCACGTTGGCGACAAAGGCGGGTGCGGTCTTCGCTTTCAGCGCGCTTCAGAACCAAGATAAGGTCGGGCTCGTCATGTTTTCTGATGAAGTGGAATCCTACGTGCCCGCGCGGAAGGGGGCGGGACATGTCTTGCGGATCATTCGCGACATGTTGGGAGCGCCGACGAAGGGTGGGGGGACAAACCTGACGCAGGCGCTGGAGTTTCTCATGCGAGCGGTGAAGAAGAAGTCGCTCGTCATATTGCTCTCAGATTTTCTGACCGCGGACGAGTACGAGAAGGAACTTCGGCTCGTGGCGATGAAGCATGATGTGGTCGCCGTGCAAATTGCCGATCCCGCGGAAGAGGAATTACCGAAAGCAGGTCGCCTGACGCTCCACGATGCGGAGACGCATCGGCAGGTTGTCGTCGATACGTCGCGCCCGTCGGTCCGCGAGGCGTATGCTCGAAATCGATCGCGATGGCGGGAGGAGCTCGAGGGGCGATTCCGCCGTGCGGGCATTGATCGCATCGAACTGACGACTGATCCTGAAGCAAGCATTCTGCCGGCTCTGCATACCTTTTTCCGTCGCCGGGGAGCGATGATACGTGTGTGAATCGATGAATCCCTCCGCACCCATCCCCGACATTGAACCCCTTATTCCGCCGGAACTGGCTGAGTCCGGGTGGCCGCCGCTCTACTACATTCTCATTGGTCTTGGTGTGCTTCTTGTGGTGCTCTTCGTCATTGGGCTGTTGTTCCGCAAACCGAAGCAGAGGCAAAGAAAGATCGAGGTAAGAAAAGATCCGCGGGAGGTCGCGCTGGATGTGTTGCACCGATTGAAAGAAGAGCACTTGCGACTTCCTGCGCATGAGTTGGCCGCGCGAGCGCAGCCAGCATTCGATCAATACATCGAGTCGAGACTCTCTCGGTCCGGAATTGAATGGCCATCGGATACCATCACGGAGTTGGATCGGCTCAGGGAGGAGTGTCGACTCCTTCGATTTTCCCGAACGCCGGAAGCGGATGGTCGACGGCAGAACATGATTGAATCGCTGCTCCAATTCGTCCGCGACGACCCTTTCGAACGAAAAGAAAATGCTGACCCCGTTTCCCATTCCGCTGCTGCCTGAGATTCAGTTTCAGGCACCGTGGTTTCTGTTGCTTGCGCTCGCGGCACCGCTCGTGCTGGTCATGGGCGGGCGTTCGGGGACTGCGCCTGCGGTGGTTTTCTCGTCTTTGTCACTTCTGGGAGACATCGGGAAGCCGCGGAAAAACCGGATCGGCGGACTGGGGCCATGGCTGGCTGCGTTGGGAATCGTGGCGACCTCATTGGCTTTGGCGAGGCCGCAAAGGATTGATGCCCGCGATCACCAATCGACGACCGGTATCGAGATTCAGTTGGTCATCGATATCTCGGGTTCAATGAGTATCGAAGATTTCTTCCTTGGTGGACAGAAGATCAATCGCTTGGAAGCAGCCAAGCAGGTCATTCAAGATTTTGTGAGGAGCCGCCCGAGCGACCGCATCGGTCTCGTCATTTTTGCGGGACGCGCTTACCCGATTGGACCGCTGACGCTGGATCACGATTGGTTGCTGGACCGGATACGAGAAGACATCCATTTCAATTATAACATTGAACAGGGAACGGCGATCGGAAGCGCCATCGCGTCTTCTACGGAAAGACTCATGGAGCGGGACGCGACAAGCAAGATTGTCATTCTCCTGACAGATGGTGCGCAATCGGTCGAGGGGCTTTCGCCGATGGAAGCCGCAAAGATGGCGTCGACTTTGGGGATCAAGTTCTACCCCATTGCCATTGGCACCGAGGGACGGCATTTCGTGCCGAGGATGGGCGGGGCCATTTCACAATCATTTGATTTGGAGACGCTTGAAGGGGTGGCCGAGGTTTCCGGTGGGAAGGCGTTTCTCGCGAAAAACCTGTCCTCATTGCAGGCCGTTTTCGACGAGATTGATCAGTTGGAAAAGTCCGAGATGACAAAGGAGACGATCATCGAGGCCGAGGAACTCTTTCACTGGCCTGCCGCGGTGGCGTTCGGGCTGGTGTGTCTGTCGCTCTTCGGGCGGGAAACGATTTTTCGCTCTTCACCCTAACCAATGGACAACGAAATCCAGTTCATCGACGATAAACTGCAGTTCGCAGAGCCCTGGTGGTTCGCGGGCCTGCTGGTTATTCCGTTGATGATCGGGCTGCGTATAGCGTTCTCACGAGGTTCCACCAAGCGTGCGAAGAGATTTGTGGCGCCGCAGTTGGCCGGTCGGCTTCTGATTCCGGCGCGAGCAGGAGCAGGGTGGTTGGTTCTTGCGCTCGAGTTGCTGGGTATCGCCGCCCTTTCCGTCGCTCTTGCTCGTCCTCAAAAGGGTTACATTCAGCAGGAGGTGGAAATCGAAGGACGCAATGTTCTCATCGCGATTGATGTTTCGCGGAGCATGCTGGCCGTCGACGATTATGGATCGTCGGGAGGGACGGCGACAGGAAAACCGAACCGCCTCGAACTCGCGAAAATGGCTTCATTTGATGTCGTCCGAGCCCTTCCGGGGGAGCGCATTGGGCTGATTGCCTTTGCCGGAAACGCTTTCCAGCAGGTCCCGCTGACGGTTGATCACATGGCCGTGCGGGAGTCGTTGGATCAGATGAATATCTACGCCATCGAGCGTGGAGGAACGAATCTGTCCGCCGCCATCGAAACCGCGATGGAGTCTTTTTCGAAAACGGAAGCGAGTCAGAAGGCGCTGATCGTTCTGACGGATGGCGATAATCTCGAAGGGGATGCGGTTGAGATGGCAAGGGAGGCTTATGAAGAGGGAATCCGGATTTTTACGGTTGGTCTCGGTTCGCCGGAGGGATCGATTATTCAATACAAGACGAGTCGTGGCGAGGCGGTGATTGTGCGTGATCGTGACAAGAACGTGGTGAAAACGAAACTCGATGCGGAGACTTTGCGAAAGGTTGCGGAGGTGGCGGGAGGGCGTTTTATCAATCCGACCAGTGGAAAAATCTCCGAGGTTCTTGCCGCGGGTTTGGTGAAGGAACTTGACTACACGGCAGGTGAAAGTCGCGACCGGCGGATTCCCAATGAGTTGTTCCAATGGCCGCTTGGAGTAGGGATCGCGTTTCTGCTTTTGGGCTATTTAGCGGGTCCTCTTGCACGCGCGGTGCGCCGACCGGTTAATTCCCCTTCACCTGTCGGTAGCCCGACGATGGCTCGTTCGACTTTGGCGGTTGGTATCGTGGCCGTCCTTTTTGCCAGTGCTTCCCCTGAAGCGTCTGCAGCACTCATTGATGATGCCGACCAAGCCTTGAAAGCTGGAAATCCTGAAGAGGCTTACGAGTTATATAGCAGGATTCTCGAGCCGACGGAGGAGCCGGATCAGCGTGGGCGGTGGAGCAAGTTGCTGAGCTTTTTGACCGAGCGTGCTCCGAAAACCGAAGAAGTTTATTTTGGTCGCGGCGCGTCCCTTTATGAACTGGAGAAATACGAGGAAGCGATTTCAGATTTCTCCCGGTCTTTGCTGGCGAGGAGTCCACGAATGCAGGCCGACTCACACTACAACATTGGTAACGGTCATTTTCGCGTGGGAGAAAATCACGAAGCAGAAGGAAATGCGGAGGCGGCAATTAGTTCCTGGGAAGAAGCGATTGAAAGTTACGAGGGCACTTTGCGGATCAATCCCGATTCTGAACAAGCGAAGACAAATATAGAAATCACGAAGAAGCGGATCGAGCAGCTGAAAAACCAACAGCAACAGGAAGAACAGCAGCAACAGGATCAAGAGGACGAAAATCAGGAGGACTCCGAAAGCAACGAGGACGAACAAGAGCGGGAGCAGTCGGACCAGTCGCAGGAGAATCCTTCAGAGGACGAGCAGAGTCAGCCTCAGGAAGGTGAAGAAGGAAGCGAAGGGGAAGAGCAGCAGCAGGAAGAAGGTGAAGGCGAAGAGGGGGAGAATGAGAACCAGCAGCAGTCCCAAGAGGGCAGCGCTGGGGAGGAAGAAGAACAGCAACCGTCAAACGCGAATGAGCAGAGCGGAGAAGAAAGAGAGGAACAGGAATCGGCTCAGTCTTCCGCAGGTGAAGAAGGCGAAAAGGAGGAGGGCGAAGTCGGGCAGCAGACTCCCGTTGACCCTGATCAGGAGGTGAATCCCGAAACTGGCTATTCCAAGATGTCGGCCCGCCAACTCTTGCGGGCATTATCGAATGATTACAAGATGCAACCTCTCCAGCGGCGAAAGGCGCCACGGTATTATTACGATGATTGGTGACCGAGTCAGTTTCTTGGCGATTCTCTTTTCGCTTTTTGGTTCGCAAATCGCAGCTTTGGCCGCGGTGCAGGGGATCGGTGTGGAATTGAGTCCTAGATCGGTGCCGGTCGGTGAGGGGACGGTTCTCTCAGTGCGTGTGCAAGGTGGAGGCAACGAGAATAAGCCGGTTGTGAAGGCTGACCCGGCGGTGCGTATCCAGGAAGCCGGAGCAAATACGAATGTTCAGCTTTCCTTCATGAATGGGCGCACTCAGAAAGTCAACGATGTGACTTTTCGATATGTCTTGCGTGGACTCAAGAAAGGAACCTTCGAGATAAAAGTTGAAGTTCCTGATGGCGACGAAGTGCTCATACCTGCCGATCCGGTCATCCTCACTGTCCGAGACAAGACGGACATGGAATTGAAGATGGAACCTTTCCTCAAAGTGAATCTCGACAAGGCGTCGCTTTACGCAGGAGAATCGGTTCCCATCGAGCTTAGCCTCTATTATCCCGTTGAAACAAGGATTCGGCAGGTGACGAATCGTCCGGTTATTCCTGCAGATGGTGTGCTGATTGAGGAAATGGGCGAGTGGATGAAGGGCGGAGAGGTTGGCCAGCATGCGGTGGCGATTGTTCGAGGCCGTCTGACGACCCTCAAGCCCGGGAAATTCCGCATCGGTCCGGCGGAGGTTTCTCTTGCCTTGAGTCTCCCGCGTCACCTTCGACTGGGAAGCACGAAGTCTTACGCGCTCAAGTCCGATGCGATCGAATTGGAAGTGAAGCCACTGCCTTCGACGGGAGTGCCGGAAGGGTTCGCTGGGTTGGTTGGGAACTACCAGGTGGAGATTGATGCCTCGCCGCTAGAACTCGATTCATCCGATCCGATTTCCCTCAAGCTGCGTGTGACTGGGAAAGGTGACTTGCGAAAGGTCGAGATTCCGAAGATGACCAACAACCAAGGTTGGCGCCACTACGAGCCGGAGAGGTTCGAGGAGAAAAACCGCGAGGGAGAACTGACCGGGATCGCCTTCACGCAAGTCATCGTGCCACAAGCCGACCATGACGTCATTCCATCCTTCCGCTTGCCGCACTTTGATCCAGACCAAGGGCGTTACATTGTGGCGGCGACGGCCCCGATCCCCATCAAGCTCAACTACCGCGAGCAGTCATCGACGGCGAGTCCGGTGATCGCTTCGAATGAGACGACGGACCCGCGTGCTGACGAGGTACCCGATGCAGTCGCGCCCCCGCTGGCAGAAATGACCGATATTCTTGGGATTCGGACCGGCTTCGCGCAAACCTGGGCCACCGGCCGAACCTCGTTTCTGAGCAGTCCGGTTTTCTGGGCGGTTCAGGCCGTGCCCGCTTCGCTTCTCGCCGTTATTCTCGGTGCAGTTGCGAGACGGAAAATCTTGGAGCGTCGGGCGGAAAAGAAACTGCCCACTTGGTCAGAAACGCATAGTGCATTCAACGGAATCGCCGCGTCGGCCACAGCGGGTGAATTCTACCGCTATGCGGTCGAAGGATTAAATGCTTGGGAGCGGGAAAATAAAGATCGACTCCCTGAGGATGAAGAAGTGATAGAGGGTATGCGTCGAATTCGCGGAAAACATGACTTCATCGAATTCGGGGGAGTGGGGACGGCTGGCGAAAAGGCACTCGACGGCTCTGAGCGGGAGCGGGTGAAGAAGACGATGGCCGCGCTGGAGAAATTGCGTTCCGCGGCGTTACGTTCTTGATCGGCGCGTGGTTTTCGGATTAATTCAATTGGTTGTGGCGTCGCAGCAAGGGCGGGTGCTTTCACATGAGAAGTCTCTGGATACTATTTCCCGTCTGGGTGTTTCTCCTCTCCTACGCGTTCGTCTGGTTTCAGACACGGGGGAAGGAAGACTTGTCGCCTCAGGTCGCGGAATTCGAACAAAGTCCGGTCGAGATACGCGCGGCGCTTCCGGTGGGGAGCGGCAGCATGCTCATTTCTTCGAGGGGCTTCGCACCTCTTGCGGAATTGGACGCCGAGGCGTTCGAGCGGAGAATCGCACTCGGTCTCGCATCTCTTGAAGTCTTTCCGGGAACCGGCGGGGTAAGTGACATTTCTTTTCTTTGGCCCGCCGACGATAGCGGTGAAGCGGTCGATGAAGAAGCGCTGGCTTTCGCCGGTCGCTCGCGATTTGAAGAGTGGATACCATTCGAAGATGATCTGGTCGGGTTCTACTTGCCTGGTCGGGAAATCTCGGTCGAAAGCACGTCCGGGTTGAACGACGCAGACCTGCTCGCTCCCATGTTCCTGCCCTCCTATGCGGACGCCGAGCGTGTGTATCTGCTCAAGCACGGGGAGCGGACGGTCGCTGCAGTCATCGTGACCGCAGCCAACTCGTTCGACGATGGGCCGCGGTTCCCGAGGCCCCAGGTTTTTCATCGCTATCTCTTCCAGAATGGCGCTTTCGCACGGTATTCATTCATCGAAGAAGGCGCGGTGCGGGGCGCGCAGATTCTCGCCGGGGACTACCGCATGACGGTCATGGACTGGCCGCACTGCCGACTTCACCAGGACGTTTATCGCCAGCTCGCGCTCAGCATGCACCTGAAACAGCCTCCAGTGCGCGAGGCGGAAATGCGTGAGTTGGTCGTCGCCAAATACGGGTTCCCCGGCAAGCTTGGGCTTATTGGCCATGGAGCGTCGGAAAGTGAATTGGTGGAATTATTAGGTGAACCCGATGGCCGCGCGGACGATCTGAGAAGCTATGTGAATTTCACCCTGCGGGGAGATCGGCACTACCGATTGAGGGTGGAGGACGGGGTTTTTGTCGAGTTTCCGCCGGACTGGAACGAAGAGCGGCGAGATCCGCCGGCGCCGTTTTCCCTCGGCTGGATGCTGGAGAAATCAGAAACAGAGGCCGGTAGGGCGGGTGCTGTCGGTTACAGCCTCGGGGCGCTGACCGATGAAGAAGCGCGCGGAATGTTTGACCAATTTCTGGAACTCGCGCCGACCGCGCCGTCCGACGAGTGGGATGTCCTTTGTCGGATGATCGCCAATCTCGCGGAGAAAGGCCTCAAGGACAATCGGGTCGTCGATGTCATTCGATCACGTTTTCTCGATACCTCGCTACCGCAACAAGCGGCGGGGCAGGTGTTGCGAGTCTATGGAGTTGATGAACACCGGGAATATTTTGCCGACCGGCTCCGGCAAATCCTTTCTGAGACCGGAGCATGGCGCGTAAATTTTGGAGGTGACTTCTTTTCCGGCAACGCTTCTCCCGACGGGTTGGTTTCCGAGATCCAGATTCTCTTCGCCTATGTCGGGAAGGAATATTCGACAATGCCGTTGCTTGTGAAGCGGGCGACCGAGCACCGCCGCGACGAGGTTCGCTCCATTGGGCATGGCTACGTTCACTGGTTGGAGCTAACCAAGGCGGTGGAACTCGTCCAGCAGGGGTTGGCGGATCCCAGCGCGAACGTGCGCCGTCGGTGTGCCGAGTTCTGCGCCACCGCGAGCGAGGAGTTTGCGGCAGTCTTAAAACCTCACGTCGAGCAAGCAATCGAGAGCGAGGCCGACGTCCTCGCGAAGAATTATTTGCTAAGCGCAGTTGGCAGAGGCGCTGATTAATTTTCCGTATCGACCGGCTCGGCGCGGGAGGCAACGACCGGCGCGGATTTCGTCGTCTCCTCCTTCGCGGGAGGTGTCACGTGTGCCGGGCCGCTGATCGA
>JBCCWV010000189.1:0-9567 GCA_039192745.1 Verrucomicrobiota bacterium | reverse complement strand
TCTTGCCTTGTTCTTGTTGCGATCAAAACAAGAACATTTCAAGTCAAATCTTTCGTATCGTCACTTTTACCGTGTTAGGTTAAAGAGTGGTTTACGAAGGAAATGCTCGGAGGCACGCTCGCTAAATGCTTGTTTTCTGGAAGGAAAGGCTAACGTTTCTCGCCGTTCCGAAGACGGGTTCAACGGCTTATGCCGACGCACTGGAAGCACGCGCCGACATCGTCATACGGGATCCGCCACATCTCAAACACTCGCCAGTTTTTCGCTACAACCGCTTTTTCAGGCCAATGTTCGAAAAACAGGGCGCACCGGACATGCAGACACTGGCCGTAATGCGCGAGCCCATCTCTTGGCTCTCCAGTTGGTACAGGTACCGTGCGCGACCCTTCATGGATGGAAAAGCCAACTCCACTGCCGGGATCAGTTTCGATGACTTTGTGCTGGCCTATTGCAAGGGAGACCGGCCCGGATTCGCAGATGTGGGCAATCAGGCGAAGTTTCTGGAGCCACGTCCGAACGGCACGGTCATAAATCACCTTTATCGCTACGATGATGTACCCGGCCTCAATTCCTTTCTCGAAATGAAGCTGGACATTACTCTGGAGGTAGGGTTCGCCAATGTTTCGCCAAAGCTTGCGACGCCGCTTTCTCCGCAAGTAGAAGAAAAGCTTCGACGCAAATTTGATGCCGACTTCTCACTTTATCAGACAATTCCCGATGGCGGGCTGCACGCAGGCTAATGCAATTGGCGCTGCACGGTGTCGGTGAGTTCGCTCAGGGAAAACGGCTTTGGCAAAAAGACAGAATTTGGAATTCGGGTCTGATCCTCGCCGAAGTTTTCTTCTGCATAACCGGACACGAAAACCACTCGGACCTCTGGTCGCTGCTTTAGCGCTTCGCGGACCCATCGCGGGCCATCCATGCCAGGCATGACGACATCCGTCACAAAGACATCAATCTTGAGTTCCGGGTCTTCCAGGCGTTCGAGCGCTTCTTCCGCAGACTGAGCTTCGAGTACTGTGAAGCCTCTCAATCGTAGAGCCCGAGACGCAAAGGCCCGGACCGGTGCTTCATCCTCGACGAGAAGCACCACTGCATCGCTTTTTTCCGGTAGCGCTTCCACTTCAGGAACTTCGTCAACTACCAAAGCTTCAACAACTTCATCATGGAAGACGCCACCGAAAACACACCGCTTGGCCGCCGGATCATCCAGGTCGCCGAAAGCATTGGTGTGAGTGACTTCTACATCACTCAATGGGAGCCGCTCGCGTACAAGCACAATGGCGAGATGACTTATGATTCATTCGTCTATCAGCCGTCCCAACAGGTAGCGATCGAAGCTGGAAGTCAGGACTACGCGATGATGATCGGTCCGCATCGCTTCCGTGTGAACCGCATGACGACCCGCGGCCGATATCGCTGGGTCATGCGATTGCTTCCCTCCGACATTCCCATGGTGGAGCAGATTCGTGTTCCGGACGCTGCTCTGAAGTCCTTCATGGAATCCAAGCAAGGACTCTTTCTTATCTGCGGTCCGACTGGAAGTGGTAAAACGACAACGATTGCTTCCATGAACATGCATCGCGCCCGTCGCCGTCGAGAGCACTTCGTGACGTTCGAGGACCCGATCGAGTATCTTTATCCGACGAGCGGAATTCCATCGATCATTTCGCAACGTGAGATCGGTGAAGATGACAACAACTTCGGTAAAGCGCTTCGGGCATCACTTCGTCAGGCGCCCGACGTGATCATGGTTGGTGAGATTCGGGATGCGGAGACGGCGGAGATCGCCATGCAGGCTGCGGAAACCGGTCACGTAGTCGTTGCCACGCTACACACCTCCAGCGCTTCGCAGACGGTGCAACGCTTCTTGAAGCTGATTCCCGTTGAGCGCGTGGAAGCGGCTCGCGACACTCTTGCTGATATTCTCCGGCTGATCATGTGCCAGCGCCTTCTCAAAGACAGTGAAAAAGGGCGCCGTTTTGCCATTCACGAGCTTCTTCTCCAATATAGCTCCGTTTCGAACCTGATTCGTCGCGGAGAATTCAAGAAGCTCGATCAGGAACTCGAAACAGGTCAGAAGAGGGGAATGTGCAGCTTCGAACACAGCCTTGAGACCCGTCGCAGCGAGGGCTGGGTCCCGGCCGCGAAGCGCCCGTCCGGATTCACCAACTCTGAAGTTAGCGAATATCTCGACAACGAGCGTGATGAAATTCAACCGCTAGTGCTCCAATGACAACCAAAGACATCAAAGACGTCCTTACTTATGCCGCGTTCCGTCCGGAACCCGATGATCCCACAGCTCCGTGGAAGAAGCGGTTTCCTAAGAACAAGTCACTCCTCCTGAACATCAATCGCGACTCCATCTCATGGGTGGATGTCGAAAAGAACGGGATGATCGGCGAGGCGAGTGCCATTGACGGGGACCTCAAGGAACTTGCACAGGATCTCGCGACCGAGTGGAAGGGTCTGACAGAGGACAGCTGGTGCGGGATCTCGATCAACAGCCGTTACATGATCACCCTCGAGTCCAACCTCACGCGCAAGCAGGGATCGGAAGAAATGATTCGCACGAATCCGCGTTCCGTCCTCGGAGCTAAGGCGGAGAAAGGGAAGCGTTACTCCGTCGAGCACAATCCGCGGAGTAATTCGAGTATTCTTCTCTCCGTCGACGAGGACATGATTAAGTCGGTGGAGAGTGCCCTCTCCAGCGCAGGCATGAAAGTCGGCCGTATCGCGTGCGGTCCGTATGCGATGCTCTTGGATTGTGTTGACCAGGTCGAAACGGCCCGCGCCCAACTCGAGAAGGGCGGCACTGGCGAGAATATCGGAAAACTTATCGTGGTCGTTTGCTGCCAGGGATCGATCTGCGCGTTGACCATGCAGGACGACAACTGGAAGGAACTCCGTTCACGAAGCGGACTCTACAAGAACGATGATTACGAACCCATCGTAAAGGTCCTCAAGCCCCTCATTGAGCACGTCGGCGAAGGCGCTCAGATGATTTTCATGGGCGATGAGGCGAACACCGGTTTGCCCGACTTCCTTCAACAGGTCGTCCCCGGCATGCGGTTCAGCGATGTCACACAACCGAACCAGCTTTGGAAGATCCTTAGCGAACGCTAGTCACGAGCCATGGAAAAAAACACAGCCAGAATCTGTCATGACCTGAAGTCGGATCGCGTGGATATCGCGCAGCCGCTTCCGTCTTACCTCCTGTTTCTTCCCATTCTCTTTTACTCGGCAATCGCCGGGGCCGTGGGACTGAGCCTTTATTTCTTCCTTGAGTTGAAGAATGCCGAGGCGGCTCGCGATGAATGGACGACGAAGAAAATGAGCCAGCAAGGCCTGAAGGCAAAAGCCGACCAGGAATACAAGGCGGTCGCCTCGGAATCACGCCGTGCCGACGACGTCGTGGAATGGGTCGAGGGCGCGGATTCCATTCAACCGCTCATCCTCGCGGTGACCCGCAGCATGGAAGCGAAAAGCACCATCACGAACCTCCAGTTGACGCGAGACCGCCAGAATCCCGATCAACTGCGTTTTGTCCTCAAGTTCCAGGGCGGCGGCATGCTGCAGCTCGACCGGACGAAGGAAGCCATCAATGGACTTGGCTACAGAATGTATTCGGCGGTTCACACGCGTGGCCAGGGGAAAAACTCCAGGGCCATTGATTACCAGGCGACGCTGATTCGCCAACGGGACTCCAACTTTGCACAGAACTAATATAACCAGATTTCAATCATGAACGCAAAAGCAATGGCATGTGTATTTCTCGGCATCCTCATCGGCGGGGCCTGTTATGGCACGCTTACGGTGCACAAGAAGCTCGCCGCGATGAAAGAAGAAGAAAGCAAGGCAAAGAGCGCATACGAGGATGCGGAAAGCGCGCGCAAGAATGCGGAGAGCAAGTTGGCGAACATGCGCCGCGACACTCAAGGTAAGCGTGACTACTTGAAGGAGTGGCTTCCTTATCTTCAGGAGACTAAATCCGCTGGTGACGGCGAGCGATTGATGGTGGCCCGTGTCCGCGAGAGTGGCCTGACCGCCCTTTCGGAGAGCTACCGGTCGATGGGCGGAAACAAGAATAATGCGATCAGTAACATTCTCCAAGGAAAGCTCGTCTTTGTTGCCGACTACGCCAAAACCATGGATTGGCTTGGTAAGATCGAGACAAGTCTTCCCGCAAGTCGGGTTGCTTCCTTCAAAGTATCCAAGGGAAGCAGCGGAAATGACATCCGGACGGAACTGGTAATCGACGTGCCGATGTATGCGGCCAACGCGGATGCCGCCAAAAAGTAATTTACCATGAAAAACCAAATTCTTTTTCTAACGATTCTCTCTCTTGCTTCTACGGCACTGCTCTCCCGTGCCGAAGAAGGCGATATTAGCGAAGCATCGAAAGTGGGGATCCTCCCTCACCAGAAGAAAACCCTCAATGTCCCGCCGGATGAACGGAATCCTTTCTCCGTTCCGGTTGTCGGGGATGCGGAAGTGGTCGATTCCTCCACGGAAGAGGCCCAACTTCGCGGCATTGTCCGGCGTCTCCCCATTGGTGGAGTCACTCCCGGTAATCGTGGTCTCAAGGTGCTTTTGGGAAGCATGATCATCGAGCAGGGTCATTACCTTCCGGACCTCTTTCCCGGACAAGCGAACCGGCTTCTCGTTTCGAAGGTCTCTCGCAAGGAGATTGAGTTGACCGTTGTGGACGAGGACGGCGCTGAACAGCAGGAGAAAATTCGCAAGGAATTTGACCTCGCCAACGATGTTCACGGAATTCATCCCGGTGGTGAGGGAAGGACTTCCCTTCACCCATTGGATCTGGAGCGCCACCGGAACCGCGTCGAGAGGCGTTACGAGGAGAAAAACATCCTGGAAGAACAAGAGATGGGTGTGGCGGGAGATACCCCGAGACCATAATCGGGAGAAACCGATTTGCCCTCAGCTACCGTGAAATCCGTCAAGCCAGAAACATCGGCAAAAGTCACCAATGGTGGCTTTTCCCTGGTAGAAGTAATCGTTGCGACTTCGATGGCGGTTATCGTGCTGGGAACGGCTTCTCTCCTCTTTCAAACAGTCTCCGTCAACCAACGGAGGATGTCTGAGTTCGGTCCCGTCACGGTCGGGGCGAACGAAGTGGCGAATTATTACGATGGAGAGGCTGTGGGCACAACGGTGGATACTTATATCGCCCCGCATTACGGACGATCAGCACGTGCAGAGATACTGAGGGAAAAATTCTGGGATGATGTGCGGCATGCAAATGCGGTCTTCTGCCTCGCCCGCAGCGGACTCAACAGCATACGTCCGGACTTCATCACCATTCCCACCGGCTTTGACATGCGGGATGTGGATACACCGGAACGATTCCGGAGTTTTCTCGAGGCGGCAATTCCCAGCAGCACCGGCGTCTTCCAGAACTCGCGGGGAGCTCCCGACTACCCGAATTGCACGATCTTCGTCCTACAACCGAGCGAGTATTCGGACTCCCTGACTGTCCGCGCGGTCTACGAGATAGACGTGCAAACCATTACCAACGGGGCGACGACTGAAGGGCACTACGCCCTCGTCCGGCGCTACGCGTTTGGGAAACGGACCCATTACTATGACGTTTATTATTATGCCGAGAATGGCGGCGCTGGTTCGTTTCAACCCGTTTTTGCTTCCCACGAACGCCGGGAGAGGCTTGCCGTGGCCGAGTCGAGTTACGACGTTTTCAAGACCGCGCGTGATATGCCTTTCTATCTTATATGGTGGCCTGATCCCGGTGTGCCGAATCTGTTGGGCGAAGGCGTGGCCAACTCAACGACACTTACCAGCCCTCTTTCCGTCTATGGCGACATGGGCGGGAAAACCTCATTCATGTTCACGGTTCCAGTATTTCCCGCACTCTAAGGCGGACACCCACTGAATCCGATGAAAATACAATCACAATATGCACGGACCATCGCCCACCGTTGTCGTGGGAGCGTCCTCTTGTTCGGCCTCGTCCTCATGGGAATGGCGACGTTTGGCCTCGTCTCCTGGATCTCTCTACTGACGACGCGGTCGTATATGATCGAGACTGCGGAGTATGCGGTCCAGCGGCGAGTCGCCTATCACAATGCGACGGCAGTGGCCGAGGAGCATCTTTACCAGAATGCCATCACGGGAACAAATGTGCCTGCCATCAACGTCGAATTGGCAAACTACATGGGCGCGGTGGACATAGAAGCTCATGCCGGAGCAGCGCTGGCGGAGACGAACTTCGTTGGCAGCGTCAATCGCTTTGGACCATCCGATGGGTTGAGTTACTCCCTTCCAGTTACAACCGCCATTAGTGACGGCGCGGAAACGACAACCCGCATGTTCCTGATGAATTCTAGGAACCCGATGCTTTCGGGTGACTTACTGACATTGAACGCTCCTTCGATCATAACAAACGATCGTCGGCTTAGCGGAGATTTCTGGGTGGAGGGACGTTCCACCATTTGGTTGCCCGACGCGCTCCAAACCTATACCTATGGAGACTTCCGGTCGGAGCAATATACAACGCCGACGGAAGGAGCCACGGGATTCAACGTCATGGACTTTAGCGGTGCGAATCTCTTGCCCGCCAATTTCCCGTTCATTCCGATGACGGCCGGAATGACCTCCGCGGGTAACCTCGGATTCGACGGAACGGCGCGATCGGTGAACTACAGCAGTAACTCCGTGAACTCCATTTATGACGAGGTCATGACATATTCGCCTGTCGTGGTGACTGGGACAACCTCGTCTTCCCAACCGGGAGTGACGTCCAACGGTTCCGGACGTATCACGCTGGACCTGTCAGATGAAAACCTCAGCCTCGTTGTCATTGAAAGTAACGTCAACCGTATCGTCTTTGACGGGCAGTCGAATCAGTCCGATTTTGACAGCGCGGCGGCACTCGATCCGGTCGTCGTTGTCTATAGGAACTCCCCCGGAAGCGCCTATGATATCGGACGAATCGAATTCAATAACGCCAACGGCCGTCAGCTGCTCCTTGCCATCAATGCGGAATCCGGTGCTTCGGATAACTACGTGAACCTTCGCTTCGACCATGCTGATGATAATCCCATCTGGCGCCTCTTCGTCGTTAGTGAGAACTTCCGGACAAATTTCGCGGCAACAACTGGCGGAACCTTGACATTGGTAGGAGGAATTCGCGGAGACCGACGGATTTCGGAAACGACTACCAGTTTCGACATCCGGGTTCGGAAGGAACCCTCCCCCAAGAACTTGATCGAACTTTTGGCCGACAGGAATGCTTGGCTCGAAAGTTTTAGCGACGGTGCTTACACGGCGGGAACGGACCCTTTCGCGAGCTATAATCGCCCGGCGGGATCAGTCGCCTTGAATAATCCCACCGAAAACGAACCTCCTGGCGGATCCAGTGGATCGACTCCTGGGGGAGGAGGGCCGGGAGGTGATCCCGACACCGATCCGCCGACGGTGACTCTCGCTCCGTCGAACGATCCTGTGGCAGGACCGTTTACAGTCATCGTGTCATTCAGCGAATCGGTTACCGGAGTCGACTCCTCCGACTTTCTTCTTTCGAATGGCGTCTTGTCGTCACTCACGGGTTCCGGGCAGAACTACATCTTCAGTGTCACGCCGATTTCCCTGGGGCCGGTGACAGTTGGCCTTCCAGCCGGTCGCGCCAGCGATGCGGCGGGGAATGGCAACGTAGCCGCGAGTACGATAACGGTGAACAACAACGGACCGACAACGATTGACGAGAGTAACTTTGATTTCGGATTGGATGACTGGACCTTCGTGGAAAACGCTTTCTACAGTACGAATGGACCGTCGTCCCAGGCAAATTATGAGTTTCAGACGGTTGGTCAATTCGACGGAGGCGGGATACGGATCGAGATTGGAGGCGAAGATAACGATGACTACTCATTGTCTGCGGCATTGAGCAAGACAATCTTCATAGATACCGAATCTACAGGCACCCTTTCCTTCGATTATCGGATCTTCATGCCCGAACAGTATGAAACGGGAGAAGACGGAGAGCTTATTGTGGCTGTGGATGGGAATATCGTTGGAGTAGGTGCAAACAACTATGTCGATAAGATTGTCAACTGCTGTGGCAACGGAGGAGGCGATCAGGAAATCATTTCTTCAGCGACGGTGAACCTGGGTACCCTGACCGCCGGAGTGCACACCATTGAAATCGGAATCTACAACAATTTGAAGACCTTCTTCGATGAGTTCATGGAGTTGGACATCGACAACATCAAACTGGAGGCATCACTACCCTGAGGTTCGTATCGAGATGAAGACAAAGTTTTCCAAACGCAGCGGATATAGCCTCGTCGAGATCCTTGTGACATCGACCATCATGATGGCGGCAATTGCCGCTGCCTGCACAATGACCCTCGTGACCGTGAGCCAGGAAGAAGCGGCAACCCGTTCGGCGAGGGCTCTGAATTATTTCGAAAACGCCATGCGCCTTTACCAGCTGGGATTGGATCCGGTTGAAATTGCGACGGTCCTGCCCGTGGAACCATCACTTGTTCAGATACAGATGACTGAGGGCGATGGAACGGTAGCGGGAGTGGGGGTTCTGGAACGAATGGACATGCGTCTGGAATACCGGGCCGCGCAGCAGAAGGACCATTCTGGAGACCCTACGGTCAACAGTCATGTCGCAACAGGAGGGTCTCCGAATGTGCACACAATTCAGCCGGTTCGGACTTATCCCGGAGGAACCGTGGACCTGACAAACACTTCCACGAACTGGGTCGGGGGATCTGGAACCGGGGTCAGGCAAGTGCCGCAACTTAGTGGAATTACTGATGCCACCTGGCCAGTCTATCGAACCAGCGTGAGGGCCGCCAACACTTGGTAAGTCAGAATAAAATCTATCAATCAGCTTCAGCCATGCTCAAACAAGTTAGCTTAAATAACGTCAATACCGGCCGCACTGCCCAGATCCTTGTCGAAACCGATTCGGACGAAAAGGCGATCGTCGGCGCCGGAAAAGCGCCCAACGAATCCGCCAAGGTGACGCACCTCGCCGGTCTGGACGCCTCCATCAAAAAATTTACTTCCAAAGGGCCGAACCTTGCCGATCGGGCAAATCTGTTCGCGGGAGTGGCCCGCTGTCTTGAGCGCAATATCCCAGCTATCAAGAGCTTCGAACTGCAGGCCAACCGCGTAAAGTCACCGAGATACCGGGGAATCATTGCGGAGGTATCCCACCAGATTTCAATCGGTGAAAAGATCAGCGATGCTTTGGACAAATTCCCGAGCGAATTTGGCAGCGAGGTGGTCGCACTCATTCGCGCGGGCGAGGAGTCCGGCCGGTTGCCCGAGGTTTTCCAGCAGATTGGCAACTCCCAGAAGAAGACGCTGAGAATTCTGAGTAAGTTGAAGAAGGGGCTTATCTATCCTGGAATCGTCATTACGATGGGAATCGCGGTTATAATTCTGATGAGTTATACCCTGGTTCCCGCAGTTTCCAAGCTCTACAAGGATCTGGGAGCTGACCTTCCCCTGGCAACCCAGGTGATGATGAAGCTTTCGGATACTTTGATCACCAAGCCTTGGGTCTTG
>JBCCWV010000188.1:0-9678 GCA_039192745.1 Verrucomicrobiota bacterium | reverse complement strand
GTCGTTTTTCCGCCTTCATGTTATTTCCTTCACTCGCTCTTCCGAAAGGGTCAATCCAATGCAACGGTGCAAGTTGCTTCGAATCCGGGCTAAGGCTTTGTAGAGCCCCGCAGGCGATCTGCCCACTTTTCCAGCCGCCTCCTTGATGGTCACGCCGTCCGCATAGGACACCCTGATTAAGTCTTGCGATGCGACACTCAATTTCTTAAGGCACCGTTGCAACGCCCACAGCCGATCCGATTGACTTGCCACCATTACTTCGGCTTCTCTGGCCAATAGCTCGTAAACATCTTGACTGAACACCAGACGGTCTGTCGCCCGTTTTCGGCGGTATTTCAATACCTCGTACCGAACGATCGCGAATGCCCAGTCAATAAATTTTGATCCCGGTCGGTCTGGATCAAACTGGTCAAACTTCCTCCACATCACGAGACTGGCTTCCTGCATCACCTCATCCACCCCTTCCCAATGAGGGAGCAAGGACGTAGCAAAGGCTCGCAAGTTGCCCTCATACTTTGAAAAGAGCCGAACAAAGTCTTCGTAGTGTTTGGAAAGATGGCTTGTCTCATCCATAGACCTAACTAAGAGTTTCAAAGTCGATTGGCATTTCCCCTCCAAGATCAATCTGTCGCTACCACGCGAAAAAACACGCTGCGACCAAATTCAGAATTCGTGGTAAGCAGAAGGGTCACAGTAGTCGTGCCATCAGTGTTTGGCGTCGAATCGAGAATATCGCCGATACTCGCTGGACTCCAAATATCGAGATCCGCTGACTGCTGGACCAAATACGATACTCCAGGATCATCCGCTCGATAGGTGTAAGTGAGAGTCATTTGGCCTGTCGGCACATGAGTTCCCAGGATTGGCAAGCGCCCGTTGGAGCCGCTGCCGGGATTAAGCCCAAAAAAATACTCGTGCTCGTTGATAAAGGTGTCACTATCGGAATCCGTCCCGCGACCGGCTCCCGCTATGCCGTTGGCAATTTCCCAGAGCTGATAGGGTGTCATCGAAACCGCTCCGTATCTCAATTGCCACACCTCACCCTTCTCTGTTCCGGACGGGGTAACAGTATCGATCCTCCAGTAACACGAGGTGTTGCTCAGCGGCGTCGGTTTGAAAATATTGTTCGACTGGTTTCCCCGAAACTCAGGAGAGGTGCGCGTCGCCGCATGGACCGCGGTTTCACTGGTGCCGAAATAGACGTCGTAGGACGTTCCTTCCCATCCGCCCAGCCAGATCAAATCACGGTCGGCGGGCTGATTCGTTGCTCCATCGGGGGGGATCGCCGTGGAAGCCTGCGCCGTCTGGAAACCGGGGATCCAGTAGTCGCTGTCACCATGTTCATAGGCGCCGATATCGGGAGCAGGTCCCACGTATCCGTCCGTAATACCCGCAACATGCATCGCGCCGTCGATCAATGGAGAACCCGGCTTCGGACGGAAATCAAAGTTCGACTGGTCGACCAGCTCATTGGCCACGTTTGAAGCGTCCCAGTTGTTGCTCAGTATTCCCGGAGGAGGCTGGCCCGCATGACGATTCGCCCGATTGGCGATGCCGTTAAAATTCGTGGCGTTGTTCCGGGTAATCGTATTGGCATGGACGAAAGACCCCTTCTCAATCAAGTAGATGTCGGGCCGATTGTTAGCAAACGATGAATTGTTATATACCTCCTGGAAATCGCCAGCTACCGACAAACCACCCTCACCGCAGCCCCGGGCCACGTTGTGGTGCATGAGAAAGTTGGTGCCCTGGAAATCAGAACCGCTGTTGTTCACGTCACCCCGGGCACCACGTTTGCCATGGTTCAGCGTCCAGCAGTATCGGATAATGCTGTTTTCGTAGGCCCAGGGGTTAAAGTGGATGGGAGACCCATCCTGCTGGAGAGAACCTACTAGAGGCCCCGTTCGGCACAACTCCGTGATGCTGTTGCTGCCCATGTGAAGCCCCTCTGACGCCCCCGTATTGTACATCGTAAATCGGCTGATACGCACATCTTGGCTTCCTCCCATGTGGACGGTAGAACTGCCTCCGCCCGTCCAGTCGATGTCATGCATGAGGATGTTCTCGATGATGGCATGATCCGCGTTATTGAAATCAAATCCCCTGCCGTCAGAGTAGGAAAACTCACAATTGCGAATGGTAGCTCGGAGCCCGGAAACAAAAGGCGTGCTCCACTGCCCTGAATTCAATACCCGCTTTTGCGCATTATAGAACTTGAACTTGCAGTCCTCCAGGACGAGGTCCGGTGACGAAGTCATCTCGATCGAGCAGCCGAAAAACTCGATGCCTTGAATCACCACGTGTGAGGTGTTGTTCAAGTCGAAGCCCCAGCGCCTGACCCGGCCGCGCAGATCGCCGGTGGGCACCCCGCCACCGGGAGCTTTGAAGTAGAGCACATTGCTAGGATTATCGTAGTACCACTCACCTTCAACATCCACACAGTCGAGATGCGCGGTAATAAAATACCGGTGCTCATTGATGGACCCTCGAAAGTTATTCCAGTTGTTGTAGGTAATGGTGCCGGTTCCCGCCGTGTGATTGAAGTTCTGAAAGATGAGAGTGTTCCATTGTCCGCCGTTGAATACGACCCACCCTCCTTCGAAGCTCACGCCCGTGGCCGCAAGGTCCGGCTTACTGCCGCTGGCATCGGTGATTAGATTTCCGTTCGTACTGGCGCCCGACGAATGCGCCCATTCATCACGGTCCCAGATACTGCCGTCGTCAAGGGAGGCATTCGGCCAGCGGCCCTCCATCATCATTTCACCGTCGAGAAAGAGCTGCCAGATATCCTGCGTCAGGGTCGTCTTGTAGATGCCGTTGCCGTGCAGCGTCCACGAATCCGCCTGGATGCCGGCGACGGACCTTGTTCCGTCGATGATGACCGGGCCGTTGCCATGCGCTTTGAAGGTGATCGGCGCTCCGGGTAACCCCGCGAGGCCGCTCTTGGTGATTTGCTCCGGGTAAGTGCCGGCATGGATGCGAACGGTGTCACCCGCCAGCACCCTGTTGGCAGCGGCCCCGATGGTCTTCAGCGGCGCGGCCGCGCTCAGGCCGTCGTTGTTGTCGTTGCCGCTGGGAGCAACGTGATAGGTGAGCGGCGTGTGAATTCGTTCCACCCACATCGCGACCACCGTCCCGTCGCCTTCCCATGTGCTGCCCGGTGCATCGAAGTCGATGTAGAGAGTGTCCGTTCCAGCGGCGTTGGTAATGGCGTAGTCGAGGTCGGAGTACGAGTCGAAGCCGAGCTGGCTCTTTCCCCAACCCGGGTCTCGTCCATTGGAGAACGTGATGTAGCCATTGCTCTGGAGCGCCGCCAGGTCGTCGACAAGATCCCCCTGGGTATTGGCTTTGGAAATCAACCAACCTTTCTGCAGGTTGAACATGACATTGGTGTCCGTGGCATCCAGCCCATTGAAATTGTTCCCCCGGAGGCGCCCGTTGATCAGGTTGAAAAACGCCGTGCCCGTCGTGAGATTGACATTGATGCCGCTAGTGATGTCGACGATGCCGGAAACATTGATGGTACCGCTGGCGGCGGCGTTATTTGCCGCTCGCAAGAGACCGTTGCTGGTAAGCGTCGCGCCGCTCTCGACGGTAAGCGTGCCATCTCCGCCCTGGCCCACGTTGAGCGGCAGCGTCCCCAGCGCAAGACTGCCCCCGTTCTGGATAGTCAGGGAGGCCACGTGCCCCGTATTCGCGACGAACACCTTCGCCCCAGTGGATACCGCGTCGTCGATGACCACCGCATCACCCCCCGTGAGGACTGCCGTGTCACCCGTATACGGGAGACGATTCAAACTCCAGTTGCCCGGATCAGACCAGGTGTTATCGATCGTTCCGTCGAAGTGGATCGTGGCCGGAACATGAACGGCTTCGACCCACATGGCCACCACCGAATCGTCGCCGTCCCAGGTGCTGCCGGCGGCGTCGAAATCGATGTAGAGACTGTCCGTCCCTGCGGCGTTGGTGATGGCTTAGTAGATGTCGTCGTAATCGGTGAATCCGAGCGTGGCCTGGCCCCAACCTGGGAAGTTTCCGTTCGAACTCGTGATGAATCCAGCAGCGGCCAGTGCAGCCAGATCATCGACGAGGTCGCCGTCGGTATTGGCCTTGGAAACGAAGAGCCCCTTCTGCATGTCGAAGGCGAGATCGGTCTCCGCGCTGGTAAGTCCGTTAACCCAACCGACCTGAAGGAGGCCCGCCATGAGATTCAAGGACGCGGTACCGGTGGGGTCGATGAGCAATCCACGTCGTGCGATCAAGTCACCACTCACGTTCACGGTCGCCGTCGACCCGTTGAGCCCCGGCCTGATGTTACCACCGTTCTCAAAAGTGGCGCCACTCGCCACGGTCAACGTGCCATCGCCGGTGGCGTTGTTCCCCACATCGACCACCGGGGTGGTGGCGGTGTAGAAATAAGATCCTCCGCTCTGCACCGTCAGCGACGCGACGCCGTTGTGCCCGATCACCACGCGCGCCCCGCCCGTGATCGCCGTTTCGATGGTGACGACATCACCAGGGCCAAGGAACGCGGCGTCGCCCGCGGTCGGCAGGCGATTGAGGGACCAGTTCCCGGCTTCACTCCACCGGCTGTCGATCGTTCCAAGAAAGTTGTTGGTCTCACCAATGACCGGCTCAGAGAGCCCGATCACGACGAGGACCGCCAGCAGCGATGGGGGGATTTTAGAGTTCATCGAATTTCCATAACTACCAGCCCGCGCGCTGGCTCAGAGGGATACTCCGTCCCGGCATAAAATTGCCCGGGCAAGTTTGGCAGCAAATAAACTAGGACGTGCCTGGCCTCAATGACTTAGCTCGCGGGCTCGCTCTCGAATCCGGACTTCGATTCGTGAGGCCGTGGCGTCCACCAGAGGCGCTGATCGCATGTGCCGCATGGTCGTCAGACATGACGAAAAGGATGTTCGGGCGCTCCGAGCCAGATGAAACAAAGGCGGATGACCCAAGGAAAAGAACGATGGCTGCGATACGACTGAACTTCATGCTATTTTCGAGTCACTTTGATGTAATAGGGCGCGGTCAAGTGATTGCCCTCCTCGTCCGTAAAGGCGGCGGTGAGTTTGGTCACGCCTGCCTTCAATCGAGCGCTGAACTTCACCGCAAAGACATCACCCGCCGTGTTCACTTCGTACTCGTCTAAGGCAGAAGCCTTCTGAGGCAACGTCTTCTCTTCTTCAAAGGCGCCGATCGTCAGCGACACAGACGCCACTGGCAGCGCCCGGCTCCGCTCGTGAGTGACAGCATAGGAGTTTTTGTGATCGAAATATGGAAGGGCTTTCAGCCCTTCGGGAACTGGAATCGTCCCGAGTATCGGCTGTCTCGCCTCGAAGGGATAGCGACTCAAGGCAAATTCGTAATCGCCGTCACGATCAACTTCGATCTCCCAATAACCGGTCGCCTCGACGCCCGCGAGCACCTGGTCCTGGTTCCACACAAAGTCGCCGCTGATGTCATGGGTCGTCAACGTCGTGGGGTTTTCCTGATCCGAGCCGATCGCGATCTCGTGACCGGAACCGGTATCACGAGCGCTCAGCATTCTCCACCATCGGTCGTAAGCGCCCTGCATCCGGCTTGCGCGTTCCGGGTGTGTGTCGGACAGATCAGTTTGTTGTGCCGGATCCGTCTTTATATCGTGAAGCTCACCGTTTACCCACCGCCAGTGCCCCTGCATCACCACATGCGGATTCTCCTTCCGCGGCACCTGCTCTTGTTTCTGCAGATCGAGACACACGACCCGATTGACCCATTCCGGCGATTCACCCCGCAACAATGGCACAAGACTCTTGCCGTCCTCGTCCTTCATCGGAGTCCTCTCCAATCCACACAGTTCTTCCAGCGTGGGGCGAAGATCCATACCCGAAGTGAGCACGTCCACATCGCGCCCCCCAGGCGAACCAGCCGGCCAGTGCAGAAAGAACGGAACGCGATGCCCACCATCCAGCGCCGACCCCTTGCTGCCCGACGTCCCCGCGTTCCAGGTGGCGAATCGCTTGAGACTGCCGTTGTCCGACATGAAAATCAGCAGAGTGTTCTCCTCCAATCCCAAAACCTCAAGCCTCCTTCGCAAGCGCCCAACGTTGTCATCGATATTGGTGACCATGGCATAGAATTCGGCCGATCCAGGTCTCGACGTCAGTGCGTCATCGTCCTTGTAAAGGTCGTTGTACTTCTCCGGGGCAACGTTCGGGAGATGAGGTGTGTTCGTCGAGATCATGACAAACCAAGGCTTCTCCCGGTTCGCCTCGATGAAACGCATCGCCTCTTCGAACCAGATGTCCGTACAATACCCTTCGAACTTCTTCCACGACCCGTTGTGCAGATAATGGTCGTCGAAGTAATTGTTCGCCCAATAATCCTGAATGTTCCCCACGCCACCCCCACCGTGGATCAGGACTTCCTCGAACCCGCGATCTTGGGGCCGAAAAGGGTAGTTGTCCCCCAGGTGCCACTTCCCAAAAAGGGCCGTCCGATACCCCGAAGCCTTGAATGAATCAGCTATGGTCGACTCCCCACGCCTCAGAAGAGAGCGCCCACGCACGGTCGCCCAGACTCCGTTCTTCAAAGGCGGACGTCCGGTCATCAAGATAGCCCTGGTCGGCGCACAATTGGGCTGAACGTGAAAATTAGTGAATCGAACACTCTCTCCATGTAGGCGATCCAGATGGGGTGTGATCGCATGCGCGTCCCCATGGCAGCCCATCGGCCCGTATCCCTGATCGTCTGTCAGAATCAGAATGACGTTCGGCGGCCCGTTCGAAGAAGGACTCTCTGACGAAGATTTCTCGGTCAGTGGCTCCGCAGCAAAGGCGAACCCCGCGTCAGTCAGCATTGCGGCGAGAAGCCAGATTCCGAAAATGTTCCTCTTTCTCATCTCGGCTTGACGGTATGTTCTACTCGCTGCCCATCCACCGGCACGCGTTGGCGAGAATCCGTATCATCTCGCGCTGTTTGAAGACGGGATACTGCTCGTGGCCCGGACGAAAATAGAAAACCGTTCCCTCGCCCACCTCCCAGACCAGCCCGCTCCGAAAGTGTTCTCCCTGCTCCCAATGCTCTTCGAAAACAACCTCGTCCGGCTCGGGAATATGAAACGGTTCGTTGTACATCTCCGTCATCGGGATCTCGAACGTCTTCGGCAAATCCTTCGCGATCGGGTGCCCGGGTTTCGTCACCGTCATTTTGCTAGGCTCCCCGTCCGGCCGATAATCAGGAAAGCAACAGTTGGGCAGGTCGACGCGCACCATCGCGGTGTTCTTTCCTCGCTTCAAGGCGAGATACGAAGGAGTCACCATAGACTCCATGGCTGGGGGAAAGCGGCCCGCCGGGCGGACGAACTCAAATTCGATTGGCTTGCCACCCTCAACAGTCGGGAACCGCTCCTTGGCCTCGATCATAGTTCGTTCATTCATTGCTTCCATGAATGGCGTTGCCCAATGCGCGGAGTGCAAAAAGATCAGGTCCAGCGTCCCCTGCTTGAGTCTCTTCACGATCTTTCGCTGGGCGGTCTCGGGCGAGATTTCCCATTGCCGAACGTGCCCCCACCAGATGACCACGTCTGCCCAGTCGAGATTCTCGGCGGCGAGACCCTGTTCAGGATCATCGAGGCCGACCGATCGGATTTCCATGTCCCCACCCAGCTCTCCGAGGCGATTTGCAATCTCGTTGCCAAGGTAGTCGTCATAGGCTTCGGCTTGTTTGTCCTGACGTTCATCCCACACCAGAACCCGGACAGGCTCAGCCGAGTGAACCTTGGCTCCGAGAAGGCCGAGAACGAAGATTAGAAGAGGGATCGTTTGTTTCATGATGTGAGTCTGCATGGAGGTATTCAGAGAGATTGGCGGGGAATCGTCAGGTCGAGATTCTTGATTCGTCCTGTGAAGTCATTGCCGATTCGAAACGGGCCGTTCAGCTCAGTTGAGAAGAGTCCCGGACCCTCGGTGTGGACGGGATCGTGGTTTTTCACCACCAAATACATATGACCATCGTTGTCGAGCTCGGCCACTACCGAATACCACATCGTTTCGATCAACGGATCGGGTGTGCTCAGGGTGACTGTCTCTCCACCGGCCGTGACCACAAATTGCAGACGGTCGTTTTCCACCAACAATGCGATCCGGTTTTCTGCGTCTCCGCATTCGAAAAGCGTGCCCCCGATCTTGTCCACCTTCGCATTCGCCTTGATGAGAAAGCCACGATCAGAGAGGGGGGCTAAATCCTCGCCCGCCAACGAGAGACCCTCGGATTGACCGTCGAAGAACCAAACGTCAGGAAGTCTTTTCCCGCTATGGACTGCAAGCCCGGGAGTGTCGGCTTCTGGAAGCGTCAGCAGGCTGAGATCAGGCTCCGTCATCACCCCGGCGAGCCACTCTTCGTGGAGCGACTGCAGCCGCGCGACGATCTCCGGCTGCTCGGTGAGGTGATCTTTCTGCTCCGGCTTTTTATCGGAGAGGTTGTAGAGCGCGAGGGGGACATTTCGGTTTTGGACGAGCTTCCAGTCTCCCTCCCGAACTGCCCAGAGGCTGACCCATTGCCAATGCATCACTTGGTTGGGCGAAGGCGTATCCTCCTTAATCACCGATGAAATGTCGTGCCCGTCGAAGGAAATATCCGAGCGCTCGACTCCACAGAGGTTCAGCACCGTCGGCATCCAGTCCATCGCCGTGATCGGTTGGTCCCGCACTGCTCCCTCGGGAAATGATCCCGGAAAGCTGACAATGGCTGGCACCCGGATCCCGCCCTCGAAGAACGTTCCCTTCTGGCCGATCCACTTGCCGGTATTCCCGCTGCCTTTGTTAGGGCCGTAATTGTGACCAAGAGGCAATCCGCTGCTGTGATCGGGATGACGGATCTGATAGTTCTCCGCCGAGTGTCCGTTGTCAGACTGGAAGATCACGATGGTGTTTTCCCTCAGCCCGAGGTCTTCCAATTTCTTCACCACCTGTCCCATGTGATCATCGAAGGTGGAGATGGTTTTGGCATAGTCGCGGCGTGGCATCTCCATATTCTGATAGCGCTCATCGAACTTTGCATCAGCCTGTTCGGGGTAGTGAGGGAGATTGGAAGCGAAGTAGAGGAAAAACGGGTTCTCCTGGTTCCGCTCGAGGAAATCGAGGGCGCGATCGACGACGAGGCCCGGGAAGTATTCCCCACGGCGGAACACTTCCTCCTTCCCGTCATAGAGGTCGTGAAAGCCTTTTCCGTGGAGAAAGTAGTGCACGTAGTTGTCGATGAAACCGCTGCGGTGACCAAAGAACTCTTCGAAGCCATGTTCGGTTGGTTCGACGTTATCGTCGGCACCGAGATGCCACTTGCCGAAGAGCGCCGTCTCGTAGCCGACCTCACGCAGGGCTTCCGCAAGAGTGACTTCGCTACGTGCCAGGACCGTTTTTCCGCGGTCGAAGGGACGGCCCTGGGCCCAGTCGTGAATCCCGGTGCGCTGCGGATGGCGACCGGTCAGCAACATCGCCCGGGCCGGACAGCAGTAGAGGTGAGAGTAGGCCTGGGTGAACCGAACTCCGGTCTCTGCGAGCTTGTCCATCGTCGGCGTGTAGAGATCGGTCGATCCGTAGCAATTCGCATCGAGGGTGCCCTGATCGTCAGTGAAGAAAATGACGACGTTTGGTTTTTCGGCACCCTGAATCGGCACCATCAGCAGTTGGC
>JBCCWV010000187.1:0-9681 GCA_039192745.1 Verrucomicrobiota bacterium | reverse complement strand
TCCCACTCGGGATTCAGCTTGCCGGAGTAGCCATTGGCAATGTCATCGCGGTCGATGGGGACTTCTGAAAGAGGCGGAAGCTGCGTCTTTTTCGGGACGAGCTTCATCCGCTTCATCCGCTGCAGGCGTTCCTTGCGCAGGACATCCCAACCCTTCCGATATGTTTCCATGTATTTGTCGATGGATTCCTTGGGCGCTTGGATGGGAAAGTGCGGGGAAGAATGAGAGAGGTAGAGAAACCAGGGGGAGGGATTTTGATTTTTGATTTTTGATTGCTGATTTTTTTGGCGGGCTTCGCGGATGAAGGCGAGGGCGTAGTCATTGAAGACGTCGGTGGCGTAGAAGTTTTCGGAGGGGAGGAACTCAGGAGCGGCGTCGTCGGGGAGGCGGACGTATTCCCGCGGCTCCCATTGGTCGGCGGCGTAAGCGCGGAAGTCCTGGTAGCCGTAGTAGTGGTCGAAGCCGCGGGCGATGGGGCCGGGAACTCCCATGTGCCATTTTCCAACCATCCATGTCGAGTAGCCCGCGTCTCCTAACAGTTCCGCCAATGTTGCGGTGTCAGGAAGCAGGTGGCCGGTGTAGGCCTTGCCCCATCCCTTTCGTGGTGTCGCGGTGGCGAAAGAACCGATGCCGGCCTCGTGCGGATGAAGCCCGGTCATGAGAGATGCACGCGACGGGCAACAACGAGCTGAATTGTAAAAGGCAGTGAAGCGCGAACCTCCGGTGGCGAGCCGGTCGAGGTTTGGCGTTTCGATCTCGCCACCGAAACATCCGAGGTCCGAGTAGCCGAGATCGTCGACGAGAATGACGAGGACGTTTGGCCTTTTGGAGGAGTTTTCCGAAGTTGGCTTGTTTCCGGTTGAAGCGTCAGCCACAGAAGTGACGAGAAAGAGGGCCAGTAGAGAGCGAAGGACTTGGTGCATGGGGGAAATTTTTTTGAAAATCAAAATCGCCGGTAAAAAGCTGTCCGACAGAGGAGAATCGTTTGTGGTGACGGTTTATGAGTTTGGAACGATTAAGATCGCGGATTTGAAAAATATGAAATCAGAGCATATCCGAACGATC
Organism: Verrucomicrobiota bacterium; assembly: GCA_039192745.1. Taxonomy (GTDB): domain Bacteria; phylum Verrucomicrobiota; class Verrucomicrobiia; order Verrucomicrobiales; family DEV007; genus JBCCWV01. The sequence goes on along the minus strand of JBCCWV010000187.1, from coordinate 8,616 downwards.
TGAAGAAAAAATTTCAAAACTATACTTTTTTGCCGACGGCGGTCGGCTGACTAGCATGGGGGAATGTCCTCTTCCGATTTCGTCCACCTTCATGTCCACACCGAGTATTCGCTGCTCGACGGAGCGGCTCGGGTAAAGGATTTGACGAAAAAGGCGGCGGAAATGGGGATGCCGGCGATTGCGATGACCGACCACGGGAACCTTTTTGGGGCGGTCGATTTCCAGCAGGCAGCTCAAAAAAACGGGATAAAGCCGATCATCGGCTGCGAGATCTACCTCGCGCCGGGTTCGATGCATGAGAAGAAGCAGATTCCGGGTCGGCGGAATTCCACGCACCTGACGATGCTGGCCAAGGACGAGGAGGGGTATCGCAACTTGGTGAAGCTGGTTTCGATGGCGCACCTCGAGGGGCAGTACTACAAACCGCGGGTCGACAAGGAGGCGCTTGAAAAACACGCGAAGGGTTTAGTGGCCATGAGCGGTTGTTTGGCGAGCGAGATCAACACGTTCATTCAGGAAGAGCAAATCGACAAGGCCCGCGAGAGTGTCGGCCAGTTCGTCGACATTTTCGGGAAGGATGATTTCTATCTTGAACTGCACGACCATGGGATGGAAGCGCAACAGGTTTGCAATCGGCAGTTGATGAAGTTCGCGAAGGAATTTGGATTGAAGTTGGTTGCCGCCAACGACGTGCACTTTCTCAGTCGGGAAGATCATGATGCGCACGACGTGATGATTTGCATTGGCACCGGCAAGCTACAGCTCGATGAGAACCGGCTGCGCTACAGCTCAGAAGTACACTTGAAAACCGCCGCCGAAATGCGCGCTCTTTTCAGTGAAGTGCCTGAGGCCTGCGACAACACCCTCGAGATTGCGGAGAAGTGTAATTTCGAGATGAAGCTCGATGCAACGAGCACCGATAAGTATCCGCAATTTGATCCTGTGGATGATGACGGGAATCCAGTGAATTTGTCCCGCGAGAGTTACTTTGAGAAGCTTTGTCGGGAAGGTTTGGAGAAGCGCTATGGCAAAGAGAAAGCCGAGTCCGACGCCGAACTCAAGGAGCGGCTTGAGTATGAAATCGGTATCATTGAGAAGATGGGCTTCATCTCTTACTTCCTCATTACCAGTGACTTTATTCGATGGGCGAAGCGCAATGACATTCCGGTCGGACCGGGTCGCGGATCTGCGGCGGGGTCATTGGTGGCCTATTGCCTCGATATCACGGACCTCGATCCGATCCGCTTCGGACTGATTTTCGAACGGTTCCTGAATCCCGAGCGGGTGAGCCCTCCTGACGTGGACGTGGACTTCTGTCAAAGCCGTCGCGGTGAGGTTATTGAATACGTGCGTCAGAAATATGGCGAACGTTGTGTATCGCATATCATCACTTTCGGAACGCTGGGTGCAAAGAGCGTGGTTCGCGATGTGGGAAGAGTGTTAGGATGGGGATACAACGACGCCGACCGTATCGCGAAAATGATTCCGGCAGAGTTGGGGATGACGCTGAGCAAGGCGAAGGAAGTGAACCCTGAACTAGCCGCCGCCCTTGAGAACGAGCAGGCGACTAGTGAGCTTTGGCAATATTCGACTTCTCTTGAAGGGTTGACGCGCGGGACAGGTGTTCACGCGGCAGGCGTCGTGATTGGTGATCGTCCGCTCGATGAACACGTTCCACTCACACGAGGAAACGAAGGGGAGGTGGTGACTCAGTACGCGATGAATCCGCTCACCGAGTTGGGGATGTTGAAGATGGATTTCCTCGGATTGAAAACGCTGACGGTGATTCAGGATGCGGTGGATTTGATTCGCGTGCACACGCCGGATTTTGATATCGCCGACGTCTCCTTGGATGACGAGAATGCCTACGATCTCCTCAATCGCGGCGAGACCACGGGCGTGTTCCAGTTGGAATCCAGTGGCATGGTCTCCCTTTGCAAGCAGTTCGGCGTCAACCGGATAGAGGACATTATCGCCCTCATCGCTCTGTATCGCCCGGGGCCGATGGAGCTGATTCCAGACTTCATCGCGCGGAAGAAAGGGAAAACAGAAGTGAAATATCTCCATCCGCTCTTGGAGGAAGTCAGCGAGGAAACCTACGGGATTTTGATTTATCAGGAGCAGGTGCAAAAGGCAGCGAACCTTTTGGCAGGTTACTCACTGGGCGAGGCGGACTTACTGAGACGTGCCATGGGCAAAAAGAAGGTGGAAGAGATGGTGAAGCAGCGTCTTAAATTTGTGGAAGGATGCGACAAGGTAAATGGCATTTCAGAGGTTCACGCGAACAAGATTTTCGACTTGTTGGAGAAGTTTGCCGGATACGGTTTCAATAAGTCCCACTCGGCGGCTTATGGGTTGATCAGTTATCACACCGCTTTTCTCAAGGCGAATTATCCCGTGGAGTTCATGGCCGCCTTGCTCTCCAACGAGATCAACAACACGGACAAAATTTCTGTTTTCGTGAACGAGTGTAAGCGGATGGGAATCGATATCTTGCCGCCGGACGTGAATCGAAGCCGTCTCAAGTTCGCGCCAGAAGCTGCTTCCAACGGGAAAACAGAAAAGCGTGCGATTCGCTTCGGACTCGCCGCGGTGAAAAATGTCGGACAGGCGGCGATGGAATGTGCAATCACGGAAAGAGAAGCGTCAGGTGAATTCGAATCGATCGATAAATTCGCTGAACGTGTCGATGGTAAGTCACTGAATAAGAAGATATTGGAAGCTCTCATCAAGGCAGGAGCCTTCGACTTTGGCAAGGAAGAACGGGCTTCCATGTTCGCGAGATTGGAAGGAATCGTTAGTGCAGCGAACGCCGTGCAGAAGGACAAGGCGGCGGGTCAGGGTTCATTGTTTGGAGATGATGCCGCGTTTGGTGCTGCCTCTCCGGTTGCTGGGGCGAGTCGCATCGACTTTGAACCGTGGTCAAAAGAAGAGATGCTGGCTAATGAGAAGGACTTGTTAGGATTTTATGTGACAGGCCACCCGCTGGACAGTTTCCGGGAAGCGATCGAAACGCGCGAGATCGTCATGCTCTGTGATTTGGAAGAATTGCAGGATGGACAGCGATATCGATTTGCGACGTTCATCAGCGAGATCGAAGTGCGCTACACCAAGAAGGACAGTCGAGCGTTTGCGACCATGGTGATTGAAGACTTCACAGGTCAGTCCGAAGTTGTCGTTTGGCCAGAGAACTTCGAAAAGAGTCGGGAGCTTCTCGAGAAGGGGGCTGTCATTGACATCACCGCCAAAGTGGAGATTGACAGCCGGACGGAATCGAAGCGATTGACCGCGGGTGAGATTAAACTGATGAGCAAGCGCAAAGGTCGCGGTCGGAGCACGCCGGTGCCGTGGGCGGCTGAATTAGCCGTCTCGACGGATGGGCCTTTCGTGGTGGAGCTTTCGCGGGACCGGCTGGATCCCGCCCGATTGGAGGCGCTGCGTGACATCGTTTGCCGCCACCGTGGTTCAACACCGCTCAGGTTGAACATCGATTGCGGGCGAGGGCAGACGCTTGCCCTGGCGGCCGGGGCGGATTTTGCGGTTGCTGCAGATGAAGAGCTTCGGGCAAGTATTCGGGATTGGTTACAGGCTTGAGGAAGCGGTCGCTTCAACCCGATGTTTCTTGAATTTTCAGTAAAATGGGGTCTATCGTGAGGCCCCCATGAAAACCCCGAAAGTCCATAAAACGTCCCGCCGCAGCGCCTTCACGATGGTCGAGCTGCTCGTTGTTATCAGCATCATCGCGATTTTGGCGGCTGTCAGTCTCGTGGCCTTTGCAACGATCAAGAAGAACGCGACCCGCATGCAAGGGGTGAGGAACTTTGAGCAGATTTGGAAAACGATTGAAACCTACAAGGCGCAGAACCACGGTTACTTCCCGGGCTCGACTTCGAGTGGCGGTGGGCTCACTGGTGGGCAGTCCGCGTCGAAGAATCGGGAATCGAACCTCGCGTTTTATCTCGCCGATGTTTTCAATATTGAAGGGGACGAGGAAATCGAATCCGAAGACTACGTGTACCAAATGGTCCCCGAAGTTCTGCTTCCCACCATTGAGAAAGCTGGCCAGCAGGGGTGGAACCGGGACTTATTCTTCTTGTTTCATATCGAAGCCGACATTGATCCCAACGACGAAATCACCCTCTCATCGTTGAATCCGGGGGCGAGCTACTGGGGGCGCCCGGGAGCTGTGATCAGTTTCAATCAAGCGGAGGCTCCCATGTTCTCGGACATCTACATCAACCGGCAGTGGCAAGACTTCCAGAAAGGCCCCGGGCAGAAAACGTTCTGGGGAAACGTATTCAATGTCCTCTACGTCGATGGACACGTGGAGTCTCTCAAAGAGCCGGAGTTCAAGTGGCGGAACGTTGTCAGAGGGAACTGACGCGGGACGCCGTCAAACGACCGATATATTTCGCTAGAATATCGAACTCAAGGTTCGCCGTTTTTTCCGGAGCCTGATTGGTCAGGTTCGTCTCCGCATGCGTGTGCGGCGTGATCCAGCAGGTCACGTTTGCCGAGTCGTCATCGACCTCCGCTGTGGTGAGACTAATGCCGTCGATGGCAATGGAACCTTTTGGGATGAGGAAGTTCATAAACTCCCGCGGCACGGAAACGATCAGTATGTGATCCTGGCCCTTCTTCGCGTATTCGACGATTCGTCCGATGGCATCGACGTGTCCTTGCACGAAATGTCCGCCGAGCCGGCTGTCGGCACGAAGCGCTCGCTCGAGATTGACCGAATCGTTTTCTCGGAGTTCCCCCAAGTTAGTCACGTGAAGGGTCTGTGCGAGGAGGTCGAAGGTAATGGCGTCGTCGTGGGGCTCGGCGTTGACCGTCAGACAGCAACCGTTGACAGCCAAGCTTTCCCCAATCGCGAGTTCGTTGGCGATCGCAGGCGCACGTATGGCCAGCCGAGCGCCATCGGCAATCGGCTCCAGCGACACCACGGTGCCGGTTGTTTCGACGAGTCCGGTAAACATGGGGGAATAGAGAGTTCGGCGCGGCCCTCCCATTCTTCCGTTGTCAGGCGGCCATGCCTTGCCACAATGACACGCAATCGCCCCCTTTCACCATGGAAAACGTCACCATCATCGGAACTGGATGCGCCGGCTGGACCGCCGCCATCTACAGCGCACGCGCCAATTTGAATCCGCTCGTCCTCAGCGGCACGCAGCCCGGCGGGCAACTCACGACCACCACTGAGGTCGAGAATTTCCCCGGCTTTCCCGAAGGCGTCATGGGGCCCGATCTCATGATGCGCATGCAGCAGCAAGCCGAAAAATTCGGCACGCAGGTCAAATTCGCGACCGTTGATAAAATCGAAAAGAACGGCGAGGGCTTTGTCGTCAAAGCGGGCGACGAAACGGTCGAGTCGCGCACCGTCATCATCGCGACCGGCGCCAGTCCGCGTCATCTCGGTCTTCCCAATGAAAAGGAATTGATCGGTCACGGCCTGACTTCCTGCGCGACCTGCGACGGTGCGTTCTACCGTGACGTTCCCGTGGCCGTGATCGGCGGCGGTGATTCCGCTTGCGAAGAGGCATCGTTTCTCACGAAGTTTGCCTCCAAGGTTTATCTTATTCATCGGCGCGACGAACTCCGAGCTTCGAAAATCATGGCCGACCGCGCGCTTTCGAATGAAAAGATCGAGCCCATCTGGGACACAACGGTCACGGAATACCTCACCGATGACAAAGGCGAGATGCGTGCTGTTACTCTCGAAAACCTCAAGTCCGGTGAGAAGAGCGAACTCGAGGTTGCCTGTGTCTTCGTCGCCATCGGCCACATTCCAAACACGCAGTTTTTGGAAGGGCTCGTCGATCTGGATGACAACGGCTACCTGTTGCAAAACAACGGCAGCACGGGCACGAACGTCGAGGGGATTTTTGCCGCGGGCGATGTCTCCGACCACGTCTACCGCCAGGCCATCACCGCCGCCGGCGACGGCTGTGCTGCGGCTCTCGATGCGGAGCGATATCTTGCAGACAAAGGCTTTGAGTGATCCTCGCAGATTCCTGTTCCTCCTTGCAAGCCCGTCTTCGGAGAGTAAGTTCCCGCCCGTCTCGCACGGTGCCGGCTTAGCTCAGTTGGTAGAGCAACTGACTTGTAATCAGTAGGTCGGCGGTTCGAGTCCGCCAGCCGGCTTGTGCGATATGTCGCGAGAGAGAATCCACGGCATGATCGTCACGAGACGCGGGAAATTTGAAAAACTTTCTCGTGTGCGGAGATGGGTAATCGTCTAACACTCTGACTTTTAAACTCAGAATCGACTCGAAAACGGGGGACTTTGGCTAAAGTTGGCGAGTGGCAGCCGATCAAGACCAGCGCATCCGCGTTCGCGGGAAGCATTTCGTGCGCGGGGGGAAGCCATGGCTGGCCAAGGGGCTGACTTACGGGCCGTTTTCGCCGGCGGAGAAGAATGACGGATTGCCGGAACCGTCGCGGGTGCGGTTTGACCTCGACTCCATCGTGCAAGTGGGGGCGAACCTTGTGCGGGTCTATGAGTTGCCGCCGGAATGGTTTCTCGATGCCTGTGCGGAGGCGGGACTGAAGGTGTTAATTTCCATTCCGTGGACGAGTCACGTGGACTTTTTGCGGGATCGCGATGAGCAAGAGAAGTCGCGTTTCATTGTGCGGGAAGCGGTGAATCGTTATCGCGGTCATCGGGCGGTGTTTGGATATCTCGTCGGCAACGAGATCGAGGCCACGCTCGTGCGATGGATGGGGACGGGCGACGTGGCGGACTTCATCGATTCCTTGTGCATGGTGGCGAAAGAGACCGATGACCAAGCGCTGGTATCCTATGGGAACTACCCGACAACCGAGTTCTTGCAGCCGCGTGAAAGTGATTTTTGTGCTTTCAATGTTTTCCTCGAAGATCGGGCTGCCTTTGCAGGATACGTCGCGCGCGCCCAACACATGGCGGGGGACAAGCCGCTCTTAATCTCCGAGTTTGGTGCGGACAGCAAGTCGCTGGGTGAAAACCAACAGGCTGAGATCATCCAATGGGGAACGCGTGAGGGAACGGAAAACGGGGTCGCGGGAATGATCGTCTTTGCCTTTACCGACCAGTGGTTCCGCGGTCATCCGGTACTGGGATGGGATTTTGGAGTCGTTCGTCGTGAACGAGATCCAAAGGTTGCCTACGGCGTGCTCATGGATACTTGGAAGGCGTGGAAAAAGCCGGCCGATGTCCCCACTTTGCCCGAACGGAAGAAGGTTTCCGTCATTGTATGCACCTACAACGGATCAGCCACGATCGGGAGTTGCCTCGATTCGCTGCTCGCTCTCGATTACCCGGACTACGAAATTCTGGTAGTCGATGATGGTTCCACTGATGACACGCGATCCATCATTTCCCGCCGTGAAGGAGTCCGTCTCATCAAGCAGAAGCACGGAGGTTTGAGTGCGGCGCGGAACCGTGGGGCAGGTGAAGCAAAGGGGGACATCTTCGCCTACACGGATGATGATTGCTTTGTCGAAGAGGACTGGTTGACCCAAGTGGTGGCGACGATGGAGCGTGGTGATTTCGCCGCGTGTGGTGGCCCTAACATTCCCCCGTCCGTGAATGATCCGGTGGCTGCGCTCGTGACGGTAGCGCCCGGTGCGCCGGTGCATGTTATGCTCGATGACCGCGAAGCGGAACACATTCCCGGGTGCAATCTCTTCGTGCATCGCGAAGCCTTTGAGGAAATTGGCGGCTTCCGTGAAGCATTCCGGGTGGCGGGTGACGACGTGGATTTCTGCTGGAGATTGCAGGATGCAGGGCATCGGATTGGGTTTTCGCCCTTGGGATTTGTCTGGCATCACCGGCGGGCAACGATTCGCGCCTACCTGCGCCAGCAGGCGGGATATGGGAAGGCGGAGGCTGAACTTTCGCGGCGTCACCCGGATCGATTTGGCCAATTTGGCGGAGCCCTTTGGCGTGGAGCCATCTACGAACCGGAACACCTTCCGCAGCGGGGAGGGCGGTCATACCGCCTGTTTCGTGGGGTTTTTGGCAACGCACTCTTCCCCAGCGTTTACACGCGACCTGCCTCGGATTGGCACAACATTGTGACCTCCATACCTTGGCTTTTTGTCGGACTTTGCGCGCTGATGGCTGCGTTCTTCCGGCCCGCTTTTTTCTTTCTCGGCATTCCGTTTCTCCTCTTTACCGCCATCATGACTGGACGAAGGGCACTTGAGATCCGATTGCCTAAGGAAGCGCGCGGTGGACGATGGCGATTGGTTCTGATCGGGATGTGCATGGCTCAGCCGATAGTCCGGAGCCTCAACCGGTTTTCGTGGCCGAAGAGGTTGCCGAAGCTATCGAAACCCAGGGACTCTGGCGGGTCCTCCCTCTTCCGATGGCCGCGTATCGGGATACTCGGGAAGACCATCGGGGAAATGAGTTTCTGGTCTGAGAAGGAGGTGCACCGCGAAGAATTGCTGGCGAGGCTCCGGGCCGCTCTCGAGAGGATGGGGCACCGGTTCGCTGTCGATGACGGTTGGCGAGATTGGGATATTGAGCTTCGTGACAGCCGGTTTTGGCGCGTGCGTTTGACGACGGTGACGGAATACCACGGCGATCGCGGACGATTGCTTCGCTTGCGATTTGCCTCGCGGGTTACCCGC
>JBCCWV010000186.1:0-9958 GCA_039192745.1 Verrucomicrobiota bacterium | reverse complement strand
GACTGAGCTAAAAAAGGCGATTCTGAACTACCTCGAAAAACACAATCAAGACCCTCGCCCTTTCCGTTGGACCGCAACCCCAGAAGAAATCCTCTCCAAAGTCAGTTCAATTTGCAAAAGACTTTCCTAACGGGACACTAGGTCCAGCAGTCCGCGTCGATGTTCGCTCACGTTGAAACGTTAAGTAGTCTCTGCTTTCGATGTCAATCCCTCCCTTCAAGCGCGCAAGTTCCTCAAATCCCCCATTTCGGTGGAATATATCTAGATCTCAGGCGCGTACTTGGCGGGTAAACGGTTCTCGCCCTCTAGGGAATCTCTCCCTGAACCACGCGGAAGTAGCCTTTGGTCGCGGTTCCGACGTTCACGATATGGACCACCTGGCCTCCGCCGGCCGTCTCTTCAGAGCCAAGCAACGGTGCAAACGGCGTCGTCAGGTCCGGTGAGAATTCCACATGATAAGTTTCGCCGTCGATGACGTCGATTGTCGTGATAGTGAGGTCGTCTGTTCCCGTATTCAAATCGACGAGGGAAATCACCGGATTGCTTGTCGGGGCGACGACTGCCTCTTGAGAATAAGTGAACTGAAACTCAAACTCACGTGCCCGCCCGGTCGGAATATTCGGACCCGTGTAGGTCGGGTTGCTAAACACGACGGTGTCCGTGAGCGGGAATGAAGCCGCACTTGTGCCGGGTTCATAACCGATGCCGTCGAGATCGATCTGCACCGTGATGCCATTCACCAAGGCCATGGCAGAACCAATGGTCGTGTTGTCGACGCCACCGTTCGCGCTGGCGAAGAAGACGCCTTCGGAAAATCCGTCGAAGGTCACACTACCGGGTGTGCCCGGACTTAAAAGGACCTCCACCACTTCAAAAGAGAGAACCTCTCCAAAATCCAGGCCGGCCGTTGTCCCGTCACCAATGCCGATACCTTCACCGGAGAAGGAAACGTTGTCGCTCGTGTTCGACGTCGCGCGAAGGATGAAATCAATGTAGTCGTCATTGGTCCCCGTGTTATCGAGGTCGAGGTCGCTCCAACGCAACGGAAAGTCCGTCGTCGTACCGAACGTGATTGTGGTCGTGTCGAATCCGGGTGGCCCGGTGATCTCCCCGCGATTCGCGCCACCCTGATTCGCGCCGACGGTATTCGGATACACATAGAAGGCGTCGGGCCGGAGACTGAGTCCGCTGGTCGTGAGAACCGTGGGTGGCGGTGCAACGGTGGAGTCGTAGGTGAAGTTTAAATCCAGTTCCCGAATGCGTCCTGAAGGCGCGAGGATATCTTCAGTTTCCACCACATTCAGGAACGTCACCGTCGTGTCGATGGGAAAGGAGGCACTGGACACATTGTATTGGAAAGCACCGGCATTGGGAAGATCGACGAGGACTGGGACGCCGTTGATATCGCAACCGACATCGACCGCGCCGCCATTGGCACCGACACCCGCGCCAAGCGCTGCTTCGGTGAATCCATCGAAGGTCACGCTACCTGGAATGCCCGGACTGACCTGAACGTCCACAACCTCGACTTTCAATTCATCCCCAGTGTCGAGATTTCCACTCCCGCCCCCACCGACGCCGATTCCTTGATTATTGGTCACCACGTTCTCGCCATTACTAAGAAGGTTGGAAACACGGACGGCGAAGTCGAAGTAGTCATCAGCTGAACCGTCGTTGTCCAGGTCAATGTTCCCCCAACGAAGAGAGAAGTCTCTCGACATACCCAAGGGGCCGAGAAACGTCGTCGCGTCCGGATAGGCGAAGAGGTCCCCGTCATTGGCTCCGCCCAGGTTGGAACCTGTGTTCGGGAAAACATCGTTGCCGCGAATACTCGTGTTGTTCGAAGTGAATGTCTTCACAACGGGCGGCGGTGTGGCATCCGGATCGTAGGTGAACTGGAAATCGAATTGCCGCATTCTCCCGGAAGGCGAATTGATGTCCGAGATTTCGAAAACGTTATCGAAGACAACTGTACTGCTAAGCGGAAAAAGAGCACGATCGACGTCGTACTGATAAGCAGGGCCATCGAAATGCTGCACGAACACGAGTAACCCATTGATATCGCAATCGACGGAAACAGTTCCAGAATTCGCGAACGCCCCCACTCCCAGACCTGCGGCGGTAAACCCATCGAAAGTGACCGCTCCCGGCACTCCGGGTGAAAGTACGACATCGACGACTTCCACCTGAAGTTCATCGCCATCATCGAGCGTGCCGCCCCCGTTTCCGTTTACGCCGATCCCTTCTCCATTGATGGTCACGTTCTCCCCGTTCCCCGTGAGATTGGTCACTCGCACGGTGAAAGTGAAAAAATCGTCGTCTCCACCCACGCCGTCGAGATCGAGGTTTTCCCAACGAAGATTGAAATCCCTGACCGGACTGAGTGGGCCAGGAAATGTGGTCGTGTCAGGATTACCCACGATGTCGCCGTCACTCGTTCCCCCGCGCCCATCGAACGCATTGGGATTCGGAAAAATCCCCGTTGTGCGAATGCTGGTGCCGACAGAAGTCAGAGTCATCGTGACCTGAGCCTGCACGGCCGTTGAGCCGAGAATGAACAGACCTGCCAGCAAGGTCGATAAACGGGAGTTTTTCATGAGGTATGGGGACGGATTGAGATTTGTCCGATTGGAACAAACGACGCACCATCGCGAGGCCTCGAACCCCAGTCTTGTATGAAAGTGGGCAATTTTTAGTATGTTTTGACGGATATTTTCCCTTCTCGGCAAGATGTAGGTGGAATCTATCCCTAAAAATAAGCGACTTATGGAAACAATGCTGGGACAAACTATCACAGATCAACTGTTCGGGGGCCAGAAAAGCCGTTGACACATCTGTGCAATCCAGATTAAATCGAGCTCGTCGAAGTGCCGAAATGCGGCAGCTCCTCCTCTCCTACAACTCACGATGAAAAAACTCTCATCCGTTCTCATCCTCGCCGCATTGGCAGGAACCTCCGTCACGAATGCCGCCGTAGTGACGATTGCCGCTCTCGATGTGCGAGCCAACGGTGTGTTTGGTCACAATCCAAACGTCTCTGCAGTCACGGTCAACGGAGTTGCTCCCGGGCCTACTGTGGTTGCCGATCCCATCAACGTTCAACTGACCTACTCCAATCTGGATCTTGATGGAGATTCCTCGGCGAACGACTCAGTCACCTTCACGCTAACGGCGACGAAGTTCGGACCCGATGGAGGGAATCTACGGATCTTCAACCAAGGCATTGACACCGGATTTGGTAATCTGAACGATGTGGTGATTTCCGTGACCAGCGTATCTGGCACCACGACTGATTCCGGAGATCTTATCGTGTTCGACGGATTTACCGGTGCGGCCGCGGGCTTCGGAGGCAACGGCCTTCTGGACTCCAGTGTGGAAATCAACGGCACAACTGTCAGCGTCAATTTCACCACTACTGGATTTCAGTTCTCAACCCAAGCTATAGACTTCGCTCTGACGCCGACGGTCCAGTTTGATAACTCAGTGCAAAACGGCATCGGCACGATTGTCGCCCGTCACTACGATTTGCAATTCAGCACGATCCCCGAGCCAAGCGCGGCTCTCCTCGGCGGCCTCAGCTTCCTCGCGCTCCTCCGTCGTCGACGCTGAGAACACCATTCATTAATTTTCCGATCAAAGGCTCCTTGGGTTTCCATGGAGCCTTTTGTTTATTCCGGAGAGCTCAGTCATCGGGCCAACCGAGACCACACTTCCGGTATCCACCGGGGGCCGTTCAACGAGTCACCATTGACATTTCTTCGCGGGTGTAACATAGTTATCACATGGTCAAGGAAATCCGAAAAATCGGCAATTCCCGCGGCATCATCCTCGATGCGGCGATCCTTGAGCACATGCACGTGGATGTGGGAGACAAGGTGAATGTGGAAATCCACAGCGGCGGGACTTTGACGATCACCCCAGAGTCGCCGCGAATCTCTGCCGAGGAGGCTGGCGACGCTGCCCGCGAGATCATCAAGAATAACGACGAGCTATTTCGTCGGCTTTCATGAGCGATTTCAAGCATCTTTCGCTCGACGCCGTCCTCGCCATCCACACTGAAGTTTTGAAAGCCCATGGTGGCGGCGAAGGGATTCGGAGTCAGGAGCTACTGGAGTCCGCGGTCGCGGCGCCTCAAGCCAGCTTCGGGGGAAGCCCAGTCATCACCGACGGCATCGAAGTCGCCGCCGCTTATCTTTTTTACCTCTGCCGCAACCACCCGTTCGTCGATGGCAACAAACGCGTGGCTCTGGCATCGTGTCTCGTCTTTTTGCAAGAGAACGGACTGATGGAAGTTGGAAGACTTGATATCGACGCCTGGGAAAACTTCACCCTCGACGTCGCCGCTTCAAAACTCGACCGAGCAGAGACAACGACGCGGCTGCGCGAGCTTATTGATTAGAGGCCCGATGAATCCTAACCAACGGCTTGATTGAGAACCGCAGATTGACGCAGTTCAGAAAAAGGCGGTGCTGCCGCCGCTACCCAAAGAAATCCGCGTCAATCTGCGAAAATCTGCGGTGTTCTTTCGAGAACAAACGCCAATTCAGATTCGACCAAACACCATCCTCCAATCCAAAATCAGCAATCAAAAATCTAAAATCCCGCTACCCCTGCACAAAATAACTCAGGTGCTCCAACTCCAGCGCAAGATCGACAGCGTTGACCACAACATCCGACGGCACCTGAAGGACGGTCGGTGAGAAGTTGAGAATGCCTTGCACGCCAGCATTGACTAACGTGTTCGCTATTTCCTGCGCGGCTTCGGAAGGCACGGCGAGAATCGCCATCTTCACATTATTCTTTTTGATGAACGCCTCCATTTCAGAAGACGGTCTCACGGGCACACCCATGCGTTTCGTGCCGACGATGTGATCGTCGTGATCGAAGGCGACCTTGATCTCGAAGCCTTCCTTTCTGAAGCCATTGTAACGGAGAAGGGCCGAACCCAAGTTCCCCGCCCCGACGAGGATGACCGGCTGTAGCGCGTTCGAGCCGAGGACGCCACTGATCGTGTCGGCGAGCGCCTGCACATTGTAGCCAAGACCGCGGGTGCCGAATTGCCCGAAATAGGCGAGGTCCTTGCGGAGCTGGGTGGACTTCACGCCCGCCGCTTTCGAGAGCGCGCCGGACGAAACCGTGTCCATGTCGTTCTCACTGAGCTTCTGGAGGCAACGCAGGTAAATCGACAGCCGATATATGGTTTTTCGAGGGATTTGCTCGGTCTTCTTGGTCGAACTCACTTGTGAATTTTCACACAAGTTGGTATTTAATCAACGCGAGGCGGAAAAATTCCCGGTTTTTCCGTTATTTGTCCAGCATTCGCGGGCGTTTCTCATTATACCGGTGAAGGGTGGAATCGGGCACCGAGCCGCCCCGAATCGCAGCTGTGCAGGCCCACTTCAATCATTTATAATATTCTGTCATGAACACTCCCAGGAACCCCGTTTTAGCGATCGTCGCTCTCGCGATGAGCGCCCTATTGATTCAGTCTTCGTTCGGCCAATTGCCCGGTCGATCCAGCGGTGAGCAGCCACGCGAGTCGAAGTCTTTTCAACTGAATGCCGCGCAGCAAGTCGACCGCCTCATTGGCAGTGGATTCAAAAAGTCCGGAAAGCGTCCCACAGCTGTCGCCACCGATGAGGAATTCCTGCGCCGCACTTACCTGAATGTCATCGGGCGCATTCCCACCTACGAAGAAGCCGCCTCGTTCCTCGCGGACGCATCTTCTGACAAACGCACCAAACTCGTCGATACCCTCCTCGACTCCGATGGCTACGACAGCCACATGTTCAATTTCTGGGCGGACCTTCTTCGCGTGAAGGACTACTTCTCGCGCACCTCGGGCGCGCCCTACATCGACTGGCTCAAGCACAGCGTCGAAACGAACAAGCCTTACAACGTGATGGTGAAGGAACTCCTCACCTCCAAAGGCAGCGGTTGGGTCGAAGGCAATGGCGCCGTCGGATATTTCGTCCGCGACCTTGGCATGCCACTCGACAACATGTCGAACACGACACGCATTTTCCTCGGCACCCGCATGGAGTGCGCGCAGTGCCACGACCACCCGTTCGATGACTGGAAGCAAATGGACTTCTACAAGATGGCCGCCTTCACTAACGGCATCACCGGCACGAACGAGTCTCTCGCCCGCAAAGTTTTCCAAAACGACATCGAGCGGAACAAGCCACAGCAAGTCCGCAACATCGGACGCATGCTCCGTTATTCCGTCTTTGATTTCGCCGTCCGCGACACTGGTCGCGGGAACATCGCCCTTCCCTACGATTACCAGTACAATGATGGCGACCCAGGCGAGATGATCGCCGCCAAGTCCCTTCGCTTCGGCAAATCCGTCGGTGCCAGCCGCAGGGGAGAAGATCCTGGCGAAAGCCGCGGCATGTTCGCCGAATGGCTGACCTCTCCGGAAAACCCACGTTTCAACATGGTTATCGCCAACCGCATGTGGAAGCGCGTCATGGGTCTCGGCCAGTTTGAACCCGTTGATAATTTCTCCGACGCCTCCGCGCCGGCCAACCCGGAGTTGATGAACTTCCTCGTCGAACTCATGAAGGACCTCGACTACGACCTCAAGGCCTTCCAACGCGTCCTCTACAACACCTATACTTATCAGCTCGGAACGTATCCCGAGGAGCATTCCGGTCGCGAAGCCTACCACTTCGCCGGTCGTCAAATGCAGCGCCTGAGTGCAGAACAAGTTTGGGACTCATTGCTCACCTTGAACGCCGGTAATCCCGACGCGAACAAGCGTCCTCGCCAAGGCGGTCACATCTACTACAACAATCGTCCCGTCCTCGTCGGCAAGAAGACGATGGCGCAAGTTTACAAAGACGTGTCGAAGATGCAGGGCGCGAATGAGTTTTGGAAATACGCCGAAGACCTGCTGAAGGAAATCGAGGCAGAACGCCGCAGCGGTGGCGCCCGGAACAACGATGAATCCATGATGATGATGTCCTACGGCGGCAAAAAAGGCGGGAAGAACCTGCGCGCTTCCGAGTTGCCGCAACCCACGCCTCCCGGCCATTTCCTCCGTGCATTCGGTCAGTCCAGCCGCGAAATCATTGAGGGTGCCTCCACAGACTCCGACGTCACGCAGGTCCTCGAAATCTTGAACGGCCATGTGGAAGGCACCGTCGTCAGCAACGCCGGAGCCCAGTTCTACAAGGACGTGGCCAAGGCCTCCTCGCCTGAGGAAAAAGTCGACCGCCTCTTCCTCTCCATCCTGAGCCGCAAACCGTCCGACCGCGAAAAGGAGATCTTCGTCGCTGAAGTTTCGAAAGGTGAGAACGGCATCCGCAACTCCGCGTCCGCTCTCATCTGCTCCGACGAATTCATGTTCCTTCGCTAATCCATTTCCGCCACACCAGAAAACTCCTAACAGAAACCATCCATCGTCATGAACAAAATCGACAAACAAGACGAAATCACTCGCCGGAACTTCCTTTCCGGCGCCGCCCGCAGCTACCTCGGCGTGTCCGTGCTTCCCATGCTCGGCGCGACCCTCGGCACTGAGAACGCTTTCGGTGCCGCCGCGCCACCGCTCCGTGCAAACGCCGCGAAGAGCGTCATCTTCTTGAATATGAGCGGCGGGATGAGCCATCTCGATACCTTCGACCCGAAACCGGGAGCTGGTGAAGACGTCCGTGGCCCGACAAATTCCATCAGCACCAAAGGCGACGGACAACTCTCAGAGTACCTCCCGCAAACGGCGAAGGTCATGAACCACATCTGCGTCATCAACTCGATGAGCACCCAGCAAGGCGCCCACGAACAGGGCCAGTATGCCCTGCACCGTGGTTACGCCCCACGCGGCACCATCGTCCACCCCGTTCTCGGATCTTGGGTTCTCCGCCTTTCCGGACGCCGCAACACCACCATTCCTGGATTCGTCTCCATCGGTGGCAACAAGGATCTTGCCTCCGGCGGATTCATGGGCGCGAAATACTCTGGCGTTCCCCTCGGGAATCCCAATGAAGGACTCAAGAATTCTTCCCTTGCCGGCAGCGTCACTCAGGAAGACTTCGACCAGCGCCTTAATCTCGCCGATGCTTTGAACAAGGAATTCCACGGGAAGTTCGACAGCAAGAAGGCCCAAAGCTACACCGGCCTGTACGATGAAGCCGTCCGCCTCATGACGAGCGAAGACCTCAAGGCATTCGACCTCTCGGAAGAAGCCTCTGAAACGCGCTCCCTCTACGGTGGAAGTTCCTTCGGTCAGGGCTGTCTCCTCGCACGTCGCCTCGTCGAACATCAGGTGCGCGTCGTCCAAGTCACCCTTGGCGGCTGGGACACCCACTACGACAACTTCACTTCCGTTCCCGCCCGTTGCGAACAACTCGACTCCGGGCTCGCCGGATTGATCACCGACCTTGAGCGACGCGGACTGCTCGACAGCACCATTGTTGTCCTCGGCACCGAATTCGGTCGCACGCCGAAGATTGTCCAGGAACACCAAATGGGACGCGACCACTACCCGCGCTGCTACTCCGCCCTCATCGCTGGCGGCGGCGTCAAAGCGGGACGCTACGGCAAGTCCGACCGCAACGGCGCCATGGTCGCCGAAAACGCGGTATCACCGGAAGCATTCCTTGCCACCATCGGTTTCGGCCTCGGCCTTCCGCTCGAGCGCGTCATCAAGTCCGAAACGGGAAGACCATTCTGGCTGGGCAACAAAGCGAAGCCGCTTACCGAACTCTTCTCGTAATAACTGGTTGCGAGAAAGGACACAATGAACGGAACCCCCATCCACGTTTTCGCGGCGGCCACCATGGCCGCCGTTTCTTTCACGGCCCACGGCGCCGTCGATTATGAAGGGCAAATTCAGCCCATCATCTCGGCAAAATGCCTGGAGTGCCACACGACGCAAAAGACGCCCGCCGATCCAAAGCCGAAGGCCGGTCTTGCTCTCGACACACCCAACGCGATCCGCGCTGGTCGCGTCATCACTCCAGGGAAACCTGACGAAAGCGAATTCTACGTTCGACTGATCCTCGATCCCGAGGACGAGGAATTCATGCCGCCCAAGAAAAGCGGTCCACCCCTCAGTCCTCAAGAGGTCGAGTTGGTCAAACTCTGGATCGAAGAAGGCGCTCCCTTTGGTTCAGGAGTGCCATCCATCGAGATCCCAAAAGACATCACAGTGGAAACCGTGCGGACGATGGGCGCAAGCGAACCTGATGCCGGAATCGTCGCCCAACTCCAGAACATGGGCGCAACCGTCACCCCGATCGCTGTGCAGTATCCACAGTTCCTCTCGGTGGAGTTCATTGCCAATCAGAGCAAGACCAACGATGAGACCATCCGCAACCTCCTGGCCATCGCTCCAAATATCGTCGAGCTCGACCTCAGCCGCACCAAGATCACCGACGAAGGCTTGAAGACCGTCGGAAAGCTCGCCCGGCTCAGGAAACTCAACCTCAACAGCACAAAGATTGAAGGAAGCGGTCTCGCCGAACTCAAGGAACTGAAGGACCTCGAATGGCTCAATCTTTACAACACACCTATCGATGACAAGGCGCTCCCTCTCATAGCCCAAAACCGGAAGTTAAAGTCCGTCTATCTCTTCGACACCCAGGTCACCGAAGACGGCGTCGAAAACCTCCGCCAATCCATGAGCGCCACGAAGATCGTCACCAACGTCGTAAATAAAGCGACGAAGTTCGATCTCGACGATTTTTAATTCGGGACTGAAGCGCTTTGGTTAAACTACGCTCAAGAGCGATTTGACCAACACCGTCCTGGATCAGGAATTTCTTTCGATTCGTTCTAATCCCCGAATTCTTTGTCCAGTGCCTCAAGCTCAGCTTCGACTTCCGCTTTCTCTTTCTCCAAACGATTTCTCTGCAAAGTCGTCAGATTTTTTTTCGCCAAGCGCGTTTCATATTCCCTGATCCGTGTCTCATACCAGTCTTTCCGGTCGGCTAACTTCTGATCTGCAGGGCCT
>JBCCWV010000185.1:0-10012 GCA_039192745.1 Verrucomicrobiota bacterium | reverse complement strand
CGGGGACTTTCAGTTTTTCAAAGAATGGAAGCAAGTGAAGGAGGTTTTCGCATACAAAGACGACGTTTTCGCATACGACATTATCTGCCTTGGATTTCGAACTGACGACAAAGGCACCTTTTTCTGGATTGACGAAGAACATGACGGTTACAGAGACTTCGAGGAGAACCTTCCCGAATATTTTCCAGGGATACGAACGGACTGGTTCCGTGAAGTCGCCTTCCCCGCATTCGCCACCAATGTCACCCATCTTTGGGGAACGCCTCTGATCGAAAAGCTTTGGTCGGAAGACTAGAGGCTGAAGCCGTATCTCTCCGCCGCCAACAAACTCCCGATCGAAAGCGCGTCCCGAATCTCCCCCGTCCCGATCATTTTCACCGCTTCCACCAACGGAACTTTCTTCACTTTCAATTCCTCCGATTCATCGGGCGCCATTTCTCCTTCGGTGAGACCCCTTGCGAGGAACGTGAACGAGACTTCGTCGGAGACGCAATTCGACAGATCCATCTCAAGAATCAGATCATATTGCTCGGCACTCAACCCGGTCTCTTCCTTCAACTCCCGCTTCGCGCAATCCAGCGGCTCCTCGCCGGGGTCTGACCCTCCCTCGGGCACCTCCCAGCTGTAACGATCCAGCGTATAGCGATATTGCCCGACCAGCCACGTGTTCCCAGCTTCGTCGACCGGGACGATGGCCACGGCCTTTCTCTTGAAATGGACGTAGGTGTAGTTCCCGTCGGAGCCATTGGGCTGGACAACCTCGTTGTCGATGACAGATATCCACGGATTATCGAAGGCGATGCGGGTGGATTTCGTTTTCCACGGGTTCGTCTCGCTGCTCATTCATCGAACCTCGTTTGGCGCTTGCGCCGGTCAAGCCCCGGCCCTTTGATTGTCCTGTCATGCCATCCGCTCCGAATGTTGCCAAGGGAACTCCCGGGAAGTTCCTCCTCGTCTTCACGATTCTCATGGCCGGCGTCGGTTGGACGGCCTTGAGTGACCGGCTGCAGCGGAAAGATCTGGAGACAACGGAGTTTCCCACCGCGATTGCCGACGAGTCCTATTTGCCCGCCCCGGAATCCACTTCGGTCGCCGTCGCCACCATCAGCGGTGAGGATCTTTTCCCCACCAGTCTCGAAACCCGCGGCATCCGCGACGGATTCATGGTCAAGGCGGTAGATGCAACGGGCGAATACATTCGTGACGACACCGATCGTTTCCATCTCTATCGCGAGACGCCTGACCCGTCGGAGCCGAACGCGCCACCTCGCCTCTTCTTCAAAACTGATCGTAATCGCTACCTCGAAGTCACCGATCAACCGGCGGATACTCCACCTGCATCCGACGCCTGATTTTTCCGCCGGAACCTGCTCTCACACGACCGACTCTTCAACGTGGCGCAAGAATACTTCGAGAAATTCACGCAAATCGAGGCCTCTGCCGGGGACCTCTTTGACTGGCATACCCGCCCTTGCGCACTCAATCGATTGACGCCGCCGTGGGAAAACGTGAAAACCGTCGAAGCTCTGCCCGCGCTTCGTAATGGCGCCCGGACGACGATGGAAGTCCGCACGGGTCCGATCAAGCAGAGATGGACGGCCGAGCTGCAGAACGTGGAAGAGGGAAAACAGTTCGTCGACGTGCAGGTCAACGGTCCTTTCGCCGAGTGGCTGCACCGACACCGTTTCGTCCGCAAAGGAAAATCCACGAGCGTTCTTCTCGACGAGATCACCTACCGGCTTCCGCTCGGTTTCGTGGGTCAGTTTCTGGGCGGCCGCTTTGTCAAAAAACGGCTGGAGCGCACCTTCCGCTACCGCCACCGCGTCACCGCAGATGATGTCGCGAGGTTGAAGGAACCACTGTTTTCCGAGGTCTCCAAAAAACGGATTCTCGTTTCCGGGGGAAAAGGATTAGTGGGAGACTCGCTTTCGCCGCTTTTGAAATCATTTGGGCACACCGTCCTAACACTGACACGCAACCCCACCAGCGAAAATGACGTCGGATGGGACCTGGAAAACGGAACCATCGATCTCGCCGCTGCGGGTCAGATCGACGCCCTCATCCATCTGGCGGGAGAAAACATCGCCGGAGGACGATGGACGAAGAAGCGAATGGATCGAATTTTTTACAGTCGGAAGAACGGCACGCGGTTGCTCGCGGACACGATCGCTCGGATGGAGAATCCACCCCAAGTGGTTGTCAGCGCGAGCGGTACGAATTATTACCAATCCACGCCGCTCAACGTGCATAACGAGGAATCCCCCATCGGGACAAGCTTTCTTTCAGAGGTTTGCCGGGAGTGGGAAGGCCAATGGTGGCCCGCGGAAGAAGCGGGGATCCGCGTCACCAAACTGCGGATCGGCGCTGTCCTCTCGCCGGCCGGCGGCATGCTCGGCAAGCTCCTGCCCCTCTTTCTCGCTGGCGGCGGCGGCCCTGTCGGGGACGGCAAGCAGCGACTGAGCTGGATCGCCATTGACGATCTTGTCGACATTCTCCACCGGGCTGTTCTGGACAAACGGTTTGAAGGTCCGGTCAATGTCACAACACCCCATTGGGTCACGAACGCCGATTTTGGAAAAACGTTAGGACGGGTGGTCCGTCGCCCATCCTTCCTTCCCGCTCCCGCATTCGCCTTGCGCGCCGCCTTCGGACAACTCGCCGATGAAGCCCTCCTCGCCGACGTCGCTGTCGAACCGGCAAAGCTCAAAGAGTTCGAATACCCCTTCCGGTTCCCAAAACTGGAAGAGGCTCTCTGCCATCTTTTGGGACGCCGGTCACCGAAGAAGAAATGAAGCGAGCGCTTGTTATCGGCGCCGGCCTGTCCGGGCTGGCCTGCGCCCGCCGACTGCACGAAAACGGCCTTTCGGTCGAGATCGTCGATGCTGCCGATGAAGTGGGTGGGCGCGTCCGCACCGACGTCGCAGAGGGATTTCTCTTCGACCGAGGATTCCAAGTCTTCCTGCCAAGTTACCCGGTGGCGGGCGAACGCTTTCGAGACCTCCAGTTTCATCCATTCTCGCCGGGAGCGTTCGTTCGGTTAAAGGGTCGTTTCCATCTCGTCTCGGATCCCTTTCGCGACCTGTTCGGTGGAATTGCGACCGCTTTTGCTCCCATCGGATCACTCAAGGACAAACTTCTCGTGGCGGCGCTGCGACGGCACTCGCTCCGGCCGCGCGAAGACCTTAGCGGCGTTTCTTCCAGAGAATTCCTCGAGCAATTCGGGTTCACCTCTCAGATGATCGACTGCTTTTTCCGGCCTTTCTTTGGCGGAGTTTTTCTGGAAAAGGCACTCGAAACCAATGCGGAAAAGCTCTTGTTCGTATTCCGTCATTTCGCCCGCGGATCAGGCGCCCTTCCCACCGGCGGCATCGTGCAGTTGCCGCGCCAACTCGCAAAAGGACTGCCTGCCATTCGATTGAATACTCGGGTTCGCGCACTGGAATCATCTTCGGTCCGGCTGGAAAACGGCGATAAACTGGAAGCAGACGAGATCGTTCTCGCGACCGATCAGGCGCAGACCTGCCACCTTCTTGGAGACACTTCCCAGATCAATTCCAACGCCGTCACTTGTCTCTATTTCTCCGCACCTGCTTCTCCCCTGAAAAGAAAGTGCATCGTCATCAATGGTGAGGGCAACGAGGATGGTCCGATCAATAACCTCGCTGTCGTCTCCGACATCGCTCCGGATTACGCGCCGGAAGGATCGGCTCTGATCTCCATTTCGATTCTTGGCGCCCACGATCCCTCCGCCCTCATCTCGCCCGTCAGCCTCCAGCTTGCTAAATGGTTCGGCGAGGCTGCAAAGTCTTGGCAATATCTTCGCGGCTACCGAATCGATGAAGCACTCCCTGCACAAAGCGCCGGGAAAGGTGCCATCTCGACGGACCTTCCTGACAAAGTGACACTTGCAGGTGACTGGCTCGCCAACGCTTCCATTGAGGGCGCAATCGTCTCCGGAGAATCCGCCGCAGACAAAATTCTCGATAAGGGGAAGAGCGAACAGCCGGCATGAATCCAGGCGTTTCCGTCGTTCTTCCCTGCCATCGGGGCCACGGCATGTTTTCCCGCGCCGTCGAAAGTTGCCTCAATCAGACGCTGGACGCATTGGAACTGATCATCGTCCTCCACCGAGCTGACGATCAGGCAAAGAAAACCGCCGACCACTTCCGCCAAGTCGATGCGCGGGTTCAAGTCCTCCGTTCCGACGGCAGCTTCGTTGAAGCCGTCAATGCAGGGCATGCGGCAGCAAAAGCAAACTTCGTCGCCCGCATGGATTCCGATGACGTCGCCTTCCCCTCGCGCTTCGAATGCCAGCTGCAGTTTCTTGAAACACGCCCCGAGATCGATGTGGTCAGTTGTCTCGTGAAAATCACCGACCCCGATGGCAGCGATCCACGAGAGGGCTTCGCCGAATACGAGCAGTGGGTGAACTCCATCACTCGTTCCGAAGAGATCTCAGCCCAACGCTTCGTTGAAAGCCCGGTCGTGAACCCCACCGCCATGTTCCGCCGTTCCGCTTTTGACGAAGTTGGAGGATACAGAGATACAGAATGGGCCGAGGACTACGACCTCTATCTTCGGCTTCTCGAATCCGGTCGCAAGATCCCCAAGGTCCCAGAAGTTCTTCATCAATGGACAGACCACGCCGCGCGGGTCACTCGCACTCAAGATCGCTATTCGCTTTCCAATTTTCAGGACGCCAAAGCCCACTTTCTTTCACGCATCGATGGAGTTCGCACCCACGGTGTGGTGATCCTCGGCGCCGGACCTACCGGAAAGTCGATGGCCCAACGCCTTCGAAATCGAAGTACCAAGATCCACGCGTTCTACGAGGTGCATCCCCGCAGAATCGGAGAACACATCGGTGGCGTTCCGGTTTTGGATCAAAAAGACTTCGAAAAATCTGAGCCGGTCGCGCTGGGAGCCGTCGCCCGGCGTGGGCTAAGAGCAAAGGTTCGAGGCCTCGCCGAATCCGCAGGATACCGAGAAGGCCTCGACTTTTTCAGTGTGGCTTGAGATTCAGACGCGAAAGCGGAATCCGTCATCGATCCCGTCAAAACGGTGCAGGTGACGAGTCTTCTCTTCCTCCTGTTTCATTTTGATCTTCATCTGCTCAGAGTGACGACTTTGCTCGTAGATCGATTCCAATGTCTCAACACGGAGAACACTCTCAGTATTGAGAACAACGATCCTCAGTCCTGCATAGTGATACCCGCGCAGATTGATTCCGTCACCGGAATCCTCGTCGAACGCCGCAAGATAACGCTCAAGCGCCTCGGCCTCGAGACGCCCCAGGCAAAGCAATGCCGGGTTCTTGTCGTTTCGGTGAGCTTCCTCAATGAGAATATTGACCTTGCGGGGCTCCCACACGATCAACGGTTGGTTGGTAGCGGACGTGCCTCCACGTTCGGCAGGGGTTTGCCGGCTCTGTTGTTCCTCCGTGATGTTTTTCATGACTAACAAGTCTTCTAAATAAAAAGCACTGCTCGTGCCATCTATTACGTTCGGACGTCCAAACCGGAAAAAAATCGCGATTTTTTGTCCTTCTGAGATCAAACACGCCACACGAGGTCAAGTTCTTTCCTCCGGAGCGAAAATATCTTCCCAAACCGCAAAAAACCCACCCAGGTCAACGCGATTTCTTGAGCCACCAGCTAAAGAATTTCGCCACTGTGGGGGTGAATCGCTTCTTGTTGTAGGCGTCTCCGATTTGTCTAATCGCCTCTGCCTGAGTTGGGTATGGGTGAATCACAGAAGCCAGCGTGCCCAGCCCGACCTTCCCGGCCATCGCCACCCCCACCTCGCTGATGAGTTCCCCGGCATGGCTGCCGACGATCGTTGCACCGACGATTTGATCGCCCCCCTGAAGGGTGTGAATGCGGACAAAACCTTCCGTTTCCCCATCCGTCTTCCCTCGGTCCACATCTGCAAACTCCCGTGTGTAGGAATCAATTTTCATCCCCTTTTGCGCCGCTTCACGCGGACCAACCCCGACATGCGCGAGTTCCGGTTCCGTATATGTACACCACGGTATCCGCAAGTTACTCAGTCGTTTGCGACCGAAAAATAGTGCATTCTGCACAACCGCACGCGCCGCAAAGTCAGCAGCGTGTGTGAACTTTCGTTCCATCGTCACGTCACCGGCCGCGAAGATATTCCGGTTGGCCGTGCGGAAAAAGTCATCGATCAGAACGCCACTTTCATTCACCTCGACCCCTGCTTTCTGCAGCGCAAGACCTTCCGTGTTTGGCCGCCGGCCCGCACTGACGAGGATCTCATCAACAATGACCTGTTCAACTCCATCCGTTGTCTTCACGCTTAGAACTTTTCCAGCCCCATCTTTAACCACCTCCGTCAATTCCGAGTCGGTGAGTATGTTCACCCCTTCGTGCTCCAAGCGGCGACTCACCCAGTCCGCGGCGTCGGGGTCTTCATTGGGCAGGATTCGTTCGCTCCTTTGAAGAAGCGTGACCTCCGATCCGAATCTCTGAAAGGCCTGCGCCATTTCGCACCCGATCGGACCGCCGCCGATCACGGCTAGCCGCTTGGGCAGTTCGGTTAGGTTAAAAAGTGTGTGATTGGTCAGAGGCGCCGCCACTTCCAAGCCGTCGATCGTCGGCAAAACCGCTCGACCTCCGGTCGCAATGACAGCTTTTTTGAACTTCAACGGCGTTCCGTCCACGGTCACGGTGGATCCGTCCAAAAACTCCGCAGAACCGAGAAACACATCAACGCCCAGATCCCGAAAACGTGCCGCCGAATCGTGGGGACTAATGCCCGCCCGAATCTCCCGCATGCGCGACATCACCCTCGCAAAGTCGACTTCCACGCCGTTGACCTCCACGCCATATTCTCCAGCGCTCTGCGCAGCAGCCGCCGCCTTTGCCGCACGAATCAATGCCTTCGACGGAACGCACCCCACGTTCAGGCAATCTCCGCCGAGCAACGCACGTTCAATTAGCGCCACCTTTCCCCCGAGTCCCGCCGCAACTGCTGCCGTCACCAGTCCCGCGGTGCCGCCACCGATGACGACCAGATTGTAACGGCCTGAAGGCTTGGGGTTGATCCAGTCCATTGGATGCGTGTTCGCGAGCAGTTGCTCGTTGAATTCATCCTGCGGAGACAGTTCGAAGAAACTTTCCTGACTCATGCCGTTCTTCCTTCCTCGACGATCATCTCATTCAATTGACGGCGTGCAGCCCGGGTGATGAATACCGTCACCGCGATCGTTGCGAGGAGTCCAACGAAAGTAAATATCCATTCGACCGTTGTTTTACCCACGGCCTGACCACGAGCAAGCGACCCGATGTAAACATAAAGAATCGTTCCCGGAATCATGCCCAAAACCGACATGACCACATAGGGAGTCAACCGAACTTTGGTGAGTCCGAAGGCATAGTTGACGAGATTGAATGGCATGATGGGAGACAAACGGACCAGCCCGACCACCTTCCAACTCTCCTTGCCCACCGCTTCGTCGATGGCTCGAAAAAATCGGTTTCCATCGATCTTCGTTTTGACCCAATCCCGCGCGAAATAACGACCGGAAACGAATGCAAGGAATGCCCCCAGGTTTGCCGCCAAGGTCACCCAAACGGTTCCCCAAACGACTCCGAACAGCAGTCCCGCCCCGATGGTCAGGACAGATCCCGGGATAAAAAGAACAGTCGCCAAAGAATAGATGATGATGAAGACCAACGGCGCCCAAAAACCCAAAGACTCAATCCAATCAAGCGCGGTTCCGAGCATGGCCTGCAGGTCGAAGACGATAGCTGAGACGATGAGCGCGACGGCGATGACGCCAAAGGTAACGATTTTTCTTCGGGAAGACATGAGTAGTGCGACCGACAGACAGTGCCATGGAAGTGGTTTTGCCGCTGTCGATAATTAGAGCTTCCGCGCGCGGAGTTATTCCACTTCGATTGACGGAGACTGCCGTTCCGCCTAGCCTCCCGCCCATGAGTGACAGCCCTTTCGCAACGGAGATCGATCAATTCATGCGGGATTTGCAGGCACGGAACCCGCATGAACCGGAATTCCTCCAGGCCGTCCATGAAGTCGTCGAAACGATTTATCCCTTCGTTCACGAAAACCAAAAGTTTCGCGACGCGGCCATTCTTGAACGCATGACTGAGCCTGATCGTGTCATTGTTTTTCGAGTCACTTGGGACGACGACCATGGCAAGACTCACGTGAACCGCGCCTACCGGATTCAATTCAACAATTCCATCGGCCCCTACAAAGGCGGACTGCGTTTTACGGACTCGGTCAACTTGAGCATTCTGAAGTTCCTCGGCTTTGAGCAAACTTTCAAAAACTCTCTGACCGGCCTCCCCATGGGCGGTGCGAAGGGCGGTGCGGATTTCAATCCAAAGGGAAAGTCCGACGCCGAGGTCATGCGCTTTTGCCAATCACTCATGGTCGAACTCCACCGTCACATCGGTGAGACCACGGACGTTCCCGCCGGCGACATCGGCGTGGGGGCACGGGAAATCGGCTACCTCGTCGGTCACTACCGACGCATGGAAAACCGCTTCACCGGCATTCTCACCGGCAAAGGGCTCTCCTTCGGCGGCAGCGATATCCGTGTCGAGGCCACCGGATGGGGCGCGGTCTATTTTCTTGAGGATATGCTCAACGAACACGGTCACAGCATGACCGGAATGAAATGTGCCGTTTCCGGTTCGGGCAATGTCGCGCTCTACTGCATGCAAAAACTCAATCAACTCGGAGCTATCCCCGTCACCGCCTCCGATTCCTCCGGAACTGTTCATGACCCCGAGGGTATCCACGGCGAAAAGTGGGAGTGGTTGCGGGAATTGAAAGAATTACGGCGCGGGCGTGTTCGCGAATATGCGGAAAAATTTGGCTGCGAATATCATGAAGGCGCCAACCCCTGGAGCGTCGATTGCGACGTTGCCCTGCCCTGCGCGACACAGAACGAATTGAATGGCAACGACGCGAAATTGTTAGTCAAAAACAAAGTCATTGCGGTCGCTGAAGGAGCAAACATGCCTTGCACCGCGGATGCCCTGTCCGTCTTCAAGGAGGCCGGGGTTCTCGTCGCCCCAGGTAAAGCCGCCAACGCGGGAGGCGTTGCCGTGTCTGGACTTGAGTTGAGTCAGAACGCCTTGCGCATCAACTGGTCACGAGGCGAAGTGGACGCTCGTCTTCGCAAGATCATGAGTGACATTCACCGCAAGTGCGTCCAGCACGGCAAGAACGGTGACCTCGTCGATTACATCCAAGGCGCGAACGTCGGCGGCTTCCTCAAAGTCGCGGAAGCGATGATGGCCTACGGAACAGTCTGAAGCGGACTAACCCCGCGGCGACACGGGGACCACATTCAGGATGTCTTCAGGAAGGAACGGCTTGATGAGGAACGGACGGTCTGTTTCCATGACTTCCTCGCGATAGTCGTTGGTCATCAGCTCTCCGGAGATGAAGACAAACTGCCCGTTGAAGTCGGGCTTCTCATGGATGAGCGCGTTATAGAATTCCATGCCCGTCATTTTCGGCATGCGTATGTCGCTGATGATTATGTCGAAGTTCTCTTCTACCGCCATGCGCAGTCCGGCCATTCCGTCTTCCGCCGTCGCCACCGTGCAATCACACGCTTTGAAAAAAGCACCGAGGATTTCCCGGATATAGTGCTCGTCATCGACGATCAGGACTTTCAGCGAAAGCTTTTTCAACCCGCCGACGAGTTCGTTCGGCGCATCGCGCTCTTGTTCGATCACTTCGAACGGCCCCTCTTTTCGGGACCGGCTTCGACGCATTTCTTCTCTCTCTGCTTCCGCTTGCTCCTCGATGACGTCCAAATTCCGGCCTTCAAGGGATGCCACCGGCAGTTCGATGAAGACCGATGTCCCTACATCCTTTTTGCTCTCGCACCAGATGTGCCCCTCTTGCTCGCGGAGGGTTTCGCGGGCCAGCCAGAGTCCCATCCCCCGATGAGGGACCACTCCCTTTCCGCCCTTGAAAAACGGTTCGAACGCCGAGTGTGATTCCT
>JBCCWV010000184.1:0-10123 GCA_039192745.1 Verrucomicrobiota bacterium | reverse complement strand
GCGACGTTGCCACCACCATTCGTCGGCGCGGTTTCCGCTTAAGACGAACAACTCCACGTCCTGATTCTCCTTCAAGCGCGGCAATAACCCCGTCGACTCATCGAGCAACAGCCGCGTCATCCGATCGCGCCGGTTCCATTGCGAAAACTCTTCCAGCTTCGACGTCGTCAATTCACTCTCGCGATGTCGAGCGAGGTAATCGGCAGCCCGATATTGAAGGTAATCACGCAATCGCTCACGCATGCGACCGACGTTGACGGCAAGCGACTTCAAGCGACGGCTGAAGTCCAGCGGATTGACCCCTTCGTCGCTCGTCGATAACTCCTGCAGGTCCACGGCTTCCGCGAGAACGCCTTGCACGAAACTCTCGGCACCGTCGCTCTCGCCGTCTTTTCCCGTTCCATCTTCTGCCCAGGCTATTAACTCTTGCCCGCCAAGGATCTGCCGCTTTCCACCTTCTTTAGCCCATGCCACTGAGAGGTGGTTTTCACCGGGCCCCGCTTCAAGCACGGCTTCGATGAAATGCCATTCGCCCTTCTTCATCGGCAATTTTCGCGATTCCTGCCGAGGCTTCTCGTCAAATTTCCCGGCATCGACATACCCTTCGACCCGTGCCACTTCCTTCGACCGCGAAGGGTTCGCATCGCGACTGATCAGAAGCATTGAACGATCATCGCTGGCTATCCAAAACGTGTATTTTCCCGTTTCCGGCGCCACAAAGTATCCCCGGAGCCACGCGGTAAAATTAGTGGCTTCCGTCGTTGGGATTGCAAAGCCTTCGAAAAATCGAGTGGCGTCCGGACGGGCCATCGATTCCTTGCGACGGGTAGTGTTGTCGAAAACCTCGAATCGATCACCCCCACGCCAGACATCCATCCTGACAAAACCACGTGATGGCGCGGACAAGCGATCCAAGTCGAGATCAGCGAGCTGCATCGACTTCAACGCTTCCTCAAGATGCGTCACCACATCCTCCAAGCGACCACCCGCAAGCGGGAACTCCGCGCCACCACGCATGGCCAGTTGCGCGGACGTGTGGGCGCGCGCGAGTTGCGCGGCGGCGGCATCAAGAAACTTCATCGATTCCTCGCGCGGCAACTCCCCCAGAGTTTGCAAGGCCGCGATTTTCCGTTCGGGCAGCATTTGTTCATCCGTGAGAGCCATGCTGTCGGAGTCGTCGACAAACACAAAGAGGCGGCCCAATTCCCGGATCACCCGTTCGTGATGCAAAACTGGACCAGCAAGGATAAAGGCCGCGAGAAACACGGCCGTTGCGCGGAGCAACGGAAGTTGCCAGCCGTAGCGGTCGCCGCGGCGCTTCGTTTCCATCCGGTAAAGCCAGAAAACAAACGCGGCCGCCCCCAGCGCTAGCGCGAACGCCCCCCACACGGGGAGATCGCCGGAAAACTGGAGCGCCATCGATTCCTTCATCGTGCGGCGGCGGGTTGGAGGTTCGGACGACGGTCCTTCTTCGCCGGCTTGAGCTTGCGGCGACCGAACCATTGCTGAAGCAAAACCTCGAGGAGCATTAATCCTAACAAAGCCGCTAAAAACGGTTTCCAGAACTCGACGCCGACGCGCCGGTTTTTGTCCAACTCCTGATAAGCCGCAAAATCTGCGGCGAGGACCGCATTCGACTCCGCGGCGAGACGGGTCAGTTGTTCATCGGTGAGCAACGCCATGTCGGACTCGGCGCGCGCGTAGTTGACGGCGATAAGTTGGCGCTCGCCATCGGGAAGTTTCAGCGCGTAGTGACCCGGTTCGGCGGTTTCAAGATAGTCGATCCGGAACCGGTCTCCTTCCGACTGCACTTCGACGGCTTCCGAGCGACCCGACGGACGCACGACAGCGAACTCGTTCTTCGCCCATTCGCGCGGAATGGGAACAGTGATCGGCTTGCCGACTTCGACGTCCCGTTGCACACGGGAACTCGTCGCCAGATGCACGACGAGACGCTGCATCAGGGGCACAAACTCCGGCTGCGTAGGCAAGTTTCCCCAGTCGGCATCGGCGGGTATCGCCAGTTGCAGGACCCGGCCTTCTCCGAATCGACCCTCGACGGCAAAAGGATCGCCGCTTTGCAACGCGGCCAACTCCACCGTATTTTCACCGATGCTCGACAAGGTCGTCCAACTGCGGATGGCAGCCGTCGAGAGGTCACCGTTGCGGGAGTCGTTGAACAAATACACCGCCGGATGCTCGAAGCGACCGGATCGAATGCGTGTGGGCGACCTGCCGACGATTTCTCCGGCGAGGTTTTCCCATTTCCCCGGAAGCAACCCCTTCCCCTCGTGATG
Source organism: Verrucomicrobiota bacterium (assembly GCA_039192745.1). GTDB lineage: Bacteria > Verrucomicrobiota > Verrucomicrobiia > Verrucomicrobiales > DEV007 > JBCCWV01. The sequence continues at coordinate 7,826 of JBCCWV010000184.1, read as the reverse complement.
CAACCGCTCTGCGTAGAAATTAAAATCAATGCGATCACCGGGAAAGACAACGAGGCTTCCACCACCGGCAACGAATTGCTCTAACACTTTCACTTGATCTTGCCGCAGTTTTTCCACGTTCGCGAGCGTGATCACTTTTCGCCCTTCCACCGCGCGAGCGTTGAAACGATTAACCTCCATCGTTTCGGTCACGATCAGATCACGGAGTCCGGTCGCAGCGGAAGAAAACGGACGAAGGGCAAGTCGGAGAAAATCCGTTTCCGACGCAAGAGGCCGCGTGTCGGGATCGCCGTCGAGCAATAGCACGGGGACTTCATTCCAAACCGGGACAGTCGTGAACCAGGAATTATCGGCGGCAATCGCGTCGTGCCCGAGATCGACGCGGATTGCATGATCACCGGGCTCCTCGAACTCCACATTGAAAAGAACCTGAGCCGTCTGGTCCGGTTCGAGCCGGATGCGCGTCGCCCGCACGGGTTTGCCGTCGATTTCCAGCCGCACGTCTATGGAGGGCCGGGCGCTGCGACCGTGATTGTGGACATTGGCGCGAATCAACAACGGTTGCCCAACGCCAACGACCAAGCGCGATGTCTCCACGGACTCAATGGCGATGTTTTCGACAGCTTGGTCAGACCGAATCGGAACAAAAGTCACTGCGGGCTTCACGGGCAGGGCTTCCAACTGCTCCAAGGCATCCCGGCGACCCGCGGAACCTTTCGCCGACCAGTCGCGGGCTTGGAAATCGGAAAGGACGACGACTTCACGCGCCACGTTTTTCATTTCTCCCATCTCGCCGACGGCGGCGAGCAACGCGGCGGCAGGATCGGCGGCGGAAGCGATCTTGGTTTTGTCCCGGAGGTCGTCGGCGACTTCCGAAAGGTTGGAAGTCGGGTCGTCGATGAGCGCGGACGGATCGCCTCCGGCGAAAAGAACTGTCGCGTCCGAGCCGTCGCGCATTCCGTCGAGCACTTCCAAAGTGAAATCCCGCGCACCATCAAGTCGACTTCCGTCGCCGTGCGTGGCCTGCATCGAATAACTGTTATCGATGATGAAAACCTTCGAGGACTTTGCTTCGCGCCCAAAGATCTTCGTGTCCGTGAAAACCGGTCGCGCGAGACAAAGAGCAAGGATAATCGGGATGGCGATGCGGACGAGCAGCAACAGTAACTGCTCAAGAGTAAGTCGACGGTTGTTCTGCCGGATGACTGGCGAGATAAGGTGCGTTGCCGCCCAAGGAATCGTGCGAAAACGACGTCGGTTCAGAAGATGAATAATGAGCGGAATCGTGAAAGCCGCCGCACCGAAAAGCAAAATGGGAGCAAGGAAAGGCATTGGACACAGAGCCTAGGGCGAAGAGCGCAGATCAGCAGTAGAACCGGCTTCCAGCCTGTTCCCGAAGGCTGGCGATCCTCCTACTCGGAAAAAACTCAACAGTCCGGTCCCTTCACAAAGTCCCATCTTCTCCGGCGCAGACTCGAGGGCGGGACGCTCTCGCCACGGTTGAGCACCCTCCACCATCATCGTGCCCTCCACGCGAGATACCGACTAAGCGAATCGGCATAAGGTTGGTCAGTAACGAGCGGAACGAGGTCGATTTTCCTCCGTCGACAACCGCGGGCGAGTTCGTCGCGCCACTTCTCTAATTCGGAAAGGTAAGTCGCACGCAACGCGGCGGGATCGACCATGTGTTCGCTGCCGTCTTCAATGCCTTCGAAACGCGTCCATTGCTTGAAGGGAAACTCCAGTTCATCGCGATCGAAAATCTGGAAGACGATGACCTCGTGGCCGCGGTGCTTGAGCATGGCGAGCGATTTGAGGAAGGAATCGGCGTCGCCAAAGCAGTCGGAAATAACAATGACGAGACCGCGGCGTTTCAGTTGTGGGGTGATCTCCAACAAGGAAGCGCCGGCATCGGTTTCTGAAGATGGCTCCGCGTTCGCGAGAATCTCCATGAGGTGCCGCAGGTGGCTCACCTTGGAACGCGGCGGCAGAACGGAGCGCACCTTTCGATCAAAGGTCACCAAACCCACGCTGTCCGCCTGCGACATCATGAGCCAGGCAAGACAGGCGGCGGTGCGACGGGCGTAATCGAGTTTTTCCAGCCCGCCGGTTCCCGTGTAGCCCATGGAACCACTCACATCGACGACGAGCGTGCATCGCAGGTTCGTTTCTTCCTCGAACTCACGAATGTGGTAGCGGTCGGTGCGGCCGAAGACTTTCCAATCGATGTGACGTATCTCGTCGCCGGGGACATAGGGCCGATGTTGCCGAAACTCGACGCTCATGCCCTTGTGCGGCGATGCGTGAAGCCCGGTCGCAAAGCCCTCGACTACGGTGCGCGCGAAGAGTTGGAGGTTCTTGACGCGCGCGAGGTCTTTGGGGTCGAGGAGGGGCATTTGTTAGGGAATCAGCTTGTTGGGAAAACCACGAAAGACGCGAAAGGCCGCGAAAAGGAATTTCGGCTTTTCGCTTTCGCGCTTTTTCGCATCTTTCGTGGTTCGATCAAAACAGTGCTCGCTTCGCTCGGCGATTTCGGCATCGCGCCCGGAGGTCGCGATCCACCTTGAGCTGTCCTTGGGAGGAACATTGCTAGAGGACTTTTTTCGTTTCCTTGCGCGGGACAATGTCGAGGAGCTTTTCAATGATGGCATCGACATCGACGCCTTCGGCTTCGGCCTGGAAGGTGGGGACGATGCGGTGGCGTAAAACGGGGCGAGCGAGGGCGACGATGTCCTCGGTGTTGACGAAGAAGCGTCCGTCGAGAAGGGCGCGGACCTTTCCAGCGAGAAGCAAATACTGACAAGCCCGCGGACCGGCGCCCCAGTCAATGGTTTCCTTTACGTATTCGTGGGCATCGTGCTCGTTCGGCCGGGTCGCCCGTACGAGGTCGAGGACGTAGTCCATGGTGTGATCCGGAACAGGCACCTTGCGGGCAATGGACTGGGCGCGTCGGATGTCTTCGCCGTTGAGCTTCGATTCGATCTTATATTCAAAGGCGCCCGTCGTACGTCGCATGATTTCGCGTTCTTCTTCTTTCGACGGATACGGGACACGGAGGTGGAAAATAAACCGGTCGCGTTGCGCTTCCGGCAACGGATAGGTGCCTTCCTGTTCGATGGGATTTTGCGTCGCGAGAACAAAGAACGGTTCCTCAAGCGAATACGTTTCCTGACCAACCGTCACGCGATGTTCCTGCATCGCTTCGAGCAACGCAGCCTGCGTCTTCGGCGGCGTGCGGTTGATCTCATCGGCGAGAATCATTTGGTGAAAGAGCGGTCCACGATGAAAGACGAAATTGCGTCGACCGGATTCGGGATCTTCCTGAATGATCTCGGTGCCGGTAATGTCGGCGGGCATGAGATCCGGCGTGAACTGGATGCGGCGGAACGAAAGCTTCATCGCTTCGGATAAAGTTTGCACGAGCATCGTCTTCGCCAGACCGGGTGCGCCTTCGAGCAGGCAATGCCCGCCGGCGAAGATAGCGATGATGGCCTGCTCGACGACTTCTTCTTGTCCGACGATGAACTTGCCGACCTGCTCGCGAAGTTCCGTGTAAGAGGCGACAAGTTCTTCCGCGTGCTTTTTGTCTTCGCTCGTCGGTTCGGGATCAGGCTCGGAAGGAGTTTTTTTCTTCGAGTCTCCGGAGCCGCCGAGAATGCGGTCACGGAAACGAGGTTTATCAGAATCGGCGACGCTCATGGGATATGCTGGGATCTGGATGGGTTGGAGTGAATACTACCAGAGGTAAACGGCGGCCGCGGGGTCACTTTTACAAGATTTTCGACGAAAGGACAATCCCTCGAAGCCGCTAAATCTCTCAAGGTTCTTTCACTTCCACGATGGGGAGCGGTTCCCCAGCGACCACACATTCTACGGCAACGGCATTTTCCCACTTCGTCGAGCCGCCGAGATTATTTTCGCCAACCTCGCAGTGCACGAAACCACAACGGACGAAACGAGCCTCATCGAACGATCCCCTCAAATCACATCGGACAAATTTGCAATCAATGAAGGTGCATCGAAAAGCGTGGCACCAATACAGGCTGGTCTTCTCGAAATAGCAGTTTGTAAAAATCGAAGACGCGATGTGAGCACCATCAAGCTGGCAGTTCGAAAACTCTGAATCCACCCATATCGAATCCTCGATCTCCCGACCGAGTTCTTTTTCCGACTTCAGTTCAGAGTATTTCTTCCCCGCATGAGTCTTTTCAGACAGTTTCATGAATTCATCGATTTCAGCTCCATGTTGTGTGGATCCTCACCTTTCCGAAGCTGGGCCAGTGAACAATCTCCGCATAGATGGTACCACCGGCAGCAGGATAGACATACTTTTCTCCTCCGTCTTCGGTCTGCCAAATTTCGCATTTCGGATCCGAGACTCCTGGATACCCTTTTACCCAATTCTCGATATCCTCGGAGTCTCCCCAGAACGTGACGGTAAACAACCGTGTAAACGAAGTTCCACCAATTCGAATATCGAGATCCTTTGCTCCTTCGGGAAATGCATCGATTCGCGCCCATTCCTTGGCCGCTTCGAGAGCGCTTTCTCGGAAGAGCGGCTTTCCGGTTCCTTCAATGGTGATCCAAGCAAAGGAAATCAGGGCCAAAACAATCGCGCCCGCAACAAATCCTCCACAAACGAATCCGGCGATAAAGCATCGTTTCCTCCCGTGCGCCATGCATGAAGATTGTCGCAATTCCAATGGGTTGTCACCCACATAAAAAGGGGCCCAATAGTAGAACAGGCTTCCAGCCTGTTCCCGTCCTTTCGGACAACGTCCTCGCACGGCTTAAGGATCGTTTGAATCTGTAACGCAACGCGATCGAGATGCAGAGAAAGCCGAGGTCCAATCTCTGGAGAATTCGGACCCGCTTCCGGCTGCGGTGACAGGCTGGAAGCCTGTCGTACTGCGCGGCGGCTACGCCGCCATTCCTTTGCGGACGAGGCCGACCATCACGCCTTGGACTTCGAGTTCCTGGGCGGGGACGAGGTCGGGGAACTCGGGGTTCTCGGCTTGGAGATAGACTTGATTCTTTTGGCGGACGAGGCGCTTGAGGGTGGTCTCGCCGTCGATGAGAGCGGCGACGACGTCACCGGCTTTCGCTTCCTTGTGTTGGAGGATGGCGAAATCGCCGTCAAGAATGTGCGCGTTGATCATGGAATCTCCGCGAACACGGAGCGCGAATGTCTTGTCGCGATCATTAATTCCTATCGTTTGCACATCGACCGAAAGGCAACCTTCCGAAACAGCTTCGGCATCGGAACCCATACCGGCCGGAATCTGACCGTAGATGGGAATGTCGATGATGCGCTCACGGGCGAGTTCCTCAGGGAAGGCGAGTGCTCGGGCCTTGCCAGGAAGTCGGGTGATGACTCCTTTTTTCTCCAGAGCGCGTAAATGACTAACAGCAGCCGTCTGACTGGAAAAGCCGAAGTGGCCTTGAATTTCCCGGGTGGAAGGCATGAGCCCGGTCTTGTGGTGGAAATCCTGCAAGAATTTCAGCATTTCGCTTTGTCGTTCGGTGAGTCCTGACATAATTATATGTTCGTTTGAACAGTCGCGTTCTACAGTGCGTAGCGCAACCGAAAAATAAGGATTTTCCGATGCCCCCTACCACCTTTTACCCAACATCTTCTTCCGAGACAAGAGAAGAAATACAAAGCGGTGTGCAAAAAGGAGCAACTAGGGACCCCCTCGAAGCCCTCGAACAGCACTTCGACCATAGGAAATTCCTTGAGGGTCAGGAACGTGTGGTGTCTGCCATCCTCACCGGAAAGGACACGATGGCCGTCATGCCGACGGGTGGAGGAAAATCACTTTGCTACCAACTTCCGGCCCTCGTCATGGACGGTGTGGCCATCATCGTGAGCCCGCTCATCGCCCTCATGAAGGATCAGGTCGATGGCCTGACCGCCAAAGGGATCGCCGCGACGATGATCAACAGCACGCTGACACCCGCCGAGCAACGCGAGCGAATGCTGGAATTATCGGAAGGGAAATACAAGATCGTCTACATCGCGCCGGAGCGATTTCGGCAACAGGCGTTCGTCGAAGCGCTGCGCACCGTCGACGTGAGCTTGTTCGCGGTCGATGAAGCGCATTGCCTCAGTCAATGGGGCCACGACTTCCGGCCGGACTACCTTCGACTCGGTCAAGCGGTGAAAATGTTAGGGCATCCGCAAGTCGCAGCCTTCACGGCGACGGCCACACCCATCGTGCGGAAGGATATCGTGGACACACTGGAGTTGCGGGATCCGTTTATTTCGATCAGCGGTTTCGAACGACCGAACCTGAGTTTCACGATCACGCAGTGCGAGAAGAAGCGGCAGAAGTTTGATCGCTTGGCCAAGATCGTCCGCGAGCACAAGAAAGGCATCGTTTATTGTTCGACGCGCAAACGCGTGGAGGAAGTCGCCGACACCTTGCACAGCCAGGGCGTGCGCGTCATCGGTTACCACGGCGGGCTCGACGACAAGATGCGCGAGATTGCACAGAACCGATTCATCTCGAAGGAAGTCGATGTGGCGGTCGCGACGAATGCGTTCGGGATGGGGATTGATCGACCGGACGTGCGCTTTGTCGTGCACTTTGATATTCCCGGGAGCATCGAGGCCTATTACCAGGAAGCGGGACGCGCCGGGCGGGACGGCGAGGCCGCGGTTTGCGAACTGCTTTTCAACTACGCCGACACGCGGACACAGGAATTTTTCATCGAAGGCAACAACCCGAGCTTGGCGACAATTCATGCCGTATATGAAGCGGTTCGGCGGCACGCGGACAGCAACGGCGATTGCCGCATGACGCTGCGCGAAATGGCGGACGAGGCCAATCTGCCGAACGACATGGGCGTGAGTTCCGCCGTGTCTTCCTTGGGACGGTTGGGCTACGTGCGCCGCTTTGACGTGCCAGGTTCGAGGATGCGGGGAACGCGGATTTTGCGGCCGGAATTGGAGGCGACCGACTTGGAAATCGACGCCGAAGCCATCGAGGAAAAGGACCGGCGCGATCGCGAGAAGTTGAAGGCGATGATCGAGCTTTGCTATGCGGAGGAGTGTCGGCAGGAATGGATTCTTGGATACTTCGGCGAAGAGGAAGCGCAGCCGTGCGGGAATTGTGACAATTGCCTCAATGATCGTTCGTCGGATTTGCGCAAGCCGGAGAGCGACCAGGAAAAACTCATCGTGCAAAAAGCGCTGAGCGGCGTCGCGCGGATGTCGCGGAAAACCAATCGCGGTTACGAGGGTCGGTTCGGGCGTTCAAAAATCGCCGGCATGCTCGTCGGCAGCCGATCCCAGGATGTGCTGAATGCGAGGCTCGATGAGCTTTCGACCTATGGGCTGCTTAAGGATTGTGGGCAGGCTTATGTTTTGAATTTGCTCCGCGAGTTGCATGCGCGCGGATTGCTGGAACAAAGCACCGGCGAATATCCTCTACTTACGCTCACACCGCGTGGCGTGGAAGCGATGAAAGGTGGCGCGAATTACAAACTTGCGTGGCCTGCGCTAATGCTGCCGTCGACGAAACGCACAAGTTCCAGCAAGGGCTCTGTCGAAATGCCGGAGAGTCTGGAGGGCATGGAGTTCGATGAAGAGCTATTCGAAGCGCTGCGCGAAAAGCGCAATGAACTCGCGAAAGTGGAGGGCGTGCCAGCATACGTGATATTTAGCAACCAGACGCTCGAGTTTTTTGCGCGATTGAAACCAACCAGCGAAGAGGCCGCAAGGAAGATCCGCGGAGTCGGTGAAGTGAAAGCGGAACGGTATCTCGGGGAGTTTTTGCCGGTGATTCAAAACGCGGCTGAATAAATAAGGTCTCGCACAGAGG
>JBCCWV010000183.1:0-10159 GCA_039192745.1 Verrucomicrobiota bacterium | reverse complement strand
GGGGAATCACCGGATTTTGGGAAGGTATGCGGCGGCTTTTTCCTGGAAGTCTGCGGTGGAACTGGGCGCGGGGGATGGGGAACTCCTGAGACGGCTCGCTTCCCGGTTTCCGGATCGCCATTTGCGGGGAATCGACTTCGCTCCACAACCCTCCCAACTACCGAAGAACGTATCGTGGCTACGGGAGGACATTCTGGAATCCGACTTCAGTTCGACCGACGTCCTTGTAGCCAATTTGATTTTGCACCATTTCACCAACGAACAGTTGAAGGCACTTGCTCCACGTCTGCGGGATTGCTCTGCGATCTTTACTGTTGAACCTTTTCGGGATAGAAGGGCGATGTTCCTTTCCCGTGGGATGGGACCCTTCGTCAACGAGGTCACCCGTCACGACATGAAGGCCAGCATCGAGGCTGGCTTTCGTCCGGGGGAATTGCCGGAACTTCTCGGGCTTAATTCCGAGACTTGGCGGGTGGAAGAGAGGACCACCTTTCGCGGCGCGCTCGTCCTTGCCGCGTGGAAGAGATGAGGAAGTCCATCACGATCGTCGGCGGCGGGTTGGCGGGACTTTCCCTCGGGATTGCCCTGCGTCGGCGGGATGTGCCGGTCGTCCTGCATGAAGCCGGGCGCTATCCACGGCATCGCGTCTGTGGTGAATTTATTCGCGGCGTGGATGCGGACACGCTCGAGAAGTTGGGTGTCGCCGAGGCTTTGGCCGATGCTGGCGAGGCGAGTCATTGCCGGTGGTTTGATGAACGAGGTGAAACCCGACGCGATCGACTTCCGGTTCCCGCCCGCACCATTTCACGGTTTCTTCTCGACCAAAGATTAGCCGAAAATTTTCGCCAGCTTGGTGGAGAGCTTCGGGAGAAGTCGCGATTTCAGGAAAGCGATTCTCAAGAAGGGACGGTCTGGTGCTCGGGTCGTGCCCGGAAGACGGAGTCCCAATGGGTAGGCTTGAAGGCGCATTTCCGCGAGTTGTCCCTCTTCGACCATCTGGAGATGCACCGTGGACGTGGGGCTTACGTCGGACTCTGCGAGGTCGAGAATTCCACCGTCAACGTTTGCGGATTGTTTTCGCGAAAGCATCTTTCGATGAAACGCGAGGAGACCATTCTCATCGACGCGCTTCGCGGTTGCGGGTTAACGGCGCTGGCGGAACGCTTGTTGTCCGCCGAGCAGGTTACACGTTCCGCCTGTGCCGTGGCCGCTCTCGACTTTAGTCATAGTCATCATCACAAGAGCGATGAGGACCGGCTTTCGCTGGGAGATGCGCATGTGATGATTCCTCCGTTCACCGGCAACGGCATGTCCATGGCATTCGAGTGCGCCGCTGAAGCGCTCGATCCCCTCCTCCGCTTTGCGGACGGCGCTCTTTCCTGGGACAACACCGTTTCCCAAATCCAATCCCTGCTTCGTCAGCGCTTTCGCCTCCGACTGCGCACGGCCGGGATGATCCACCCTTTCCTCATCAAGCCATTGCCGGGAGCTTCAATGATCCTTCGGAGCCCGCTCCTTCCCGTCTCCCGTCTCGCGAGCTGGCTCAGTTAGTCCCTTCATGTATCTGCAATCGATTGCCTCCTGGTTCCCCGAGTTTCCCATGCCCCAGCGCGACGGGTGGGAACTCTTCCGCCATTCTTCGGCGGCGAAACGCCTTCAACCTCGATCAATGACGCTCGTCGAGAAAATCCTCACGGGAGATACCGGCATCGACCAGCGTCACTTTGCGATTTCCGACATCGAACGGATCTTCGATCTCGATCCGGGGGAATTGAATCGTGAATTTGAAGTCGGCGCTCCGGACATGGCCTGCCGCGCCGCTCATATTGCGCTCGACCGCGCCCGTCTCCAAGCCAGTGAAGTGGACGCGCTTTTTGTTTGCACGTGCACAGGATATCTTTGCCCGGGCGTTTCCAGCCATGTCGCGGAAGCACTGGGAATTCGAAGTGATGCCGAACTGCAAGATCTTGTCGGTCTCGGATGCGGAGCCGCTATCCCGATGTTGCGGGCGGCGTCTCACTATCTTGCGGTTCATCCCGGCCATCGAGTTCTCACGATCGCTGTTGAAATGTGCTCGGCGGCTTTTTTCGTCGACGATGATCCGGGAGCCCTCGTCAGCCTTTGCCTTTTTGGCGATGGAGCGAGTGCTTCGGTGTGGTCGGGAGAGACCGCGGATTGGCAGGCTCACCACTTCCAGTCTCTTCATTGGCCGCAGGAGAGGGAAAAGATCCGCTTCGTGAATGAGGGCGGACGATTGAAAAACCAACTCCACCGGACGGTCCCCGCTCTCGCCGCTGATGCCGTGCAAACGTTGTATCAACGCGACAAGATGGAGGACAACGGAGCCCGTGTATTGTCCCACACCGGCGGCCGCGACGTGTTGGAAGCGATTGAAAAGAAAATGGGGATCCCTCCTCTGGAGGAGTCGCGCCGAATCCTCAGAAAGGCCGGGAACGTGAGCAGTCCGTCGGTCCTGATGGCTCTGGAGGACTACCTTTCAAAGGCGTCAGGGAACGGGGACGCGAAAACACTTGGGCTCACTGGCTTCGGCGCCGGATTTTCCGCGCATTCTTGTCAGTTTCAAAAAAACGCTGATCAGTAAATCTCCGATTTCTAAGTCGCCTTTGTTTCGGTTTGAAACGACCTCGTCACTATTGCCGCAGGCATTCCCGGTGAAAGGTCACGGCTGAATTTGGAATTGTTCTTGCTCTCTGACATCGCGGGGATTTCCAAAAGCATCCGCCGACAAGAAATGCACGAAACCACGACGAAAGAGATGTCGCCGATGACGAGGCAGATTGCGAAATTTGCTCTCACTCTTGTCGTGCTTTTCGTGGGCGGTGGGTGCCTTTGGGTCATTTCGGGTGGTTGGGGATTGAGCGAACCGGCGCGGGTGGCGTTCGTCATGCTTGTCGTGGCGGCGGGGCTTTGGATCACGGAAGCGGTGCCGCTTTTCGTCACCAGCTTTTCCATTCTCTATCTCAGCATTGTCTGGCTTCAGCCGGTGATTGCCGATGACAAAGTGACGAACACCCTCTTTCTCGCGCCGTTCTTCTCGGACATCATTCTTCTCTTTCTCGGTGGCTTTGTCCTTTCGGCGGCCCTGCACAAGTTTCACCTCGATGAGCAGATGGCGCGCTGGATCATTCGTCGGAGTGGAGGTTCGCTCCCGCGGCTCATGTTTGGTGTGATGGCGGTCACGGCCTTTCTCTCGATGTGGCTCAGCAACACCGCTACCGCCGCCATGATGCTCTCACTGATTCTTCCCATCGTGAAGGAATTCCCCGCGGGCACGCCCGCGCGCAAAGGCTTGGTGCTATCAATTCCATTTGCCGCCAACGCGGGCGGACTCGGCACCCCGATCGGAAGCCCGCCCAACGCCATCGCCATGCGCTACATGCAGGAACTCGGCAACGAACCGACTTTCGGCACGTGGATGCGCGTCGGTGTTCCGCTCGTTATCCTGGTCGTGATTATTGCCTGGGGCGTCCTTCGTGTGGTGTATCGCGTGCGCGGTAACCTCGAAAATATTTCCTGCGAGCCGCTTCGCCTAACCTTCTCCCCCGGCATTGTGCTCGTGGTTCTTGGCACCTTGGCGACAATCATTGGTTGGTTAACCGGCGGTTATCACGGGTTCTCTCCGGGAACCGTTTCTCTCATTCCTCTGATTCTCTTCTTCGGCACCGGCATCCTCAACGTCCGCGACCTGAGAAACCTCTCGTGGGACGTCCTGCTTGTCATGGGCGGTGGACTTTGTTTGTGCACTGCGATGTCCGTGAGCGGGCTGGCGAGTTGGGTCGTGGAGCAACTTCCCACCGATCGCTTCGAACTTTACGGCGTGATGGTCGTCTTCGGGGTTCTGGCCTGTTTCATGTCGTCGGTCATGAGCAACACAGCCACGGCCAACCTCATCATGCCCATCGTCTTGGGCTTGAGCATCACACCACTGACTCCCGTCCTCGTTGGCGTCGCCTTTGCCTGCTCGCTTGCCATGGCCTTACCCATTTCCACACCGCCGAATGCGATGGCGTTTGCCTCCGGCGAGTTGAAAACGACGGACATGCTCAAGCCCGGCCTTGTTCTCACCGTCGTCGGAGTTGCCCTCGCCTACACCGTGGGATATTGGTGGTGGGACTTGATCGGACTCTTTTGAACACACCCCCATGGAAGTTCATCGCCAGACTTGCCAAAAATGCGGATCGCTGGACATGCGCAACATCCTTGTTCGCGAGCAAGGGCGGGCGCAGATGGTCTTTGTCCGATGTGCCGATTGCGACGAACTCGTCGCCCGCTACCGGCTTCGTGATTATTACCACCACGGGAAAGACGCGGAATCTTTTTTACGTTCGATGGGTTCACAATCCGCCGACAGCGGTCGCGAACAACTGAACGAGTTCAACCGGGTGCAGGACGAATCCGTGGCGGCGTTTGAAGAAGTGGTGGAGCAACTTCGGCGGGAAGGGAAGGACTCGTAGGCTTTAAACAAACGCGGTTCGCCGCTACGTGATCGTTTTCCTTTCCACGATCTTCGCCGAGCCGACGCCGAAAGTGGTCAAACTTTCAATCGCGGCGTGCATGGTGGCATCCACCGGAAAAACACGACTTTTGGGCACTACATAAACCTGACCCACAGTCACCGCCGGTGCCGCCGGGATAAACACGGCGACGGTCTCTTCATCCGTTTCCTCAATTTCGAACGCGATTTGGCGCGTTCCGGAACCGTAGAGATCGACGAGGATGGGTCGGAACTTTTGCTCCTCATCATGGCCGAGATACTGGTGCGCCAGACTGCGCAGCATGGTGTAGCCAGGAATCTTCTCGAGGAATCGCCTCTCAATCCACTCCCGCAATCGACGCCCCCAACGGGTGCGCACGGCGAGTCCGGTAAAATAACAAAGAAGCACAATCGACAGGACCGCCGCCACGATGACGAGGATTCGCGTCACGCTCGACTCGAAGGGCAGAAGATCGAAGACTGGTTTGAGCAACGCTTTCGCCAGTTTGAATCCCTGCCAGAGCGCGAAGCCGACGATTCCCACCGGAACGACGACCAGAAACGCGCCGAGAAGCATCGTCTTCACGAATCCGAAGGGGCGTTTGCTGTCAGCTCTGTCTTCGTCGTTGGCCATAAGTTACTTTTGAATGGGTGTACGGATGTCCACGATCATCAAGCGCCGAATCACTTTGGTCAATCCCTCATAGTTCGTTCGACCACCAAAAACTATTCTCGATTTTGTGTCGCAATCACTACGGCCGTTCCCGGATTCGACTTGTAAGAAATTGTCGCTCGCTTGCTAATTTTTACTAGCGCGAGTCGGGCATGCAGCGGACGTTTCCCGCGCCGGGCCTCGCTTCCTTTTTCGATGAAAATGGTTCTCCATCGTCTGCCCGCCTTGCTCATTTTTATGGCTTTGTCAGGGTATGTGCATGCCGGATTCGAGACCGTCTGGCAGGTGGGTCCCGACGATGGATCGACGACGGGCTTTGGTGTGGAATCCTATGGACCGGAAGCTGCCCCCGGCAGTCCCACCGCACGCGACGACCACTACTATCTTGCCGGGAATTATCATCCCATCCCCGGTAACGTGGCCACGGACGAACCCTTGGAGAACTTTGAGCGGGCGATCACGAGTTCCGATCCGTCGGTCTCCATTCATTTCAATCTCACCGCCGCTGACCTCGCGGCAGGCACGAGATTCCGACTTGCGGCCAATTACATCTGGTCCGGAACCGGCGGCGGAAACCCGCCTTCGAATATTGTTTCCATGCGATTCAACGGAATCGAAGTGCTGGAAACTCCCGCCTTCGAATCCTACCGCACTTATGTTGTCGAGTTCGACCCATCGACTGTCAACGCCGTCGCCGGTGCCAACGTCGTGGAACTCAACCGCATCGGCTCTTCGTCGGACACCTATCTCGCCATCGACTTCGTCCGCTTGGAAAAAGATCCGGAGTATCTCGTGGATGGCGACAATGACGGCGCCAGCGACAACTGGGAAATCGCCGGCGGCTTCGATCCTAACAGCGACACATCGACGCCACCTCCCTTCGCCGGTGCCATTGGTATCAATTTCATTTCCAGAGACGATGACGAGATAGGCTACTGGCCATCGGGAGAACCAAACGGTTTCGTTCCGCAGCCATTCTGGAACCACACCGCTCCGTTAATCACTTGGGGAGATTCCGTGCTTCGTAACGGATCGCGGGAAGACATCGCCTCGCCGGTATTCGACACCATTGTCGACGGCGCGGGGAATGCGACGGCCGTGACCCTCGCTTTCACCCATGACGGGACTCGCTCATCCTACAACCACGGCACCCAGCCCGCGAAGCTCCTCAATGGATTCCTGAATTCCCGCAACTCGATGACGGCCAATGTCACCGTGGGCAACGTTCCCTTCTCCGACTACGATCTTTACGTCTACCTTTCGGCCGATTACGTCGGACCGGAACTTCAAATTCGCCTCAACGGTGACACGGCAACGAACAAGAACATCCGCCCGCTCACCGTCGGCTCATACAAATCCTTCTTGCTCCACGACGAGAACGCGGCCGTGCAACCGCCGTTTGCCAACGTCATCCGCTACGAAGGTCTTACTGATACCACCATTGCCATCGAATTTGATCGACTCGATGGAAGCACGTCCGGTCTGGCCGCCGTTCAATTGGTCGATCGCCTCGCCGATGGCGATCTTGATGGCGCTCCCGATTGGTGGGAATTCCTCCACGCCACCGACGCCGGCACTTCAAATGCCAATGCCAACACCGACGGGGATTCGCTTACGCTTCTCGAAGAATTCACAAACGGCACCGATCCAAATTCCAGTGACACGGATAAGGACGGTATCGATGACGACGATGAACTAACTCTCGGGCTCGACCCGACCAATCCCGATTTCGACAACGATGGCATTTCCGATGGCGACGAGCAGAACGGTCCGTTCCCGACGAACCCGCTCCTCGCCGATTCGGACAACGACGGCACAGACGACAAGGAAGAGCTCGATGGAAGACTCAATCCAAACGACAATTCAGTCAGCGAACTCAGTGCTCCGACTTTTCCCGCATCCGGTCAGTTTCTTTGGGAGATCACTGACCTCCAAATCATCTGGAACCACGAGGAAGTGATCGAAACCGAGGGCGATTCCAGTCGCGACTTCGCGTTGGCACGCATCGAGAACCTGACGGAGCCCAGCTGGCTGACCTTCCAGATGGGTTTTCATTTCCGGCACGACGCCCTCACTTACCTCTTTGTCTCGATTGCGGAGGGTGGGTTCGCCTACGCGTCCAGTCCGACGAACGACATTTGGGATTCCGACTGGGGAGGAAACACGGATCTCTCTGCCGAGAGCGGCTTTTCCGGCTTTGGTCCTTGTGACATTTCCGATCCGCTCACCTTCCGGCTCGAAGCCAATGCAGGTCCGACGGGTGTTGGTGATTGGACGATGACTATTTCGATTTTCAACCAGGCGACCAACCTGCCTGTAGCTTCGCGGACCTATCAAAATCTCGTCGCCGCGCCATCGATTCTCAATGAAACCGCCCAGTGGCGTGGACCAGCCGACGAACCCAACCAAGCCGGGTTTAATCGGGCCAATGGTGTCACCATTTATCGCTCATCGACACCGCTTGAGTCGCTCCCCGCGTTCGCTCCTTGGGCCGACGACGACAACGACGGTATGCCGAACGACTGGGAGACCGCTAACGGTTTGAATCCGAACTCCGCCGCCGACGCCACTCTCGATCCCGATAACGACAACGTCATCAACCGCGACGAATGCTTCGCCGAGACTGATCCCAACGACGCCGACTCCGACGATGATCTCGCCGAAGACGGAACCGAGATCGCCGCTTTCACTGATCCTAACGACCCGACTTCGTTTCCTCCTTTCTACTTCACGCTTCCTTCAGGATCCGATGGCGACTTCGATGGCAACGGCTTTCCAGACGCCTGGGAAATTCGTTTCAATGCCTTCGGCCTCACAGCGCTCGGCGATGAAGACAACGACGGAGAGACCAACGGCGCGGAAGCGAAAGCGGGGACAAATCCTTTCGATGCAAATTCCCGCCTCTACTCGCGACTGGAGCCCGGACAGCTTCCGGGACAAATGAAGCTTTGCTGGCCCTTCATCGCGGGTCAGTCGCAGGGCTACCAGATGTCCGGGGCGCTGGACGATTGGATGACGGGAACAGAAATCCCTTCCCTCATTGATGGCGAACAAGTCGTGACGATTCCCTCGACGGCCGTCCCCGCCTTTTTCCGAAGCTACGCGAACCGCCTCGACACCGACGGCGACGGGCTGGATGACTGGTCGGAACTGTTCGCCGGTTCCGATCATCTCGTCGCCAACAGCGTGCGTCGCCAGCAACTCTTCGACTCCAACAGCGATGGCACGCCGGACGGAACGATCGCGGGAGACTACGCCGCCTTTGCTTCGAAGATTCAGGACTCGACGTCTGGTTCTGCGACCAGTCCGAGCGCGGAAGAGGCAGCACGGCTGCTCATGCAGGGAAGCTTTGGCCCGACGAAGAAATCGATCGAAGAAGTGCAGGCACTGGGAATCGAAAATTGGATTGATGACCAGATACAAAGCAAACCGCCCTCTTACTTCCGGCCTCAGCTGGAAGAATGGATCGCCGACTTCCAGGGCCCTCGCCTGAATATCGATCAATACTCTGCTGACACTGACAGCGATGGCATCTCGGCGGACAACATCGACAATCTCTTTGCGCGGTATTCCGTCGGGGCACCCGATCAACTGCGCCAACGGGTTGCGTTCGCGCTTTCGCAGATCCTCGTTGCCTCGCGCCGTGACGCCAACCTCTCCGGGCTCGTTCTGGGAACCTGCGATTACTACGACCTCTTTATTGAACACGCTTTCGGGAACTTCGAAGACCTTCTCATGGAGGTCACCTATCACCCGTGCATGGGAAGGTATTTGTCCCATGTCGGCAACCAACCGCCGGCACCCGAGATCAACCGCTTCCCCGACGAGAACTACGCGCGGGAAGTGAAGCAGCTTTTCACCATCGGCCTCTGGTTACTCCACCCGGATGGGACCCGAATTCTCGATTCGAACAACGAGCCGATCCCCACCTACTCGAATGCGGAAATCACTGAGATGGCGCGGGTTCTCACCGGCTTCTGGTATGGGACCAACCCGTGGGGGCAGGGCGGTTGGCAGGACGTGGATTACTCCGTGCCGATGGAAATTCACGTCAACTACCACGACTTTGGCGCGAAGACACTTATCGGAGGATTTTCCATTCCCGCGCGGGAACCCACGGTGGAAAACGCGCACCTCGACGTGGCCGACGCCATCGGGCATCTCTTCGATCACTCGAATTGCCCGCCGTTCATCAGCAAGGCACTCATCCAGTTCCTCGTCACCGACAATCCGTCGCCGAAATACGTCCGTCGTATCCAGGACGTTTTCGTGGATAACGGTTCCAGCGTTCGTGGTGATCTCGGCGCAGTCGTGAAAGCCATTCTCATGGACCCCGAAGCGCGCCATCCTTCGTCGTTTGCCGGCGATCCTTCGCATGGACTTCTTCGCGAGCCGTTCATTCGTGCGATGCACCTCGGGCGATTGCTGAAACTGGACCGCCACGAGAACCTCCTTTGGTGGGACTACGGCGACTTCAGCGAAGTTTCTTTCCAACAACCGTTCAGCTCTCCGAGCGTCTTTAACTTCTTCCGTCCCGACTACAAAGCACCGGGCTTACTAACGCAGCAAAATCTGGACGGACCCGTTTTCCAAATCACGAACAGCTACACGGCCGTCTCCTTTCCGAACGAACTCTGGGACATCGCAAGAGACGGGTTCCGGCTTTACGACCGTTACCATTTCGGTCCCGACTACGGCGATTTCACCCCGTTTGCCAGCGATCCCGAGGCCCTCCTCGACTACGTCAACCTCGTCGCCTGCGCCGGTCAGATGTCGGCGACGACACGCAACCTCATCAAAACGCAGGTCGAAACCATCCCCGTCGAAAACGCCGACGACCGCGTTCACCTCGCCGTCTATCTCGCCCTCATGTGCCCGGAAGGAGCCGTGCAACGTTGACTCCCCGCCATGCCTCCGACTCCTGACAATCTGACACAAAGCCGTCGCGCCTTTATGGGCGAGTCGGCTTGTGCGACGCTCGGCACTGCTTC
>JBCCWV010000182.1:0-10165 GCA_039192745.1 Verrucomicrobiota bacterium | reverse complement strand
TTCCTCTGTGGCGCGCCTCTGTTCACCCACTCCTGTGTGTGGGGTATGGCCCCCCCCCCACCCCAACCGCCCACAATAATTAAAAAAAAAAACCTGCGCGCTTTGGCTCCCCCCCCCGAGGCTTCAATCCGTTGGCTGGTGCGGGTCGGCTTGTTTGGTGACTAGGACGCGTGTCCGGTAGCGATTACAGGCTGGAAGCCTGTTTTACTATGCCGCGCACGACGGTATCGGAGCCGAGTTGCTCGGTGGTGATGTTTTCCAACTGAACAGATGCGGGAAGGTTGGAATTTATCGAGTCTGCGCAGTCCTTACCACAAATCATAGGCGCGATATAAAACGCTACTTCATCGACCAACTTCTCCGCGAAGGCATGCCCCAGCACTTTGCCGCCGCCTTCTAGGAGGACGGCCACGCAGTCTTTTGCGGCGAGTTCGTCGAGTGTCTCTTTCAGACCGTTGCGGAAGACGAGGGTTTGCTCCTTGCACTCATCGGTGAATAGATGCGCGTCCTGCGGTAAGTCTCCGCTGCGGGTGAGGACGCAACGCCATGGGGGTGTTTTTCCTTCGGCGGCGTCTCCGCGCACGGTGAGTTTGGGGTTGTCGGCGCGGACGGTGTTGGCGCCGACGAGGATGGCGTCGGCCCGACGACGGAACTGCATGGCGTGGTCACGGGCCATCTCGCCTGTCAGCCATTGGCTTTCACCGACTGGACGCGTGATTTTTCCGTCGAGGCTGACGGCGGCTTTGGCGATGACCCACGGTTTGCCGGTGGTGATGAACTTTTTCCACGGGGCGAGGAGGGCGTCGCACTCGTCGCGAAGAACATGAGAGGTGACCTCGATCTTTGGCTCCCGAAGAGTTGCCGCCGCCTTGCCACGATTCGCGGGAGTGGGATCCGGGGAGCCGAAAACCACCCGGGAGATCCCTGCCGCCGTGATGGCGCTGGTGCAAGGGGGTGTCCTTCCGGTGGTCGAACAGGGTTCCAACGTTACGTAGAGCGTGGCCTCACGTGTGGCCTGCGCTCCGTGATTCGCCAGGGATTCCTCGATCGCATTCACCTCGGCGTGCGGGCCACCGGCAAACTGATGGTATCCCGTGGCAAGTAAGTCTTCGCCCTGCACAATGACGGCGCCCACGGGTGGATTCGGGCTGGTTAAGCCGTCGGCCTTTCGCGCTTCCTCGAGAGCGAGGCGCATCCAGTGTTCATCGGTCATCTTCGCTTTTATCGGGATGCTAACACGAGTTTTCTAAAGGCGCATCCCAAGGAGAAGGAATTGACGCTCATGAAATGACGGACATGTTTTTTCTGTGATTAGAAGAACACAATCCGCGGAGATGGCCTCATCGCATGTGGAGCGGTTGCGCGGTAGAATCAAAAAGTGGTTTCTAGCGGCTCAAGTTCTGATGTTCCTAGCTGGCGTTCCACTCCTCGTATGCTTTTCAGGCATTGCTCTTTCTTTGTTAGGGGTAGTGAATTTTGGTACGTTCGATATTCAAATGTGTCTGGTTGCCTTTGCACTATCCGCTTTTCTCTTTTGCCCATTCGCTTTGCAGTGTTTCAGCCGATGTATTGCAATACGCAGGGAATACAAAAAACTGGTCTCAGATCAGCTACATTAACTCGTAGGCGAGGACACTCAGCGTAAAGATCGCGGCGGTTTCCGTGCGGAGGACGATGGGGCCGAGGGTCACAGGGCGACAGCCGAAGGCTTTGGCGGCGTTGATTTCGGCGGGGGTGTAGTCGCCTTCCGGGCCGACGAGCATAAGGGCGCTGGTGGGGCGGTTGTTGCCGGATTCGGCGAGGATTTCCTTGATGCTGATGGCCCCCGGCTGGAGGGACGCGACGAGAGGAAGATCGGCCGAGGGCTTTTGGGCGAAGAAATCGTCGATCGTGATGGGGGCGGCGACGGTGGGAAGGAAGTTCTGCCCGCATTGCTTGCAGGCTTCGAGGGCAACGCGCTGCCACTTCTCCTGCTTTTTGGCGGCCTCGTCCGGTTCAAGGCGGACAATGGTGCGTTCGGAAATGATCGGAACGATTTCCGCGGCGCCGAGTTCCGTCGCTTTCTGGATGATGAGGTCCATGTTTTTCCCTTTCGGGATCGCCTGCGCCAAGGTGATGCGGGCACGCAAAGGTGTGGACGTGGCAACGGAAATGGTCTTGAGGGTAACGCCGCCGGGTTCGGCTTCGGTAATTTCCGTGGTCGCTTCCGTGCCTTCGCCATTGAAGGCGACGACTTTCTCGCCGACGCGACAGCGCACGACTTGCGTGCAGTGGTGCGCTTCGTCGCCAGTCAGAACGAGCGACTCGGGGTTCCAGTTGGCGGATGGAATGTAGAAGCGGTGCATGGAGTGGCGGAGATTGGAGATTGGATGATTAAATCAGACTTGAAGCAGGTGTTGGTGAACTCCGCAATGGACTTGATACAAATTCAACGGAGCTGCGGCTTCAATGGGTTTAGGACTTCGGCAGGGCTGGGGTCAACTGGTCTTGCGGGTTCCCTGGGGTACGGGTTCGTCGGGGCTGCGGGATTGCCGGAGTTTGCGGGTTTGTCGGGCTGAAAGCCCGCCCGCACGAAGCACAGGGTTTCAACCCTGTGAACGGTTTTTTTACAGGAAAGCGGCCTGAAGGGCCGCCCGCGCAGCATCGCTATCCCCAAACATATCGTTCGTCATATTCGACTTTATATTTCTGTAAAAATTGGCGGTATTCGTCTTCGAAACTGGTGGTTTCGTGGTGCTTCTTTTGGTTTCGCACGTATTGCACCGCGGCGTCAAGACTTCCGGGGCTGACGCTGAACCATCCGTATCCGTCTTGCCATGCAAACCGGGGTGATCGTGCGAACGTCTTGTTGAACCAGCGCGAGGAGTCGCCTTTCAGTTGGCTCATGAAGTCCTGATCAGTAATGGACTTGGATTCACGGATCAGGAGGTGGACGTGGTCGGACGTGCCGTTGATTTCAATCAGGCGGGCTTTTGTGTTTCGAACGATGCCTCCCATGTACTCATAAAGGCGGGATTCAAGTTCCGCCGGGATTGCGGGGGTGCGGTCTTTGGTGGAGAAAATGATATGACCGTATTTGTGGTGGAGGGATTGGGGCATCGAAAATCGATGGAGCATTGCGGGCGGCCTTTTCAGGCCGCGCAAGATGTTGCGGAGGTTCACAGGGTTGAAACCCTGTGCTTTGTCCGGACGGGCTTACAGCCCGTGGGTGGGTGGGGTGTCGGTTTTTGGGCGTTTTGTCTGGGCGGGTGGTCGGTTTTGCTTTTCCGAAATCGTTTTTGAACAGTAGAAGCTGCCCTCAAATTTTGAAAGTCGATGATTTGCCCGCTGTCATTGGTCAGCGAAGTTCGATAAAAAACGCGATCGAAGAGTTCCGAATCGAGATCAGGAAAAAGCCTTATTCTACAAATAGATTTTGGGATCGCTTCTAATTCTTGGTTCTTCGAAAACTTGTAAGTGCGCGCGCTTTCTTTCGATAGAGAGTGAGTGAAGAACTATTGGATGATTTTCCAGGCCGTCTTGGATTCTCAATTCAACGTTTTTGCCTCTATTTGAAGAAGCGTTTGGCTTTCTCGAAGAAGCCTTCTTCCTGCGGGGTGTTCTGCTCGCCGATGGAGTCGGCGAAGTCTTCGAGTTTTTGCTTTTGCTCAGAATTCAATTTGGTCGGGACTTCGACGTTGGCGCGGACTAACAAATCGCCCTTTCGGCTCGAATTCATGTAAGTGACTCCCTTGTTCCGGAGGCGGAAGATGGTGCCGCCTTGTGTCCCGGGGGGGATTTTGATGGAAGCTTTGCCCTCGAGGGTGGGGACGGAGAGTTCGCCGCCGAGGGCGGCCTTGGAGAATGAAAGGGGGACGTCGCAGAAGAGGTCGTTGCCGTCGCGTTCGAAAACTTCGTGTTCCTTCAGGTGGATGACGACGTAGAGGTCGCCGGCGGGGCCACCACGGAAACCGGCTTCGCCGCTGCCGGATACGCGGAGGCGGGAGCCGGACTCGATACCGGCGGGGATTTTGATTTTCACGCGGCTGGTCTTGTTGCGCTTGCCGCTTCCGCGACAATCGGCGCAAGGATTCTTGATGACCTGACCGCTGCCGCCGCAATCGGGGCAGGTTTGCTGGACTTGGAAAAATCCACGGGAAGTAACGACCTGCCCGAGGCCCCCGCAGGTTTCACAGGTCGTGGTGCCTCCGCCTTTGGAGCCGGTGCCGCTGCAGGTGTCGCAGACGGCGGCCTTCTCGATCTCGAGTTGTTTTTCGACGCCGTCGGCGGCTTCCTCGAGGGAGATTTGCAAATCGTAGCGAAGGTCCGCGCCGCGCGATTGTGTGCGGCCGCCGCGACCGCCGCCACCACCGCCGAAGAATTCCTCAAAAATACTCCCGCCGCCGCCACCACCGCCGAAGACCTGGCTGAAGATGTCGAAGGGATCGACCCCCCCGCCACCGCGACCGCCGCCTCCACCGCCACCTTGGAAGGCGGCGTGACCGAAGCGGTCGTATTTGGCGCGCTTGTCGGCGTCGCTGAGGATTTCGTAGGCTTCGCCGAGTTCCTTGAATTTCTCTTCCGCGGCCTTGTCGTCGGGATTCTTATCGGGGTGAAACTTTACCGCGAGCTTGCGGTAAGCTTTTTTGATTTCGCTGTCGCCGGCGTCCTTGGAGACTCCGAGGACTTCGTAGTAGTCGCGCTTTGCCATGAAAAGTGGTTTTGTTAGGCTTGCGCTTCGGTGGGTTCGGCGGGCTGCGTTTCAGTTTCTCCTTCTTCGCCATCCGCCGGTGCGGGGCCTTTGGAGACAACGACGTTGGCCGCGCGGAGAAGACGATCGTGCATTTTGTAGCCTTTGCGAAGCTGGCGGATGATTTCGCCTTCGGGAACCTTGTCGTCGTGCTCGTTGTTGACGGCTTCGTGTTGGAGTGGGTCGAATTTTCCGGAGTCGGCGGCGACTTCCTTCGCGCCGTTGGAGACGAGAAATTCCTCGATCTGGCGGTGGACCATTTCCATCCCCTTCGTGATGATGGAATCCTCGCTTTCGGCCTTTGCCGCGCCGAGGCCCATTTCGAAGTTGTCGATGATCGGGAGCAATTCAGTGAGGAGGCTGCCATTGGCGAAGCGGATGGCGTCGGACTTCTCGCGGGACATGCGCTTCCGGAAGTTTTCGAGTTCCGCCTGATTGCGGGCGGCGAGGTCTTTCCATTTGGCAGCTTCCTCCTGCGCGAGCGTGAGCGGATCTTTCTCTTCCTCGGGCTCGGCGGCTTCTTCGGTGCCGGGATTTTCTTCCTCGGCGGTTGGCGCGGTTTCATCGACCGCCGGGGCGTCGGCAGCTTCTTCGGGTTCGGATTGGTTTTCCTCTTCTGGGTTCATTCGGATTAAAACTGATGGTCGGCGCCGGGGACGGAGATGGAGTGTTTCAAACCAGCCGGTTTGTCCTTCCCAGCCATGGAGCCAAAAAAACGAGGGCAGGATGCCCTCGCCACGGAGAGCGCGTAATTTACCGCTTTTCGATGGCAATCAAGGTGATGTCGTCGTTTTGCGGCTGATTGCCCGCGAACTTGCGGATGGCGGCGCGGAGACGCTTGATCGTCCGCTCGGCGCCTTCGGAGGCGATTTCCATGAAGTGGGCCTCCAGCTGTTCGAGGCCGAATTCATCGCCGTCGGCATTAAGTGCTTCGTTCGCGCCGTCGGTGTAAAGGAGAAGGGAGTCCCCGGATTCGAGCCGGAAGTAATGGTCCTGCGTGGCGCGGTCGAAAACTTCGCCGCCGTCGATACCGAGGGCGATACCCGGTGTCTGCAGTCGCTCGACGGAGTCTGTCGCCTTGGAAAAGTGCAAGGGCGCGTCGTGGCCAGCACGGGCGATGACGACCTCGTCGGATTGCGTGTTCAGGATCATGTAGGCCATGCTGATGAACATGTCCTCGCGGATGTCGGGGAAGAGGACACGATTGACTTCGCGGAGGACGGCGGCGGGAGAGAGATTTTGCCGGGCTTTCGCGTGCATGACACTGCGGCACATGGCCATGATGAGCGAGGCGCCGATGCCTTTGCCGGAAACATCCGCGATGGCGACACCGTAGTGGATGTCATCGACCTGGATGTAATCGAAGTAATCGCCGCTGACGAGTTTGGCGGGGGCGTTGGCACCGACGATGCGGAATTGGTCGAGTTTCGGTGGCTCTGTGGGAAGAAGGATTTTTTGCACTTCGCGGGCGGTGCGCAGTTCGCGCTCGATATCGCGTTTGGCCTCGAGTTCGTCGTGGACGAGGGCGGTGCCGAGGGCGAAGGCGCTTTGTTCGGCGACTGAGCGGAAGACGTCAAAGTCGTTGCTGGTGAATTGCTGGGCCTTTTCGTTGGCAACGACGAGCACGCCGAGTTTTTTCTCTCCATACTGGAGTGGGGCGGCCATGACGGAGACGGCATCGTGAAGGGAAGCGTTTTCCTCGTCGAGGTATGTCGAAGCGGCGATGTCGTCCAGGCGTATGGACTCGCCCTTCTCAATGCAGGTGCCGATGAGTCCTTCTCCGATGGGAACGCTGACCAACTTCGTGTGGCTCGCACGCACCTTCTCGCTGGTGCGCGCTTCGGGGAGAATTTCGTGCGGCAGGTTCACGAGTGGCGGGCACGCTGGGGAGCGGTATTTCGAAACGAGCGTTTCTTTCTTTTTGTCGAGGAGGTAGAGGGCGCCGCCACGGGCATCGACGACCATGGTCACACCCTGCACGATGACTTTGTGGAGTATGGACGCGGGCGCCTTCTTTTCCCGAGCGAGGGTTTCGCCCAAGCTGTGCAGGAAATCGAACATCCGGTGTTCTTCGATTTCGATTTCATCGCGGTCGCGCCGCAAGGTCTTGATTGTCCTTTGCTGTTGGAAAGCACGGAAGACAATGACGGCGAGAAAGGCCGCAAGGAGCGCAATGACGATGCCCGTGAATATGTCCGCATTCATGCGCTATCCGCCGTTGGCGGTGACGGGCTTTTTTCTTCTTCGTCCATCAGGGGTTCTTACCGCTTTACTCTAACCAGCACCTTTGAGCTCCTTGTGCAGATACTCGATAACGTCGCTGAATCGCGGGACGTTGGAAGAGTCGGCGTCGGAAAGCTCCTGGTGGGCTTCGAGCACCAGCTCGGTCCGCTCACGCTTGGAAAGATCGACCGGCTCCAGTTTTTCCTGAAGCTGGCGGGAAACCGCCTCCCGTTCGTCGGTCCAATGCGTGCCCTCGGTGTCGAGGTCGAAAATCTGTTCGAGCCCAAGGCTCTGGATAAGCTGGGTGTTGCGGGCATTGGCGTTGATGACCTCGAGCTTCCCGTTTTCCACGCCAAAGAGGCGCCGCGCGATGCCGGTAAGAGTGCCCATGAAGGTCGAGTCCATGACCGGGCAACCTTCGAGATCGATGACGAAGTGTCGCTCACCCTTTTCGAGCATCTGGAGGGCGAAGTCGCGGAGCTGCGGGCTGTTCTGGAAATTACCCTTGCCGTTCACGCGGAGCCACACGACTCCACGGTCCGTCCACTGTCCAGCGAGAATGAGGGATTTATGATTCACTGTTGAGGGCTCGCAACGAGATAATTTACTCCCTTTCCGCGAGTTTTCACACGACGAATCGGCAACGACTCCAAAGAATTCGGTCAGTTCCAGAGGTAGCTTTGCTCCGTTGCCACTTCCTGACCATTTTGCAGAATCGTGACCCGCCACGAAGTGACCGGCCCGTTGTTCACGTAGATGTCTCCGGTGACCGCAATCTTCGTCGTGTTCTTCCTCCGCGGATCCGGAACGTTCACGCTCACCGATTGAACTTCCGATCCGGTGAGTTGCTGGCGAAACTCGAAAACGACTTCTGCAGGTGATACCGTGTCCTTCGTTTTCCAGAGGAAAACGTAGTAGTGCCCGGCACGCGCGTCCTGTTCCTCACGGCTGATCGCTCCGTAGAGAAGGTGCTTTTCCTGGAACTGGACGGAGGGGTCTTGCGTCGGGATCCTCTCCGCGCCAGGCTTCAGGTGGAAATACTTGATGTCCGTAAAGTAGGTCTCACCTTCCTTTGTCGTCGTGGAACAGGCGGTGAGGGACGCGAGAATCGCGGCGGCAAGGAGGGCCATCGGGAGCGTAGTCGTGGAAGGCATCGTTTTGATCTGAAGCGGTTTCGGCGCGTCGTGCAAGTGAATTCCCCTGCGCGACCCCCGGAAAAAGTACACCAAAAGCGTTTTCACACTAGTTAAGATATGTTAAATATTCATCCAATGACGGATTGCGAAGTGCCCGGCATCGTCGATGCGCTCATGCAGTCGTACGGTGATGTCGGCGGCATCAACCACATCGATTCCTCGAATCTCCCCTCCAAGACGGCGGTGGGCACGATTTGCGAGGAGTTGCTGCGGCTGGCGTTTCCGGGATTCCACGACGAAGGGGCGATCAATTCCGAGGAATTGAAGGAGGTCACGGTGAAGCGGGTCAACGAGATCCTGCCGCACCTTCAACTCGCGATCGCACGCGGGCTCCGCTACAAGGACGAGAACCGGAAGGAGGATTATTTCCCGGAGGCCAAGGAAGTGCTTTGCACTTTCCTTCAGGAACTTCCCGAGGTGCGGCGACTTCTGCGAACCGATGTGGAGGCGGCCTACGAGGGTGACCCGGCGGCGAAGTCGTTTGAGGAAATCATTGTGGCCTATCCGTGCCTTGAGGCGATCGCGATCCAGCGCATGGCGCATGTGCTCTACCGTGAAAACCTGCCGCTCTTGCCTCGCATGATGACGGAGTGGGCGCACTCGCGGACGGGGATCGATATTCATCCGGGCGCAAAAATCGGCTCGCACTTTTTCATCGATCATGGCACGGGCGTCGTCATTGGCGAGACCTGCGAAATCGGCTCGCACGTGAAGCTGTATCATGGCGTGACGCTCGGAGCGCGGAGCTTCCCGAAAGATGGAGACGGGAATATCGTGAAGGGCCAGAAGCGTCACCCGGACGTCGAGGACAACGTCACGATCTATCCCGGCGCGAAGATTCTCGGCGGTGAAACGCGCATTGGTGCGCGAAGCACGATCGGGGCGAACGCCTTTCTCATGACGAGTGTTGCGCCGGACACGTTTGTCGCCCTTGATGGGGTCGAGCACACCGTCAGCAATAAAGTAGAACACAAAAAGAACTCGTCTTCCTGATCCAAGCCGCGCATGAAAGCCGATGACCGTCAGCTCTATTTCGATTTCGCCGCCCAGCCGGTAGCGAGTGAAAAGGACGAGCTGGTTCCGCTTGAGGAAAAACGGGAGTCGGCGTCCGCTTCGCCCGTGGTGGCTATCTCAGGGGCGTGGCGGAAGCTCCGCGGCGGGAAAGGCCTGCATGTCGACGATGAATGGACGGCGCGTGTTTCCCGCTGGTTGGGTGCTCTGGATCATCCGGAACTGGCCCATGGATTGACCGTGCAGTGGAACACGAGGCTGCAATCGACGGCCGGTCTCGCGTATTACACGGAAAAGCGCATCGAGGTGAACACCGAGCTTCGCCGCTTTGCGCCCGAGGAACCCGAACGCACGATCAAGCACGAACTCGCGCACATCATCGCGCACCACCGCGCTGGCAAGCGCCGTATCCGGGCGCACGGTCCCGAGTGGCGACAAGCGTGCGCCGACCTCGGCATTCCCGATGAGTCGCGTTGCCACAACCTGCCACTCGGTCGTCGGCGCATCCGCCGGAAGTTTGCGTACCAATGCCGCTTCTGTGGCGAAGTGGTTGCCCGCGTGCGCCCGCTTGAGCGCGACTCTGCCTGCTATTCCTGTTGCCGCGAGCATAACCGTGGGCGCTACAGCGGACGGTATCTGCTGGAAGAGATCTCGCTCGAAGTCGCACGGCGACTGATGCCGGCGTATTTTGAGGCTTGTTAGGATTTTTTGGGAACCACGAAAAGACGCGAAATTTCGCGAAAGTGGTTTTTCGGAATCCGTTGTGAGCGTTTTCGGATTCAGGAAGGGTCATTCGTGTTAATCCGTGTTCATTCCGTTTCATTCGTGTTTAAAAAAAGTGACTGATCAGGAATTACCCCATGCCGGAGCGCGAGCGGCCTCGCTCGCTCATCCCCCCCGCCGAAGGCGCACTTCATTGGTCGAAATGCTCACATTGTCTGAACCCGTCATTGAACCATTCACCGAATGGTTTGCGCCTCCGGCGGCCAAAGAAAGCGAGCGAGGC
>JBCCWV010000181.1:0-10187 GCA_039192745.1 Verrucomicrobiota bacterium | reverse complement strand
CGAACTCTCACCACACGAGATCAAACCATAAAAAACAAACCAAAATACATCCATGAATACGGAAATACTCGAAAAACACTTCGACCGCATGGGTGTCCGAATTAAAATCACTCGACCAGAGCCTACTCACCGCCCCTGGTGGACGGATGTCTCCATCGAAGACTATTCCTTGGACATTCGTCGGGACCGGAACGGAGAACACTTTGTCCTCAATCTTCCCAAGTCCCTCGAAAACAAGTTGGAAATCGATATCCTTCAATCCAAACCGAAGGAACGACACCTCCTTCTGATGGCTCGAAAAGTCGGTGATTCTGAAATCGACCGCTTCTTATGCGGTCATGACGAACGCGAATGGTTCGTTGCCGCCGTTCCCGGCGCGGTCTCTACCGTCGATGCCGCGAAAGAATCGCTCAAGCCTTGGCTCGTCAAGGCCGTTCAGGCCCGGAAAGGCTTGAAAGCGAACGAACGCAATCGACGAAAAAATCGCGCCTTTAAACGGCAAGGAGAATGGTTCTTCGTTCCTGTGACCGACATCATCATAGACGAGAATCTCATTTTCCACAATGAACCCATCGCTCGCTCCGGCGGAAAGCCGCACATTGTGCAGTTCCTCCATCGGTTCGGTGGAACCCTCTTGCACGTTTGCCACCAATATCCCAACGGCATCTCAAGCTCCCGCTACCACAAGATTCTGCGGCAGCGCCCCGAGGCCAAAGGATGGGGATGGCAAACACGCTCCGTGAACCCACGGGTATTCGCGAGAGGCGAAATTCGGCACCCAGATCACAAGACCATCAAGCTGCATGACTGGCACGAAGTTCTCATGAACACCGAGAACAAAAGCCGCACCATGCGAAACGTGGCCTTCATCGACTGATCGAAGTAGAATCCCTCCCCTTTCTCGCTCACGTGAGATAGGGGAGGACACTTTCACAACCAACGACTTGAAACCATGTCCGTTATCACCATCGTCCGAAAAGAGACCACCTGCGCCATCGCCGCAGACTCCCTGTCGTGCGACGGATCGAGACTTCACTCACGGGAATACTCCCGGAACGACAGCAAAATCGTTCGCCTCGGTGAACACTGCTTCGGCCTCGTCGGATACACCGCCCACAGCCTTGTATTCAAAAGCCTCATCGAACGCTACCCAAACAAGTTCGATCTCCGTAGCAAACGACACATCTTCGAATCACTCCTCGCCCTGCACAAGGTCATGAAGGAAGACTACTTCCTTCAAAGCTCCGATGAATTGTCAGGACAGCCCTACGAATCAAGCCAGATGGACTTCTGCCTGGCCAATTCCACCGGCATCTATGTCATCGAAAGCTATCGAGAAGTGCTCGAAATTGACCGTTTCTGGGCAATCGGCTCCGGAAGTAACTACGCGCTCGGCGCCATCCACGCACGCTACGACGACGAATCCCTCGACGCCGAAAAACTGGCACGCGTGGGCGTCGCCGCCGGCTGCGCATTCAACGCATACTGCGGAGAGCCGATCGACTCATTCTCGATCGCTCTCGCCATTGAATCCACAAACCCCGCAACCGTCTAACCACTACCTGAAACAATAAAGAACGAACACCGAACTTCCCAACGTCTTATACATAGTGACCAATAAATATTAAACACCGTGCAAAGCATTCTACACAAAAACACCGTACTCGTCCTGAACCGGAACTGGCAGGCCATCAACATCACGACCCCTGCGATGGCCTTCTGCCAGATGTCCACAGACGTCGCCACCGGTCTCGATATCCACGGGAAAGAACACATGATTCCCGTCACCTGGGATCAATGGCGCGAACTCCCCGTGCGCGAAGCCGATACATCCATCGGCACCGCCCACGGCCCCGTCCGCGTGCCCACGGTGATCGTGCTCGCCAACTTCGCGCGCGTTCCCATGAAACGCCCGAAATTCAGCGCTCGAAACATCTGGCTCCGCGACAACGGTCGCTGCCAATACACCGGACGCGCCTTGGCGCCCGGCGAAGGAAACATCGACCACGTCCTCCCCCGCTCCCGCGGAGGAGAAAGCACCTGGGAAAACTGTGTCCTCGCACGGAAATCCGTAAACAGCCGTAAGGCCGACAAAACACCACGCGAGGCAGGGCTCAAACTCCTCCGGGAACCACGCTCCCCATGCGACGTCCCCGTCACCGCCCTCCTCAAAAACCCAAACCAAATCGCCGACTGGGAACCATTCCTCGTCAGACGATCATAAGACAAGCTGTAATCTTGTCCTCCCGCCCCGACCTCAGCCACACTCAGGGGCGGGGGATTTCCCAATCCTCTGCCCAAACTCGCAATGAACGACTCTCACATCACCGGCCAAGACCTCATCGATGCAGGCTACCCCTCCGGCCCGATCATCGGCGAAATGCTGAAAGCCGCCGCAGTCCACCAAGCCAAGGGCATCACCGACAAAAAGTACCTCCTCAAACTCCTCAAGCGCGATTTCGCTCTCCCCCCTCCAAAACAATCGCTCCGCGAAACCCCGGCTCCCCTGACCGAAGCGATCAAACCCACAAACGATCTCGAAGAGAAAAACGTGTCGGCCGTCCGGCGCTACATGCACGACCTCTTAAAGGTTCCCATCATCCAACGCGGCGCCGTCATGCCCGACGCCTGCCCCGCCGGCTCCGCCACCGCCACCATCCCCGTCGGCGGCGCCATCGCCGTCGAGAACGCCATCATCCCCTCAGCCCATAGCGCGGATATCTGCTGCTCCATGTTCGCGACGGTGTTCGCCTCAGATCATTCCATCGATGAAAAACTCGACGCCCTCATCGCATCAACCCGCTTCGGCGCCGGCGGACGCAAACCCGACGACCTTGTCTATCATCCCGTGATCGATGAACACGTCTGGGATAACCCCTTCCTCAAAGACCTCAAACACTACGCCGAAATTCACATGGCAGACCAAGGCGACGGCAATCACTTCGCCTACCTAGGCAAAATTTCTGCCAACGAAAAACTCATCGCTTCCCTCAAGAACGGCGGCCAATCGAAAATCGCAGATGCCCTCCGAAACCATCTCGATCAAAACACCGATCAATCCAGCGAACTGAAAGTCCTCGTCACCCACCACGGCTCACGCGGACTGGGCGCACGCCTCTACAAACGAGGTCAACAAGCCGCCATCAAACAGACCGAACGCGCCGCCCAAGGAATCCCGAAAGCAGCCGCCTGGATCGACTACAGCACCGACCAAGGAGCCGCCTACTGGGAAGCCCTTCAATACGCAGGCCGTTGGACCCGCGCCAATCACGAAGCCATCCATCGCCGATTCCTCAAAAAAATTGAAACCCCTGCCATCACGGACTTCGGAAACGAACATAACTTCGTCTGGAAACGGGGCGAGAACCTCTTCCTTCACGGAAAAGGCGCCACCCCCGCGTGGAACGATCCATCCGGAAATCCCCTCCTCGGACTGATCCCGCTGAACATGGCCGCACCCATCCTTCTCGTCCTCGGCCACAATAACGAAGACTATCTGTCTTTCGCACCACACGGCGCCGGCCGAAACCAATCCCGGACCGCCACCATGAAACCCTATCGAAACAAAGACGGCACGCTCGACGAGGAGGCCATCGCCCGCACGATCGCCGATTCAACAAAAGAAATCGCCGTCCGCTGGTTCTACGGAAAACCCGATCTCTCGGAGACACCAGTTGCATACAAGTCGGCCGATCAGGTAAAGGCGCAAATCCAACAATTCAATCTCGCCGACGTCATCGCCGAAATCGAACCGCTCGGATGCATCATGGCAGGCGATCCCGGCCCTCGCCCATGGCAAAAAGAAAAACCCCTGACTCCAAAACAAAAGCGACAGCTCCAACATCGCGCGGAACGACGCCGCGTCCGCCAGGACTTGGGCTCGCGCGATTGGGAAAAGGCGTGAACCGGCATGCCGCCGTCTTCGCTTTACTCTCCTCTCACTGCAGAATACCATCGAGCCCTGTCTCGAATGGTCACCGATCTCAATCCTCCTGAGCCTCCCTCCGATCCCATGCGGTACGGCATCCTCGGAGAGGACACGTGTTCCACCGAAGATAAACTGGAAAAGTACACCGGCGACATCACCTGGGATTACCTCCGCCCGCATTTCAAAGAAGGCACGCTCCTCTTCGTCGACCCTTCGCTCGAACTCAAAGCCGTCGGCAAAGCCATGGCCGATGACAATAAAACCCAAATCGAATCCTGGCTGAAATCCGGCGACGTCCTCCAACCCGGCGAACTCCATGCGCAACACTGGGAGAAATCCTCAGAATCCTTCATCGCTCTCGTCGTTTCCCCCTTCGTCCTCTTCCAACCCTTACCATCATAAAATTCACCCTCCTCCTTACTTCTACTTTCGCCCTCGGCTTCGCTGCCAGCAGAGCCGAGACTATCGCTTCTTAAAACGTCGAGCCTTCCAGGAACGCCGTTGTCGATTTCGTCCAGAGAATTGCCGACGGCACACACGCTGACACTGCCTCCCCAACCAATGCATCGTCGTCTTCGCGAGTGGCCACACCCTTTGATCGAAACAGCAAATCTATTTCTAGCTCTGAAACGCCAACGACGAAATCAAGACCCCCGCCACCAGTCACCCAGAGAGGCACGCAACAAAACCCTTCGCCGCTTTCTTGAAAGGAGATCGGGGCATGGCACACGCTGGAGACAAAGAAGCCTTGCTCGAGATGATCATGGACATCTGCGCCGGTATACCCGTCCAAGAGTCTTACGAATCTGTCGCCGATTTGCCAACCACTGCCCGCACTCCCAATTTCGGTTACCCATACCATATGATGGTCGTCGAACCCTTGCTTGGACCGCTTGCCTATCTCCTGGAAAACGACTTCAAACCCTCATCGTATCCGGTGGCGGCATCATTTTCCTCCGCGTTTTCGCCGAAGAAACATACAAAATACCCCCCGGACAAGTGATCAGTAGCAGCAAGGCTGAACATCAACCTCACGAATCTAGATCCCCCATCGTCAAGCTTCCCAAGCTCGATTTCATCGACGATCAGGAAGGAAAACCCGTATCCATCCAACAACACGTCAGCCGTCGCCCCATCGCCACACTCGGCAACTCAGATGGCAATTTCGAAATGCTCGAATGGAGCATCACCCGCTCCGCTTGGCCCCATCCTTCGCTCTCATCGTCCCTTCCTCTAACCCTCTTGCAGGCGCAAGCGCACGAACCGTGACCCCGGGGCTATCGGAATCTCAATCCGTACTTCCTCAACCCCTTCCGAAACGTCTCGGGTGACTTCTCCCGGACTAAATCCAACCCAATCCTCGAGATTGCCCGATGCCTCGTAGGTGACCATGACACCCTCGTGACTCTTGCGTCGCCGATAAGTGAGTACCATTTTAGAGGGATCGCTCGCCCGCTCCCAATTCATAATGCTCTCTCCATCCGCGACCATGTGGTCCCGCGCGAAATAAAACTCTTCAATCAAGCTCATCCGATCACCATCGAAGTCGACCATCGGATCACGATCATATGCGTCGCGGAGTCCCACCGGCAGCGCCGCTGCCCTCCATGAACCGAAGTTTCCCGCTCCCTGCAGCCGTGTAACGACCAAGGTCAAGTCTCTGACGGATCCACCGCCTGTGTTTCTCGAAAGCCCGATGTAGCGAATGTCGCCAAAGTCTCCATCGCTGGCCGCCCCAGGCCCCCGAACCGAAACTCCATCAACTAAAAACTCCATCGTCCACTTGGCCGAATCGACATCGGTCGCATTGAGCACAATACTGACAGGCACGTATCCATAATCCGGAACAAGATCATGCGAAATCGGCGATGACCCCGCCTGTCTTGTTCCTGTGTAGGTGATGACGTTTCGGCCATTACCCTCTGATTTGACAAGAGCCGTGCCGTAAGAGTTCACGTCCGATACATTCCAATGATTGTTGGCATTGAATTGACCATAAGAGAGCGCAATTCCCTCGCCTCCTCGGTCGGAAATAATATCCGCGCTCAATGTATAAACTTTCCCCTGCACCGGAGTGAAGGGGAGCCAAATGCCTCTGCGCTTGTTGGTGCCGATGTATCCATCGTCATAAAAGTAGCTCGCCGCAGAACTGGCATTGTCCCAAACCTCAGATCCCAAGCTATAGTCGGGAGTGACTCCGTTCAGATGGACTCGTGACGCATTTTCGAAACGGTGCAAGTAGACTAGGCCTTCGGGCTCCGTGGCTGCAAATTGCTGTGAGGATGAACTCCAGTCTTCACCGCCGGCGTTACTGACGTGGATTCGATAGTAATAAATGGCATTGGGCGTGAGGCTTTGTAGGAAAGCCGAGATGCCGCCGGTTCGTTGTCCGGTGATCTCGATGGAGCTCGACCAGCTCCCCGCGTCTTCACCGCCATCGCTGGTTCCATAGTAGAACGTGACCGTGGTCGGGTCATTGCCATCGTCGATAATGCTTCCATGAAGCCTCGCTCCCGTAGAGGTAACTGCCCTAGCGGGTTTTGCTTCTACAATGGGTTCGCGTAGTTCGAGGGTCGTGAAGGTGCCCGTATCGCTGCTGAAGACGGCACCCGCGCTGTTCTCGGCATAAAACCGATAGTAATACTGAGTGCTGTGGCTAAGGGATTCGACGATCGGAGAGAAGCTTCGAGAATGAATTCCGAGATCGACTTCTTGATCCCAGCCAGTTGTGGACGCGCCTTGATCGGTAAGACCGTAGAAAAGAGTGATGTTGGGCGACTGTCCACCACTGGTGATCACTTCGCCATTGACCGTCGCGGTGAAGACGGTGATGTCTGTAGCCCCATTCGCGATGATCTCAGGAAGCTCTATTGCTGGCGGTGCTTCGGTCACCGTGATGGTCCCGCCTTGGTTGCTGAAGAACGGCGAGTAATCACGACCATTAACATTGGTGAGGTCTATGGCGTCGGGGTTAGTTACGGTGTCCAGCGTATAGGTGCCGGGGGAGAAGTAATCCTTATCAACGGTCAATGTCGTTACGGCTACGTCGCCACTCAGGACGAAGTAGTTTCCATCACCCGCAATGTGCATTGCAAATGTTGCCTCGGTGATGTCTTGAGTGAGGTCGAGAGGGACCACGGATTGATGCAAGCCACCGATTTGAAGCAAGCCGGTAAACCCGGTCATATCTCCAACGTTTAATTGCGACTCTCCGCCGCCATTCTTCGACCAAATCAGTTCGCCATCTCCAATCATGGTATTGGCGGTAAAATGAGCACCGCTCCGGTTTTCGCGATAGGTGAGCTTGCCGGATTCCAGAACATGGATCTCATCGAAGGTCGCGGTGTCGTAGCTAGCGTAGACTAGGAGGTCGCTTCCATTGTAGAGCGTGATGTCATTGAAGATAATAGAGTCTTCGATGCGAATTTGTCTGCTCAGTAATGTGCGATCGGCATCAAAGCTCCACCCATCGCTGAAATCGAATCGCAGGTTGTCGTCGATAATGGCGATGTCGCCAGTGCCTGGGATGCTCCCACGGTCCCAGGAAGCAGCACTCATATCAACGTTGCTCTGAACCGAGATGTAGACCGAGTCGCCTGGATTCTGAGGTGCGAAAACACCTAAATCAGACCAGACGTTACCGCCGAAATTCTGCGCGTAGATGCGATAGTTATAACCGCGATAAGGTTCTAAGTCGGCGATTGGCTGACTGAAACTGCCATCAAGATAACCCAGGTCAAACTCGTAATCCCAGCCGCTCGTGTTGTTGCCTCTATCCTGCAAACCGAAGAAAATCCGGATGCGCGGCGCATCACCACCAGTATCGTCAACTTGACCGTTGAGCACCGCACTGGTCGTGGTGACATCGGCAATAGGCAATACAGATATGGCAGGCGGATCAACTGGCGTCGAACTAGCGGTTCGGAAAGAAGCTGCGGTAGGTGAGAATGTTTCCCCAGCAGCATTTTCGGCATGAACGCGATAATAGTAAGTAGTCAGCTCACTCAGTCCGGTAAGGGTGGTGGTGAAGCTACCTCCACGGGTTCCTAAGTCGGCTACGCCATCCCATCCGACGGTCGTTTCGCCGCGATCCTCCGAGCCGTAGTAGACTTTAATCCTGGGATTCTCCCTGCCGTTGTCGATAACGTTGCCTTTGACTCTCGCTGTTGTCGGGTTGATTTGATCCGGACTTTGAACGACTACCGTCGCCGGCTCGGGAACTTGCCCAACCACGATAATGCTATCGACGCCCATCCAGCGGTTAAAGCTTCTTCCACTCACCTCAATCCACACGTATTTAACATCAGAAGGAATGTCGTAGGTCCGGATGAACGGGCCAGTACTAGTGAAGTCTGTTTTAAAGAACAGCTCCTGCACCTCAGTATCGCCATTGTCCAGCTCCATGTGGATTCTCGAGCGATAATAACTACTGCTGCTATAATTGCCTACGGATAGTTGCATCTCAGCGGCAATGCGACAGTTCGCATAAGCACTGACGTCGATTGGGTCGCTGTAATACCACCAACTGCTGATGCTTAATCCGCTACCCCGGGTGTCGACTATAAAGGCTTCCTGTCCCAGCGGATCATTCAACTCAGTGACGCCAGCCTTTACCGAATCACGATCCTCCTCGATGTCGGCAATAAATGGCCAGAAAGGAACTTCACGATTCGGCGCCGTCGACTCAGCGTATCTGCGTTCTCCTGAACCTTTAACGAGGCCTTCGCCCATTCCAGTAAAGTCCTGCGCTGCGATAATGACATGATTATTAAGGCCGCCCAGATTCGCCCATTGGCGCATGGCGTCATCTGCAGAGATGATTTCGACCTCAAGGGAGTCCTGGTTGTAGACGTCGCCAGCGCCTTCAACCGTCATGACAATAAAGTGCTTACCAACGGGAAGCGTCACATAAGGGTTTTCGCCAGTAGCGACGACATTTCCCTCGATCTCCCAGGTGTAGCTGGTGGGGGTGACGCCTTTGCGGCCGCTGCCGCCGCCATCCAGCTCAACCATGCAGAAGCCATCTTGATCGTAGTCGACAAGCTGCTGATCGACGCCCGCGTCCGCAGTCGGAGCGGTATCATCGACTCCCTCGAAGACGTCGACTTCAAACTGGCTTTGCGAAGTATTGCCCTGGAAGTCGGTCGTTGTGAGCGTGATGATGTAGAAGCCTGGGGCTAGCTCGACGGTTTGAATATAATCTGATCCAGTCGAGAGAACGTTGTTACTTTCATCAGTCCAGTTGTAGGTTTCAATAGCAATGTTGTCCGTGCTGGCAGAACCATCCAGCGTAACGGTTGCCGTTCCACTACGATCGTCATCAATCACCACGACATTTGAGCCTGCATGCGCCACCGGGTCTTCAGTATCGCCAGCCGAGGAAAGCGTCCTCAATACGAGCGGCTCGGGCGTCCAATATTCCAGCATAGCGCCAACCGGATTCTGGACGTGCGCCCGCGTATAGTAGATACCATCCGGCTCCAGGCCTTCGATCACGTATTCGAGCGGGTCCAGCGAGTCACTGACTGGGAACGTATGGC
Organism: Verrucomicrobiota bacterium; assembly: GCA_039192745.1. Classification (GTDB taxonomy): domain Bacteria; phylum Verrucomicrobiota; class Verrucomicrobiia; order Verrucomicrobiales; family DEV007; genus JBCCWV01. The sequence continues at coordinate 719 of JBCCWV010000181.1, read as the reverse complement.
TGTGATCCCAGTTAGCCGGATCCATCCCTCCGTCTTCATCGCCGTGATAAATAGCGAGAACCGAGCCAATCGGTCCTGCTTTAACCAAGTGATTATGAATCAACGCCGAAGTCCCGTCGACATTTACGGCTTCCTGATAGGCGCCCGGCTGCTCGGTGATTTGTTTAATCGCGTTTTGGCGAGCCAGGGTGAGCCGTCCGGCGAAGGTCTGTGGATTCACTTTGTTCACGTGCGACCACATTTGCACGCTGTCGATCAAACCGGGGAAACGGGTCGCGGGATCGAGCACATCACTGTCGATCGAGCCGATGCCAATGTGAAAGCTTCGGGTGTCCAGATCCTTGTTTCCCAAAGTGTGATCGCCATTGGATGTGAGCCAGATATTCTGAGTCGGCTCATAGAGGTGAAGCAGAGTCTTCTCGTCGTCCACATAATTGCGACGCCGCTCAAACATAATGAAGTAATCTTTACCTTCTTCCAGAAAGATGTCCGGGCGACCCTGCGAATCATCCATGGCATAAATCGGATTTCCTCCCCAGTCCGCTGATGTAAAAAACAGCGTGTTCTTCCACTCACCACCGACTTCCAAACGACGAACTCCAAAATCGAAATCATACAGGGCGGACAATACGACGTAGTGCGCACTCTCGTCGGGCAATATATCGTTCAGGCGAATCCAGGCTGAAGTAATATAGCTGCCGTCACGAATGCGTTCTTCT
>JBCCWV010000180.1:0-10273 GCA_039192745.1 Verrucomicrobiota bacterium | reverse complement strand
GAAAGACGAAGTTGCTCTTTATTGCTCCCGAGACGTTAACCAAGGTGGAGAACCTCGAATTCTTCCGGGCGTCAAAGATTTCCTTCGTCGCCGTAGATGAAGCACACTGTATTTCCGAGTGGGGGCACGATTTCCGCCCGGAATACCGTCGAATTCGTGAGATGCTGGACGCCATTAATCCGGATATCCCCATCATTGCCCTTACCGCTACAGCAACCCCTAAGGTGCAAAGCGATATCGTGAAGACTTTCAAAGTCTTGTTTTCATAGACTGCTGAGCGCGCCCAACTCAGCTCCGCGTACGGAATAAGGGAGAGCCTGAATGCGAAGGTCTTCTGCTTGTCCCCACTGCCGTCGTGGCGGCGATCAGTAGACTTCTCGGTAAGTTTTTCGGCTTCTCTCTCAAGTTGAGAATTTGACGGAATCCGAGTCTTCCCACTCTCTTGCTGATCGTGTGTTCCAACACAGGCCTGCAAAGTGAGCGCTATGCTAATGAGAACGCCAATCCGCATTTTTTCTTGCTGAACAAATCAGGATTTTCGACTCAGGCTAATGGCGTCTCTACTTCTTCGCAGATCGGCTCTTCGATTTCGGCTTGAAGCGCGATTCGTATTCAGGCCGCAACTTCCATTGATCGAAATAGGGCTCGTATTCCTTCATGTCCGTCCAGAAGCGAGGCTCCACGTCGGCCGGGACAACCTTGCCCTCGGGATAATCCTTGCCCTCGATACTGGCATCGACGGAATCACTGTAGGCCATATATAACTTACGCAAACGCTCTGCGACTTTCGGCCGGCTTTCCGTGATGTCATTCGACTCCGTCGGGTCCTTGCTCAAATCATAGGCTTCCGCCTTTTCAATTCCTTCCTTCGGGACATACAACTTCAGGTTGTTGTCCACGAGCGCGCCGGTTCTGTTGTAGCGGAAAGGAATCGGCTTTTCCCGCTTTCCGAGTTCCTTTTTGAAAAGAGGTTCTATGCTTTTCCCGTCGACAAGATCCAACATGCTGTCCTCTGACAATCCAACTAACTCGGCAATCGTAGGAAAGATATCCATAGCTGATGCCGGAAAGGAAGTAATGCGCGGCTCAATCGCGGCGGGATATTCAATAATCGTCGGCACGCGAATCCCTCCTTCATAGAGATTCCCCTTGTTTCCTCGGAGTCCTCCGACAGTCTCCGGCTCGATCTTCGGCAATCCGCCATTGTCGCTCGTGAACCAGAATAGTGTGTCGTTGGCGATCCCCATATCTTTAAGCCCCTGGCGCAACGTTCCGATACTTCGGTCCATCGCCACCAACTCGGCATAATGGTCCATCGACTGAGTCTCCAAGTGCTCGAACCCTTTACGGTCCTTCTCCATCGCCATAAACGGGACGTGCGGAGTGCCATACCAGATCACGGAGAAAGTCGGCTTCCCTGCTTTAACCTGCTCTGAAATAAACTCCAACGCCTCGTCGACAATGATCTCGGATGAATCTCCCTCAAACTCCTCGAACTCCCCCTTCCGACTCATGACCGGATTCATGTCGAAGAAGTTAGTCACCGTCAGCCACTCTTCGAAGCCGAAAACCCCAGGATGATACTTATCGCTCGCTAGAACCGGGACACCGGGTCCGCGAATTCCGTTAAGATGCCATTTCCCGAAATGACCAGTAGCATAACCTGCTTTCTTCAGCGCAGCGGGAAGTGTTTTCTCCTGATGGCGGAGAGCGTGGCCGTGACTCGGAACTCCCGTCCGTTGCGGTGAACGCCCGGTGAAAACCGCTGCCCGCGTTGGCGAACACACCGCGCTCGCCGCGTAAAAGCGATCGAAGCGCAATCCATTCGCCGCCATCGCATCGAGATTCGGTGTCTTCAAAAGCGGGTGGTTGTTATAACTCGTCTGACCCCAACCCATGTCGTCAGCCATAACGAGGACGATGTGGGGCTTGGCGGCGTGGAGAGAAGTGCAAAGAGCACAGAGCAAGAGGATGAAGGCGGATAGTTTCATGAGATAGGATTGGGACGGAGCTATTTCTTCGATTTCTTTTCTTTTTGGGGAGCCTCCAGCAGTGCTTGCTTCTCCGGCCACGCCGTTGTGCGGTCGAAGATAGTCGCATACTTAGCGTAAACCGGGCGCTGTGCCAGATCGGCAATGCTGGCCACGGCGGAATCATAGAGCCTTCGCATCTTCTTCAACGGTTTCTTCGCATCGCTGTTGAGCGCGGCATTCACCAATTCAAGTCGATCTGTCTGCATATCATACATTTCCTCCGCTGGCGTCATCCCCTCCCCCGAGTAATACCAATAGATGTATTTCCAGTCCGCATTGATCACGCCGAATGACTGCACGGCTACCGGACCCCAGAAGTTCATCAATTGAAGCGAATCACGGACGCTTGCACCCGCATGACTAAGAAGTGACACAAGCGAAACTCCGTCTACCCCAGTCGGTGCAGAAAGCCCTCCACACTCAAGAATCGTCGAATAAAGATCGATATTTCCCGTGAGCGCCGATGTGCGCTTTCCACGTTCTGATACAGGCAATCGCGGATCGTGAATGATCAGCGGAACCCTCGAAGATTCCTCGTAGGGCAAAACCTTCGAACCATACCCATGGGCGCCGCAAAAGAAGCCATTGTCGGAGGTGTAAATAACCACGGTATTATCAGCCACACCGGCTTTCTCCAGTGCCTCTCGAATCATGCCGACGGCGACATCGATCCCATAAATTTGCTGATGATAAGTCGCCATCACCTCGTCGAACTTGTCGCTGTAATTCCAACTATGGAATCGCTCATACTGTCGTCCCTGGCGACTTTGCTCTGAAAAATGGCCGCCATGTTCTCGGCCGTAGTTAGCGGGCTTTCGGAACGTCTTACCCTCGTAGACATCATCGAACGCGGGATCGGGCGTCGTCGGCTGATGCGGCGCTTTGAAGCTGATTGAAAGACAGAACGGTTTTCCACTAGCCGCAGACTCTTGAATGAAATCGCGCCCAAACGCTCCGTAGGCTCGGGTAGAATGCGGAAACTCGTCTGCGTAATGCGCGATCGATTTGTTCTTCGCCGTCGCGTAGTTGGTTTGTCCTGGTCCGGCTCCCCATTTGTCAAAATCCTCTTCAGGCAAACCAACCCCCTCGACTGCGATCCCGATTTTCCCCGCCATCGCCGTAACATAACCCGCTTCACGCAGGAGAATCGGGTAAGACTTTGCCCAGTGTTCCTCCGGTAAATCGCCGAGCCCGAAGTTACACCCATGGCGATACTCGTAGAGGCCGGTGAAAATATTCGCGCGACTCGCCATGCAAATCGCCGAGGTGTTGTAATGATTGTCGAAGGCGACACCGTCCGCGGCCAGGCCATCAATATTTGGCGTTGTCACGTCCTCGTTGCCATAACATCCAAGCGTGTCGAACGCCTGATCGTCCGCCAGAAGGAAGACGATATTCGGCCGTTCGGCGGCACCAAGCACCGAGCAAAGCGCGCAGAGTAGGAGAATAAGTGTTCGTTTCATGAGGAGTGACGACCAGGAGCACTGCGGCCACTTTCCACAAAAGCGTCGAGTTGAGTTTTGAGTTTCGCCGCAATGTCAGGATGCTCTTCGACGAGATTTTTCCTCTCACCGGGATCGTCTCCTAAATGGTAGAGTTGCCCCGGAGTATCCGGCGCATTATCCGCGATGATCCAATCCTTAAGCCATTTGTTATTCTCATAGCGATTCCCACCGGAACCCTTGTGATCAAGATACTTCCATGGACCCTGCCGAATGGAGAGCGCCAGCTTAATGGTCTGGTGAAGGGTGAACTCTCGAATGGGCTCTTTCGCCTCACCATGAAGCAAGGGCAGCATGTTGAAACTATCTTCCGCCGACTCGTGCGGCAGCGCGGTCCCAATTATCGCCGCGCAGGTGGCCATAATATCTGTGCCACAAATCGTCTGGTCCGTCTTTCTCCCCGCTTCCACGATCCCGGGCCATTTTACAATGGTTGGCACCCGGTGCCCCCCTTCCCAATTATCTCTTTTCACGCCGCGCCACGGACGCGCGCCGTCGTGACCATGGTCTGTTCGCATGTGATAAGTCGTGCCGACCTCTGGTCCATTATCACTCGTGAAAATAACCAGCGTGTTATCCGCGAATCCATTCTCGGAAAGCGACTTCACAATTTCCCCAACAATCCAATCGGTCTGGAAAATGAAATCGCCGTGAGCCCCCACGCCGGATTTACCTTTGAATTGCTCTGCCGGAAATGACGGCAAATGCACGGCCTGCATGGAATGAAAAAGGAAAAACGGCTGTTCCTTTCTTTTCTCGGCATGCTCTTTCAGAAAGGCCTGAGTTTTTTCAAGAAAGACGAGATCGACCTCCTCGAGATCGAAGTCAGGCGCTTGCAACCCGCCGCGGCAATCGAAGGAATAAGGATGATTCGGCAATGCGGATCGATCCAAAAGCGAAACCGGCGGCACGGGAACAAGGTCACCTTCAATGTAGGCATAGAGCCAGTCGGTCGTCGGACAGCAGGCTGTCCCGAAGAAATGATCAAACCCACGGTGCACCGGTCCGTCTGAGATCGGACGCGAGTAATCCACGCGCCGCACTGCATCGAGCCCGTTTTCGCAGATAGGCTCCCCTTCCTCGTCGTAGAACGTCATCCCAACGTGCCACTTTCCAAAAAGCGCCGTCTCATAACCCGCGTTCTTCAGCATCTGCGGCAGGGTCAGTCGGCCCTCCTCAATCAAACACGGCCCTCCCACGCCTGTGAACACACCTCTCATTCCATTCCGAAATGCCATGCGACCTGTGAGGATGCTATAGCGAGTCGGCGTGCAAACCGTGGAAGGACTGTGGGCGTCCGTGAAGAGCAGTCCATCAGCCGCCAACTTATCAAGATGACGCGTTTCGACTTTGGATTCCGGATTGTAACAACTTAAGTCCCCGTAGCCGAGATCATCGGCAAGAATGAGAACGATGTTGGGATGCTCCGCGCCGGGAAGGACGCAGAGGGAACAAAGGACGAGAATCCAAACCCGGAACATGAGGCGCAAAGCCCTGGAGTGCTTTTACAGTTTCTTGATGCGAATATTCCGCACCCAGAACTCCTGGCCGTGATCCTGAATGGCGATCCAGCCTTTTCCGGCGAGAGGCTTGTCTTTTGGACGCGCCTTTTCCAGATTCACCTGCTGTACAACCTGGTCGTTGAGTTTCACAAAGAGGTTGGATCCCTTGAGGCGAACGGTCATCGTGTTCCACTCGCCCGCGGGCTTCACGGCATTCACCTTCGGGGCAGACGTTTTGATCACGCCACCGACATCGTGGGGACCAAAATCCGTTTTGCCATGATCGTCCTTAAGCTGCACTTCAAACCCATGCTTCGTCGCGTCAACCTTGTCGGAAATGCGGAAGTAAAATCCAGAATTCCCTTCCGGCCCGAGCTTGAACTCAAAGTTGCAGACGAAGTCCTCATACTGTTCCGGAAACCAAAGATACGCGTCATAGCGCTTCCAACCTTCTTCGCCCTCCCGCGGCTTCAAATGCAACACTCCACCCTCTTTCTCCATCCAATTTCCGGCGGTTTCAAAATCAGAGACTTTGGAAAGCTTCGTGAATAGAATTTTTTCCGGCTTTTTCTCTTCATCAGCCGCGTTGAGCGCGGAGCAAAGACCGATTGTCAGCAATATCGAAAGAAGGGGATTTCTCATGTCTCCAGAGAATGAGCGCGCAGCCCCAAATGTCACGAAAATAGTAGCACAGGCTTCCAGCCTGTGATCGAATCCTGAGTCCGTGCCCGAAACGCGCATAAAAAAAACTCCCACCATGAAACACCCTTTTCTCATCCCCCTCCTCCTCTCGCTCTTCGCCTCTTGCGTCTCGCTCCAAGCTGAAAAACCCAACGTCGTCCTCATCCTCGCCGACGACCTTGGCATCCATGACCTCACGAACGAGGGCAGCACTTTTCACGAATCGCCCCATATCGACCGCCTTGCCAACGAAGGCGTGAAGTTCACGCGAGGCTATGCGACTTGCCAAGTTTGCAGCCCGTCACGAGCCAGCATCATGTGCGGCAAGTATCCAGCCCGTATTCACCTCACCAACTGGATCAACGACAAAGGCCTGAACCAACCTGACAAGTGGAAGCGAAACACTTCGCATCTTCCCGCCGAACATCTTCTCGAACTTCCCCTCGAGGAAGTCACTATCGCCGAAGCTCTGAAAAAAGCTGGTTACGCCACCTTTTTTGCCGGGAAGTGGCACCTCGGCAGCGAAGGATTCTTTCCCGAAGACCAAGGCTTCGACATTAACAAAGGCGGTCACGAACGCGGATCCCCTCCCGGCGGCTTTTTCTCGCCCTATAAGAATCCGAAACTCGAAGACGGCCCTGTTGGCGAGTCCCTTCCCATTCGGCTTGGTGAAGAAACTGCCAGCTTCATCGATTCCGCGAAAGACGGTCCCTTCTTCGCCATGCTGAGTTTTTATTCAGTTCACGGCCCTGACCAGACAACAGTCGAACTCTACAAAAAATATCGCGAGAAAGCCCTTCAACTTCCCGAGCCAAAAGAGCGGTTCCTGAACGACGTCCGCATCCCCGTGCGCCAGGTGCAGGATCACCCCATTTACGGCGGCATGATGGAATCAATGGACGACGCCGTGGGAATCGTTCTCGACAAACTCGACGAACTCGGTCTCGCCGATAACACCATCGTGATTTTCACCTCCGACAATGGTGGCGTTTCCGCGGGCGACGCCTTCTCCACTTCCTGCCTGCCCCTCCGCGGCGGCAAGGGCATCGAATTCGAGGGCGGTATCCGTCAGCCTTACTACATCCGCTGGCCCGCGAAGGCCAAACCCGCCCTCATCAAAACGCCAGCCACCGGCACGGACTTCTATCCAACCATCCTCGAAGCCTGCGGCCTTCCTCTGCGACCTCAGCAACACATGGACGGCGTCAGTTTGGTTCCATTGCTCACCGGAAGCGGCCCCATCCAAGACCGCCCGCTCTTCTGGCACTATCCGCATTACAGCAATCAAGGCGGCGAGCCGACCAGTATCATCATGGAAGGTGATTGGAAACTTATTGAGAACCTCGAAGACGGTTCCCTCCGTCTCTTCAACGTCCGCACCGACGTCGGCGAACAAAACGACCTCGCCGACAATTACCCAGGTCTGGTGAAATCCATGGCAACGAAGTTGAACAACTGGAAAGAAAGTCTCGAAGCGCGCCCTATGACGGTCAATCCGGCCTTTGATCCCGAGAAATTCGCTCAACAGCAGGAACACGCCCACACCGTTCGTAAGCAGCAGCTCGAGGACTTCCATCGCCGACTCCTTCATCCCACCATCGAACCCGAAGAAGGCGAACCGGTCACTTACCAGTCGAAGGCGTTTAAGGCCAAAAAATAAATTGCCCCCCTGTGTGGAAAAATTCCTTCAGAGTGACGCACAGAATTCCGCAAAAGCTTTTTCTTCTTCTCCTGTCGCGACTCCTGCGACAATATGTCCAGCAAGAGTCCGAACGATGAATTCCTCTTCAGGGCGCAACCCTATTTTCTTGATGATGAGAAGGACGATTGAAGCAAACGTGTTGCCGTTGTAAAAGCAAAACGGAGCCATCTTGTGACAGCGTCGACAAGGTTCGACCGCATCCTCTAAACGCATCAACTCTGCATGCCTCTCTTCTCAGAGTCTTCGGGTGATTTCATGCCCGTCAGAGGTTGGTTTGTGCAAAGCGTTCTTCGCATTACACAAGACAAGATTTTGAGCCGTCACGATCTTCCAGGTAAACGGCTCCAACCATTTTTTCATTTTGCCAATGTCTTAACCCGTTTGCTCTTCGCGACCGACAGCAGATTACTTTCCCTCTTTGATCTCTCGCAGTTTTTCAACCCCTTCACTCTCCAAGTATCCTTTTCCGGTTTTTGCGTAAACCGGCTCAGCCTTAAACCGATCTTGCATAGCGAGCCCCTCCTCCATCAATTCTTTGAACAAAGGATTCTCCAGCAATTCCGGATCTATATCTCTCATTTCCACTTATAACCCGAAATTACCTAATTATCGAACGCTACACCCGCCTCAACTGCCTTGCCAGCGTCAACCAGACGACCACCATCAAGGAAATCGTAATCACTACGAGGACGCTGCCGTTCAATCTCAGCGTTTCCATTTCTGTCCCGAACAGTCTTTTCTTCACGCCAAAAAAGACGTTTGGTTTCTCGATCCGATACTTATCCTCACGTTCCATCTCCGCCTTTGTCGTCAGGTCACGGATCTTTTGGTTCTCATAGATATCGATCACTGAAACGAGGTCATCGTACGGAACAGATTCGTCAGGCAAGTAATCCTCGTAATCGATCTGGCTGGCCGCGATATCTCGATCCACCTTGGCAAGCAATTCCTGAATCTCCGCAGCTGTCGGTGCACTTAGACTGGAGACGATGGAGAGCGCCTCCTTCACCACATTGAGCTTTTCATTCTGCGCTTCCGTCCGCTCTTCGAGAGGAATTACTCGAATTTCGTTGATAACATCCTCGAGTTCCGACTGACGACGGGCGAGCGGATTGAGGCGGTCCTGCGAGAGAACCATCGATTCGTAGGACCAGCGAAGCGGCATGAACTCGCAAATGGAAGGGACGCGCAAATCACTGGGCGGATCAGAATTCTCCTCCCCGTCCGCAACAAGGAGACGTTTCAGCCGGTAGGCAAAATCGAGGTTTCGATTCATTTCCTCGTACTTAATCAAAGCACCACCAAGGATGATATTCGGGATAAGAACGAGCGGAATGATGTTTAAAGCAGTCTTCACATCACGCACGAGGCTGGAGATAAGAAGTCCGGCCGAAAGCCCGCACAGCGCCGTCACAAACATCCATCCCAGGTAAATCAAAAACATATCCCTAATCCCAAGAATCCAGTTCGCGATCAGGAGATAGACGACACATTGCACGAGCGCGAAAAACGAGAGGGCGAGGAATTTGCTGAGAACATACCAAAGCACCCGCGTCCCGTGACCTTTCTCGCGGTTGAGCAACGCACGGTCGCGGATGATCTCGTCAGCACTATTGGTCAGCCCAAGGAACAATGCGATGACCAGCGTGAGGAAAATGTAACTCGGCAGGTGGTAAGCGGACGCGAAAGTGTATTCACCCTCTTCCGAAAACCGGAGAACCCACGCGACAAGAATCGCCAATGCCGGCGCCTCAAGCAGAGTCGTCGCCAGATTCATGCGATTGCGCATCTTGATGCGGAATGCACGCTGAAGAAATGTCTGGAACTGTAGCATTTCCGCCCGCCAGCCCCGCTCGGGCGGACTCGGCAACGTGCGCGGAATGCTTTCCTCCCCCAGCTCGGTTTTCAATTCGGGGTGAGTCACGTCCGCCATCAGCTGATGGGACTGGAAGCGGTCACGCCAGTAGTTCGGTGTGTATCGGCGAGCGGGAAGGAGATGCCCTCGACTGTCCTGCTCAAAGACGATATCACCACTCAAGTCACGCAACGGCGCCTCGAGAACGTCAAAGATGATGTCGGGCGAAGTCGTCGCCGGATCTTCCTTTGGTTCATCGCCCGTGTCTTCCATCCGTGCGTTTTGGAAGTAGGCGATCATCTCCGTTGGCGTGCCGAAGAAGGCCATCTTTCCGCCGCGGTCGAGAAGCAGTGCCTTGTTGAATTGGTGAAAGAGCCGGGCGCTCGGCTGGTGAATGGAGACGAAGGTGATCTTGTTTTGCGAAAGGCTCCGAATAACTTCGAGCACATACTCGGAATCCTTGGAGGAGAGACCGGATGTCGGTTCGTCGAAGAGGAAGACATCGGATATCCCGATCATGTCCATTCCGGCATTCAGCCGCTTCCGTTCACCGCCGGAGAGGTTCTTATTCTGGGCATCGCCGGCAAGACGGTGACGACGTTCATTCAATCCCAGTTCCACAAGTCGCCCGTCACGACGCTTGTGCCGTTCGGCCCGGGACAACTGCGGGCAACGGATCGATGCCGAGCAATCGATGTTTTCCTCAACCGTGAGCAGGGGGTCAAACGCTTCCTCCTGAGGAATAAACGAAATGTAGGGCCGCAAATTCTGCACATAGCGGTAAAGCGAATAGCCATTGAAAAGGACATGACCTTCAGACGGTTTGGTGTGACCGGCGAGAATCCGGAGCAAGGTGCTCTTTCCGCAACCGCTCGGGCCTAACACACAAACCGTTTCCCCGCGGGTCACAGAAAGACTGATCCCCTCAAGCGCGGATTCCTTGCCATCGTACGAATGTCCAAGGTCCCGCAATTCCAGTCGGCTAATGGTGCTGCGTT
>JBCCWV010000179.1:0-10336 GCA_039192745.1 Verrucomicrobiota bacterium | reverse complement strand
CGCATTCGCGTGAGCGACCTCGAAAAGTCGATGGCTTTCTACTCCAAACTCGGATTCGAGTGCACGCGCCGCAATGACAAGTCCCCTGCCGGGAATCAACTCGCTTTCATGGAACTGCCCGGCAATGAACACTTCCTCGAGCTCACCTACTCCCCCGACTTCAAGGTCGAGTTCCCCGAAGACCTCATGCACACCTGCGTCGGCGTCACTGACATCATCGAATACTGCGACAAACTGGAGAACGACGGCATCGAAATCTGGCCCGACCAGTGGCGCGAGAAGTTCAGCGGCGGAGACTCAAAAATGGCGTTTGTCACCGATCCCGACGGCTACGAAGTCGAGATTCTCGAGCGCCAGTAATTCAGAAAAAAGTTTGCACTGGTATCTCCTCCTTCCCTTTGCGGGAGCGATTGTATTTCCGTTAGGCAGCATCCTCTTGAAGGAGGGAATGGCGCACGGCGGCGGCGTATTGCGGTCGTTCTTCGTCTCGAACGTCGTCCTCGCACTCTGCTTTCTCGCGCTCCTGCCGTTTGTCGATGAAAAGCCCAACTGGTCCCACGTCGGTTGGCCCATTGCCACGGGCGCCGTCTTCTTCATCGGCCAATTGGTCGTGACCCTCGCGATCAAGGTCGGCGACGTTTCGGTGCAATCGCCGCTGATGGGACTCAAAGTCATCTTCGTCGCCATCATTTCCTTTTTCATCGGAACCGACGAGATCGGTCCGACCCTTTGGGCCGCTGCTATTCTTTCAACCCTTGCCGTCTTTCTCGTCGGCGGCGGGACGCTGAAAAAGACGCTGCAGCACCGAAAGACCATTCTCCTTTGCACGATCGCCTGCGTTTTCTTCGGCTTCACCGACGCCTTCATGGGCTACCGCAACGAGAGCTTCGGCACCACGCCATTCCTCATCGTCATGGCCATGGCGCTTGGATTGTTCTCTTTCACCGTCATGCCGTTTTTCAGTGAGCCGCTGACGACAATTCCTCGCAAAGCCTGGCCATTCCTCATCTGGGGCGGCCTCGCCTTCGGCGCCCAGGCCGTCCTCATCGCCATCGCCCTTGGCCAATTCGGCAAAGCCACCGAGATCAACATCGTCTACTCCACCCGCGGCCTCATCGGCGTCCTCATGGTCTGGACCATCGGCCACTGGTTCGGCAATCAGGAGGGAAAAACCGTCGGCCGGGATATCATGCAGAAGCGATTGATCGGGTCAGCGCTGATGTGCGTGGCGATTGTCTTGACGTTGGTGTAAGAAGGCTCAATCAAGTGTTCTCATCGCCACTTCTCTGGGAGTCCTTTCATAGACAAATGATTCATATTCTGCAACATCATAAGAGAAAAAAGAACTGAACCCATGAACTGGACCAAGGAAGAAAATAGAGGGGATATAATTTTCACATTAGAAGTCGCAGAAACTCCGAAAGTGGAGATTTTCAAGGAAGTGTGGAATGTGTTTTCTAACCAAATAATCGAGTTGAATAGTGGCATCAATTGGGACTTCATCATGGTTGAGTTCTGGTTGGACTCAGGAAGAGTTATAATTTTCCCATCGGCTCGAGGTTCTTTTGACCGAATAGAAAAAGCACTTTGTCAGGTGTTTTCCGAAAAAATGCTCTCCACTTATGAAGAACTGGTAAACTCAGGAATTGATGACAATGAATTTGATAAGAGACTACGAGACATGCGTGACACCTGCGCTAGATATGTTGAAATCGCGGCGAAGGAATCAGCTTTAGCTAATTTGGAGCTTGCTTTTTGGGACGCAGACGAAGAGCTATTTCAGGAAGTAAAGCTGTGAGTCAATGCGAGTGGGCCGAAGCGGATAAGTTGGTGTCTTTTAGAAACACGTTTTCTTTTTTCTATGTGTTGAAGTCGGCTGCAAAACTATTTTATTCATCAAAACCCATCTTATAGAAGCGTTTTCATCGCTGCCTTCGCCGCCCAATACCCACACATTCCGTGCACTCCCCCACCTGGAGGCGTGGCCGAAGAGCAAATGAAAACATCCTTCGCCGGAGTCGTGTAAGGGTTCAACCGGGCGACTGGCCGCGTGTAAAGCTGGCGCCAGTCCTGCACCCCGCAAATGATGTCGCCTCCGATAAAATACGGATTGTAGCGTTCGAAGTCCTCGCAATTCATCGCGTGCGTTTCGAGGATGCAGTCGCGGAAGCCCGGCGCAAAGCGTTCGATTTGTTTTTCGATAACCTCCGTCATGTCCCGCGTCGATCCCGATGGCACGTGCATGTAAGCCCAACCGGTATGATTTCCTTCAGGCGCGCGCGAGGCGTCCATGAGGCTCTGCTGGGCGACGAGAACAAACGGATTCTCCGAATGCCTCCCCTCCCAGCAATCACGCTCGGAAACCGCCAGTTCCTCCAGCGTCCCGCCCACATGCACCGTGCAGGCTTTGCGACAGGCTTCTGCTTCCCAAGGAATGGGTTCGCTCAACGCCCAGTCCAGTTTGAAAATTCCCGGACCGTGACGGTATCGTCCCAATCGCTTGCGATATCCCTCCGGCAACTTATCGCCACAGATCGATGCCATCGCAGACGGAGACGTATCGAAAAGCACCGCTTTCGACTTCGGCAGCTCGGAAAAGTTCTGCACCTCAACCCCGCATTCGATCTCTCCACCCAGCGATTCCAACTCGGAAAGCAGCGCTCGCGTGATGGACTGCGACCCGCCTTCCGGCACCGGCCAGTCCACCGCATGCCCGCTGACCATGAGCATGATGCCGATGGCCGAGGTCGTCAGATTCTCCAGCTGCTGAATCGAATGGGCCGCGTTCCCTCCAAACAACGCCCGTCCTTTATCGGTCTTGAAACGCTTTGCAAAGGTCGTAGCCGGAAGAAGCGCAGGCAGACCGAACCGCGTCATTTCCACCGGGTTCCGCGGGATCCGAAACGGGCCCAGGAGGTCATCATATAGCTTTCCCGCGATCTTGGTGAGCGGCTCAAAAACCCGCCGATAGGTCTCCCCGTCCTCGCCGAGCCCTGCCGCTGTTTTCTCGACGGAACGATACATCGCCGCCGCTTCTCCGGCGTCCAGTGGATGAGCCAGTGGCACTTCGGCATTCTTCCAATCCACTCCATGCTTTGCCCAATCGATTGTCTTGAAGAACGGCGACGCCATCGCCATGGGATGCACCGCCGAGCACACATCGTGCTTAAAACCCGGCAAAGTGAGTTCCGTCGTTCGAGTTCCACCACCGGGCTTCTCATGTTTTTCAAGAACGAGAACCGAAGCCCCTTCACGCGCCAGCGTCACCGCCGCGGCCAACCCATTCGGGCCGGAACCGACAACAACAGCGTCGCAAGTCGAACTCGAATCCACTGTCATGCTTCGTTTACCCGGCAAGAGTTGAACCACGAAAGATCGCGAAAACTCGCGAAAATCTTCCACACTGTTTCTCTTTCGCGCCTTTTCGCGTTTTTCGTGGTTCTCATATCTGGACAAGTGGCTGGTTTCATCACCATTTCATCACACGCGACATAAACCGTTTCACTTGCTCCGATTCGGGCTCCTCGAAAAGTTTTTTCGGTGGACCATGTTCAACCAAGTTGCCATCCCCAAGAAAGAGCACTTGGTCTGCAACTTGTTTGGCAAAACCCATTTCATGCGTGGAGAGAATGATACGCTGCCCTTCTCCAAGAAGTTCGTCGATGAATTCCAAAACCTCCGCAGTCATCTCCGGATCGAGCGCGGAGGTCGGTTCGTCGAGAATCAGCATCTTAGGCCGATGCGCGACGGCCCGGGCAAGACCTACCCTTTGTTGTTGTCCACCAGAGAGTTGCGCGGGATGCTTCGACTCGTGACCACTGAGACCGAAGCGCTCCAGACAATTCGCAGCTGTTTCCCTCGCCTCCGCAACGGCGACCCCATGCACTTTCTCCAACGGAAGCGCGACGTTCTGCAGCGCCGTCAGGTGCGGGAACAGATTGTAGCTTTGGAAAAGAAATCCGTTTTTCGCTCGCGTCCGACGAAGCGCCGTCCGGTCTTTTGATAACGCTTCTCCGTCAAAAAGAATCTCGCCGTCGTCCGGAACTTCCAGTCCGCCCACGAGCCGCAGGAGCGTCGATTTCCCTCCCCCGGAAGGTCCAATGAGAACCAGCGTTTGCGAATCTTTTGAATCGAAGTTCACTTCACGAAGCGCATGCTGTTCGCCGTAGCGTTTTCCGATTTTCTTTAATTCAAGATTCAAACCGGAACCTCCTTTCCAGCCACGCCGCGATGGCGGAAAGTGGCAGTGTTAGAATCAAGTAACCCACGGCAATGGGAATGAATACCGAATATCCCGCCGCAAATTGCGCGGCAATACTTTGTCCCTGTCGCGTAAACTCAGTCAACCCAATGACCGAGAGGAGCGAGGAATCCTTGATCAAATTCGCGAACTGTCCTGTAACGGCCGGCAAGACTCTGCGCACCGCCTGGGGAATAATCACGTAGCGATAAGTCTGCCAGCGATCAAACCCCACCGCTCGTGCCGCCTCTCGCTGCGACGCGGAAACGGATTCGATTCCCCCTCGAAAAATTTCGCTCAGATAGGCCCCGCAAAACGACGAGAGAATCAACACGCCGGAAGCGAAGCGATCATCGATCCCGAAAGCGGGCAGGAAAAGGTTGTAACCGATGATGAGCTGGACCAGGAGCGGGCTGGAGCGAATGAACTCGACATAGGCCGTGCAAAACCATCGCAGCGCAAGATACGGCGACTTCCTCCCGGCGAGGAGTAGCACCCCGAAAACCACACTCAGCAAGAGAGCGGCAATCGAAATCATCAAAGTTGTCAGCCACCCACGGAAAAAGAGCGTCCGGTTTTCCCAAGCCACTTCCCACCGCGCGTCGAGCTTCGTGAAGATCACGAAACAAGCAAAGGACACAAAGACAGTAACCAAAACGGTTGCCGCCCAATGCCGCCAAAGGGGTGTGCGCATTGGCTAAAAGATAAAGCTTGTCCCCATTTCGGCAAAGGCCGCCTGCTGCTCTTTCAAATGTTTCTCTGCCAGCTTCTCGAAGCCGCCTTCTTCGCGGAACTTCGTTAGGAAGGCATTCACCGCCGACTTCATTCCCTCGTTCCCCTTTTTGATTCCAACGGCCCATACCTCCATCTGAAACGGTTCAAGAATCGCCCGTGTCTTTTCCTGGCGTTCCTTCCAATTCTCGTAGATCGACAATTGATCGTAGATGAATGCGTCTGCCTTGCCCGCCGCCACCTCTTCGACGCAGGCAACTGCGTAGTCGTGACGGATGATTTCGGGATTTCTCAAGTGATCGGTCGCATAGATATCACCGGTGGTTCCAATCTTAACGACCAACTTTTGCCCGGCTTTGTCGATGTCATCAATGGACTGCACGGGCGAATCCTTCGGCACAAGAATGCTGAGCCCAGTCGAAACGTAGGGATCACTGAAGTCGATGGACTGCTCCCGCTTCACGTTTTTCGTCATCGAAGAAAGAATAATGTCGATCTTTCCTGACTGGAGAGCGGGAATGAGACCGTCGAAAGCCATGTCGCGAATCACCAGCGGTCTCCCAAGATCGGCGGCAAGAGCTTCGGCGAGGTCGATGCTTACCCCGAAAGGTTCTCCTTGGGTGTCGCGCGTTTCAAACGGCGGGTAGGTCAGTTCCATCCCCACGACCAGTGCGTTGGATGGCTCGCGGCTACATCCAGATAGGAGAGCGCCAAGTAAAAGCGCCCCGATGATCCGTCTCCTCATGCTTTGCAATACGAAGGAAACGACTGCGACGCAACCGTTCGTCTTGGATCAGGCCACCCCGCAAAACGCTGCAGACGCGAAGTCGACTCTGCCGGAGCGCCCGTGCCCTCACGGGCATTTAGAGTTCCCTTCGCCGCAGGCGAAATAGCTTGGCGCTTCGCGCAGCGGTGAGTGGGGCCCGTAAGGGCACGGGCGCTCCATTTGCCGACTCCTTTCACCTCACCCGTTCAGGCCTCAGACTTCCTTCCCGACTTTTCAATCAACCACACCGCGAGAAATCCAATCACTGCGATCCCGATGGCCAATAGATCGCCGGAACTCGTGACATCCGGCAAACGCCAGTTTTCGAAACCGATAATCTTCTCTTTCACTTCGCCATCCTCCTTCGTGAACGTCTCCACCACCGCGTCTTTCCACGGCCAAATGATGACCAGTGACCCGGCGACAAAGCCCGTAATCAACGACACCGCGAAATCGTGGTAGTTCTTGAAGAGCCAACTGAGAAGACGTGAAAGCAAAATCAAGCCCGCGACCGCTCCGAGTCCCACCGGAATCAATATCTTCATCGCTGCCCCGATATCTTCCCGGAGATTATTCACCGCGTCGAGCATGATGAGTTCGTAATTTCCTAACAAAAGCAATACAAAAGACCCACTCAGACCTGGAATAATCATGCTGCAAATTGCCACCACACCGCAGATCATGAGGTAAAAGAACCCTTCATTCTGATCAGCGCGACCGAGAAATGCCATCGACGTTGCGAGGGCCAGACCGACTATCAAAGCCACTATCGGTCCGGCACTCCACTTCTTCACCATTAGTCCCACCGCCGGGACGGAAGCCGCGATCAATCCGAAGAAGAAGGCCCATACGAGAAGATCGTGCTCCGCGAAGGCCCACTTCAACACCTTCGCGAGCGTGAGCACGCTCAGGACGGCGCCGATTCCGAGGACGATGAGGAAGCGCAAGTCGGTCAACTTCGCGAATTCACCGATCTTCCCTTTCAGCAGCAACTTCACTGCATCGACGCCGAAGGATTTCAGGGCATTGATCAGCCTTTCGTAGATCCCCGTGATGAAGGCGATTGTCCCGCCGGAGACGCCGGGAATGACGTTGGCCGCGCCCATGGCGGCTCCTTTCCAGAGGGCTCCGATGTCGTCTTTGCGGATCATGGCAAGGGGCTTGCCACGCGAATCGTCCGGTTTCAAGTCCCACCTTCCAAAGGCAAAACTTTTCGTGTCCTTTCGCGCCATTTCGTGGTTCCTATCCTCACATCCCATGCCGAAGGACACGTATTACATCACGACCGCCATCGATTACACGAACGCGCCGCCGCACATCGGTCACGCTTACGAAAAAGTCCTCGCCGATTGCATCGCCCGTTACCAGAGGCTCGTCGGGAAAAAGGTCTACTTCCTCACCGGCGTCGATCAGCACGGGCAAAAGGTCCAGCAAACGGCCGAGACGGCCGGCATCAATCCCGCGACCCACGTCGCCAAGATCACGAAAAAGTTCAAAGCACTTTGGGAAGCGCTCAACCTCGATTACGACGGCTGGGCCGAAACGACCGACGATGTTCACAAACGCGTCGTCCAGGCGATCCTGCAGAAGCTCTTCGACAACGGCCAGATCCACAAGGCGACCTACTCCGGTTTCTACTCCGTCAAGGAAGAGCAATACATCACCGAGAAAGAAAGAAACGAAGACGGCACCTGGGACGCCAAATGGGGCGAAGTCGTTGAACTCGAAGAAGAGAACTACTACTTCAAGCTCAGCGAGCACTTGCCGTGGTTGCTTGAATTTCTGAAAGCGAATCCTGATCGCGTTTTCCCCGACTTCCGGCTCTCGCAACTCGTGAACGCCGTTGAAGCAGCGGCGGGCAGCGATCTCTGCATTTCACGTCCGAAGGATCGCCTGACTTGGGGCATCGAAATCCCCTTCGATACTAACTTTGTCACGTACGTCTGGTTCGACGCGCTGACGAATTACATCAGCTTCGCCGGCTACCTCGACGAAAGCGGCGAACTCCCGGATTTCGAATCGCTCTGGCCCTGCGACGCCCATGTCATCGGCAAGGATATCCTCGTTCCCGCGCACGGGGTTTACTGGCTCTGCATCCTGCACGCTCTCGGCTTTCCCGACGAACACATTCCGCGTCTGCTTGTTCACGGATGGTGGAACATCAAAGGCGAAAAGATGTCGAAAACGTTCGGGAACATCGTCGATCCCCACGAACTCATGGACAAAGTCGGCGCCGACGGGCTGCGCTACTACCTGATGAGCGACATCAGCACGGGGCAGGACTCCGATTTCAGTGATGAGCGCTTACTCGTGCGTTTCAACCAGGATCTCGCGAACGATTTAGGCAACCTGCTCAACCGCACGCTCAACATGATCAAGCGTTACCAGGGCGGAGCGTTGACGGAGTTCACCCACGAAGATGAATTGAATTCGGGTCTGCGAAGCCAGGTCGAAGCCCTACCGGCAAAATACGCGAAAGAGATGGACGACTTCCAAGTCAGCAAAGCTCTCGCCGCCGTCTGGGATATCATCTCCGCCTGCAACGCCTACGTCGACCAGTGCGCCCCGTGGTCGCTGGCCAAGGACGACGCGAATTCGGACCGTCTCGCCAGCGTCTTGTATCATCTGGCAGAAACCCTCGCGCACATCAGCGTTTACATCAGTCCGGTTATCCCCGAATCCGCGGAGAAGATTCGGTCACAACTGCGCTTCGAATTACCTGATGGATTCACACTTGGCGACATTTCATGGGGAATGCTCACCTCAGGACACGAAACAGGGAAAGCCAAGCCGCTTTTTCCGCGGCTGGAGAAACCGGATGATGCGAAAACTTCATGAAAACCGGGAGTCTTCTCGCGATCCAAAAGGCTTTGGACTCAAGTAATGTCCGCTTCATTGTTGTTGGCGGAATCGCCGTAATCGCCCACGGTTATTTGAGAGCAACGAGAGATGCCGACATTGTCATTGAATTGGTTCCTGACAATATTCAAAGGGCGTTTTCAGCCCTCGAATCAATTGGCTATCGGCCCAGTGTCCCGGTTTCTGCGGAGGAATTCAGCGACGAGGAAAATCGGGAACGATGGCAACGAGAAAAAGGAATGCGTGTCTTGAAATTCTGGAGTGACGAGCATCGCGAAACACCGTTGGACGTCTTCATTGATCACCCATTCCCGTTTGATGAAGAGTGGGAAAAGTGTCTTCTTGATGTGATGCAGGACGGTGGTCCAGCGTCTCGCTACGCATCGATTGAAACGCTGATCGAGATGAAAAAAGAGGCGGCAAGACCCAGAGATCTAGACGACATTGAACATCTCGAACAAATCCTTCGACTAGAAACGGATGGAAAGTCAACAGACTGAAGATTGGTCCTCCACCACTTGGGACGGCAGCCGCCTCGAGAATCTCCGCCGATGGCAAAAACTGACGCTCAAGGAAAGGCTTGAGGCGGCGGAAGAAATCGAGGCACTGGGAAGGCACTTCGCGTCATCCCGACACAAGAACGGTCTCCCTTACTTCGACCCGGATTCCGGAGAGTTGGTCGATCCTTCCTGAAAGCTGGCTTCCAGGAATCAAACCTTCACCGTCTGATCCCTGTAGATCGCGCCGGGGACCTCTTTCCAATCCTCGGAATCATTCTCAAGCTTCGTCTTGCCTTCGATCCTCACATTTTCGCCAAAAATTACAGGCCCGGATACTTCCAAAGAATCGCAGGCAATCAACGATGGCACGGCTTTCTTCAAGGCCCGCTCGAGGCCGTCCACGAGTTTGTAGTGTCCCTTGTCCAGTTTCACCGTCGGCGGCTTGCCTTGACGATCGGGGTCCAGTTGCAAACGGAAGTCTTCGGTCAAAACATAGGCATCGGATCGGAGAGAGAGAAGATCATCGGTCGTTTTCACGGGAGCGAAGCGACGCCGCGGGACGTTGATCGCACCCGCTCCCTCGAAGCAGGAGATTGCCGCGCCCATCGCCGTTTCCAATTGCAGGACCGCCGTGGAGTCGCTGTCACGGGGATCGAGCGTCTTCTTGTTGCGAATTACCGCCAACGGAAGGTAGCCGCCGTTCTTGTCGAGTTCCTCTTTCAAAAGGTCGAGCCGGAGCCACAGGTTGTTGGTATTGAAGAACTGGTGGCGGTCAATGTCTTGAAACGAACCCTCGTCTTCATCCGCGCACTGAGCGGATTCTCGAAGGCATAGGCCGCCTGTGGTCTTGTCGACGGCGAGGTGACCGCCCTTTCGATCAGCGGGGGTGCGACGGGTTACTTCCATCATGAACGGCTGATCCGACTCGGCGAAATACTTCAAGAGTGTCCCGTCCAGGGTTGCACCAAGATTGTCCGAGTTGGAGACAAAGGCATACTTCACACCGGCGGCGAGAAGTTCGTCGAGTTTGCCGGAAGCAAGAATCGCCGGATACAAATCACCGTGACCGGGCGGGCACCATTCGAGGCCCTCGTTGCCTTCGGCATCAGCCGGGGCGAGGGAGTCGGCGTCAATTTTCGGCGCCTTGTTTTGCACAAACTCCAGATCCGCAGGGTCGCCAAGTTCGGTGTATTTGGCGAGGTGCTCGCGAGTGTCGGCACTCGTTGAAAAGCTGTTCAT
>JBCCWV010000178.1:0-10397 GCA_039192745.1 Verrucomicrobiota bacterium | reverse complement strand
CCGTAAGGCCGACCGTCCCGGTATCCCCGGATCGTTCCGTCGGAATCGTAAGCAAGCGTCACCCTCACCGGTCGGTCCACCGCCGCATCTTCCCACTCGGCATCAAATTCCGTCGAACGCCTGAAGTTGTTACTCCCCGCCACCCATTGCTTGGGATAACGCTCAGCAAATACGATTGAATCAAAAACGGCGCCACGAAGATCCTGCACCGTCATCGCTCCACCTCCTGTTTGGTCAAGAGTCTGAAGTTCAACAAGGACATCCATGGTCTTCTCGCGCAAAGGTTTCTCCATTGTTTCGGTCGCCACGAACCCATCGCCATTTAAGACGAGCGCGCCGTTTTCGATCTCCACTTGTCCTCTCTCTTTTCCATGAAGTTTTCCGAAGCCGTCCCGGAAGTCATCCTCAAAATCCCAATAGGAAACCGGTTCAGGCATGAGCTGAACTTGGGTTGCGGCTGTCTCTTCCTTCGCGTTTTCCCGTTCCAGCTTCTCCAGAACAGGACCAAGGATGGCGGCAGTTTCCTTGCGACCCCTCTCAATCTCGTGGTGAATCTCTGCCAATTCCCTGCTGACTTCTTCCTCTCTTGCGCCGACTTGATCGATGAACGCAGAAATCATCTCTTCCTCTGACTCCCTCGGCTGCCGACCTAGTGCAAGCTGCCACAACCGTGAAACACGGGCCGCGTCATCCCGAAGCGAAGAATCCTCTTTCACTCTCTCCGCCAACTCTTTCGAGGCATTGATGACGAACGGATCATTCAAGAGGGTCAACGACTGGGCAGGAACATTCGTGCTATCCCGGCGACCCTTCGTCGCAAATGGAGTGGGTGCATCAAACACGCTCAAAAAGGGATCGAGATTGTTGCGCTTGATCCGCATATACACTGATCGGCGCGGTGTTCCTCCCATGATCGGCTCACCAAACATCTGGTAGTCGAGTTGACCCGATACGGCCAGAAGGGAATCCCTGATGGCCTCTGCCTCCAGTCTTCGGACAGAAAAATGCGACAAAAGTCGATTGTCGGGATCGATGGTCTTCGCCAATTCCGACGGCCGGCTGTCCCGCTGCCAGGCATCGCTTAAAACCAAAAACCGAATGAGGCTCTTCAACGACCACTCATCCTCGGCGGAGAATCGCGTTGCGAGATAGTCGAGTAGTTCTGGATGGGATGGCTTTTCCCCGAGTCGTCCGAAGTTGTCCACCGTCGGCACGAGCCCTTGCCCGAAGAGATGGTGCCAGACACGATTGACAATCACTCTGCGCGTAAACGGATTGTCGAGCCGTAGAACATCTTCCGCCAATTCCAACCGACCGCTCAGCTCGCTTTCATAGGGCTCAGGGTCAATGGCTTCCAAAAACCGTCGTGAAACCAAATGAGCGGGTTGCTTATGGTCTCCACGATCATAAAGCGGATGATCCTGCCCCCTCCATTCGGCAAGCGCCGGGATACGCGTTGGCACCGGCAACGAAGCTTCAAGTTCGCGATATTTCTCAATCACCGGCGCCGCAGTTGGAAGAGCACTGAGTTCATTCGGCAAAAGCCCTTCACGGAGCAACTGTTGCAATAACTCGGCTTGGGCATCGATCACTCGACCTGATTTCCAATCGTTGATCGCGCTTCTAATCGCTAGCCTGAAGGCGTCCGCTTTTCTGTTCTTACCGTCAACAGTCTGCGCAAAAGATTCCAACACGGGATCAAAGTGCAAGGGCTTCAACTGCGGTGCGGGCGCCCCCTTGCGGGTGAGACGAGCCTCACGAATCCCGAACCAGGACCTGTCTGAATTGCGGATTTCCACCGCTCCGTCACGCGCCGTCGTCAATTCAATATGGATCGAATCCCCTTTCCAGTAGGAGAGATCGAACTTCTGCCATCGCCATTCTGGACTGCCGCTCTTCCCATCCGTTTTCAGCTCGGCGATCTTATAGACCGTCCCTTTCCGAGGATAATTCTCGACCACATATCGCACATTGGCGTTGCCCGAACCGCTGACGAGAAGCCAAAGGTCATATTCGTCATCGAGATCAAAATCTGTCGATGTCAGCCGCGCCGGATCTTTCGTCGAGATCAAATGAGAGTACACCCCGGCCGGAAACACCCCCGAAAGCGCCTTAACTTCATCGACAGAAACGGCGAACTCACCGGCTTGGACAAAACCCCGTGAAAGTCCAAGCCCCTCACTGAACCACTTCGATTGCTCCTCCGGGTCACGGAGATCCCACGCCATGACGAACTCGGTCTCGTTCTCCGAATCATTCGTCAAAAGCCTGCGGCCCCCTTGCGTTTCCAGCGAATTCCACAACCACTTCAGAGTATTCTTATCGAGCTTTCCTTCCGGCGAACGAGGAAGCGCCGCCAAACGTTCAGTCACTGATTCCACCGACGCCAGCCAATCTTTTGCCAACCTTTTCCGAATTCCAGGCTTCAACTCCTCCAGCAAGTATCTCGTTGATCGCGAGTTCTTATCCAAATCGATCACGGCCCGACTCGGACGCGTCGACGAAAAAATTCCGTAGAGTGCGTAATAATCGTCGTGACTAATCGCATCGAACTTATGGTCATGACACCGCGCGCACGAAACCGTCAGACCGAGAAATGCTTTGGAAAAAACATTGATCTTATCGTCATTGAATCGCACTCGCTCCTCGAGCGGATCCGTCGGCGTAAAGCCATGCTGCACCATGCGCCAGTGTGCGGTTCCTATGAGCGATTCGTTGACGCCTAACTCCGAATTCGTCCTCGGATTCTCCATTAAGTCACCGGCAATGTGTTCTCGCACAAGCTGGTCATAAGGAATGTCTTCGTTGAGCGCTCGGATGAGATAATCACGGTAATGGTGCGCGTTTCCGATATCGGGATCGCCTTCCGACCCATGAGATTCCGCATAACGAATCCAATCCATCCAATGCCGTGCCCATTTCTCGCCAAACTGAGGCTGACTCATCAGGCTATCTACCAGCCAGCCGATTCCTTTCACTTTGATCGCCCGGTCGGCGACTTCGATCTGCTCGGGGGTCAATGGCAACCCGGTCAACGCATAAGATAATCGGCGGACAAGAACTCGCGGGTCCGCCAAGGGCGCTGGCTCCAAGCCCGCTTCCGCCATTCTCGCATCGACAAATCGATCTACCGGGTGATCCGAAGATTGCACTTCGGGCAGTTCCGGCGGGGTGATCGGCTGAAAACTCCACCATTGCTTGCGCCGTTCCATAATCGCGGGCCACGCCTTGTCGTCGGCCACTTCCTCATCCGTTGGCGGATGGTCCCGCGGATCCGGAGCACCGGAGGCAATCCACTTTTCAAAGTCGGAAAGGATGTCTTCCTCCAACTTCGCGCCCGCTTTTGGCATCTTCAGGTCCTCCAACTCATGACGCATGGCCTGCAGCAAGAGACTTTCATCCGGGTTGCCAGGAATGATGGCGGGGCCGCTATCTCCACCCTCAAGAAGTCCGGCACGGTGGTCCAGCACAAGTCCACCCTTTACCTTGCCACCCGTCCGATGACACTCGTAGCATTCTTGCGCGAGAATCGGCCGGATGCGGGACTCAAAGAATTCAATCGCTTCCAGCCCTGTCGCACCTGTTGACCACCCGGCGCTGCCGAGGACCAAAAATGCGATCAAACTGGAAACACGTTTCAAGTCTTGGCTGCCTTTTGCTTGTTCTTTTCAGCCTTCTCCTGCTTCGCTTTAGCCTTCTCTTCCTTGGCTTTCGCGGCTGCCGCCTTTTTCTCCGCTTCTTTTTTCAAATAAGGAGCACGTTTCTCATTTAACAGCGGATCAAACTCGTCCGTAACCAGCATGTGCTTCCTTAACGCCGCATCCAGCATCTTATAGGTCTTCTCCCATCCACCGTAAGCTCCATTCGCGCGCAGATCCTTCTTTTCCTCCATGTCCTTCTTCACGTTATAGAATCGACCGCCTCCGTAGAGCTTAAATTTCTCATTTCTCACGTACTCCGACGCCTTCTCCCGAATGCCGGTTCGTTCATACCAGCAATAAATATAGTCGCGCGGAACATAACTCTCATCACCACGGAAGAGCGGAACATGACTCTTTCCGTCCACGTTCAATTCGGAGGGAACAGTTCCACCCCCAGCTTCGACGATCGTCGGAAGGACATCGCTGAAATCGACTAATTCCTTCCTCACCTGATTCGGCTCGATCACCGCGGGCCAACTCACGACAAACGGCACGTGAGTTCCGTTGTCTTTCGTCTTCCCCTTCCCGCCGACATACTTCTTGCCCCGAAAATCCGAAGTTACTGACTCATAAGTTCCATTGTCGCCGGTAAAAATGACCAACGTGTTCTCACGCAATCCGGTTTCTTCGAGTTTCGCGACGACTTTCCCGACCATCTTGTCGGTGTAGAGCACCATGTCGTCCCAGTATTCAGGCCCCTTAAAACCTCCAGGCTCGCCCTTCGCGTCTTTCCACATTGTGGGATCCCAGTCGTCACTATCCGGCGTCGGAAGGAACGGCCAGTGCGGAGCAATCATCGGGTAGTACACAAAGAATGGCTCTTCTTTGTTTTTCTCGATGAAATCACAGATATAGTCGGACACGAGATCGGGGCCGAACTCTCCGTTCTTGAAATCCTTTTCTTCCCCGTTGATCTCCAATCCTGGGTTGGGATATCGACTCGGACGACGTGTCAGTTGCCAAAGACAGTATTCGTCAAAACCGAACTTCGTCGGCCCTTCAAACCCGCCTTCCAGTTGCCACTTCCCCGCAACAAGCGTGCGATAACCCGCATCCTTCATGAGATGCCCAAAGGTCGTGGCCTCAGGATCGAGGAAGCCAAACTTCACATAGTTCCGGTTGTTATAGATCCCGGTCATAATCTGCACTCGGGACGGTGTGCAAATCGGCTGGGAGTGTGCGTTCTCAAATCGTATCCCACTCGCAGCCAAGGCATCGACGTGGGGCGTCTTGTTATTTTCGCCACCGTAGCAGGAGAAACATTCCCAGCCGATATCGTCGGCCATGATGACAATTACATTCGGTCGATCCGCAATGGCGGTGAACGGGAAAAGAGCGGCACCAATGAGCATAGCGCCAAAAACACGGGGGATGAAGCTGATCACATCGAAATACAACCGGTGTCACGGAATTCTCAATCAATTACCCGGATTCTTCCCTGTTTTGCTCACACTTCTCCATCCTTCGCTGCAATTCCAGGCGCCCCTCCGAGAGCGAGGATTGGAAAATCCGGAAGGAATCATTGGCGATAAGTTTTTCTGCAGCGAGTTGCCGCACGGCCTCCCGGTTCATGCGCCACAAGTCCTCGTCCATCTCACGAAGTTCCTCCATGGTGTGATCACTCCCGCGAAGATCCGCGAGAAGGTTGTCGAGTTGAATGTAAAACTCGTCAATTCGATCCTTCTTCCGATGATTCACCCACTTGCGCATTGAGATCGTGAATCCCGTCAACGCCAAAACCAAAGACAAGAGGAACCCGAATAACTCCGCATTCTGACGAAGAAACCCGGGATCGTGCCGATGCAGATAACGGTAGGATCCATGATGAATCGGAAACTGCAAAAGACCGGGATCGAACT
This sequence comes from Verrucomicrobiota bacterium, assembly GCA_039192745.1. Taxonomy (GTDB): domain Bacteria; phylum Verrucomicrobiota; class Verrucomicrobiia; order Verrucomicrobiales; family DEV007; genus JBCCWV01. The sequence goes on along the minus strand of JBCCWV010000178.1, from coordinate 4,837 downwards.
CTTCCGTGATCTGCGCTGCGCTCGGATGCCCCTGCGCAAGTGCGGAGCGGTTTTCAATCAACGTCTTTGCAATCAAGCGTCCGTGTTCTTCATCGAGGGATTCATTCGCGACTAGAACGGCACGAATGGAAATGGCCGGTTTGGATTCACGGGGAATTCCCGGCGTGGAACCGACTGGAGCTTGATAAGTGAAACGCGGGATCATTGTCGATCCGACAAAAGGGTAAGTCAGGCGAAACCCTTCTATCTCACTCCCTGGACCGATCGAAGCGCCAAGTCCCACCAAGCGAAACTCACCCTGCTGCAGCAGTTCTTCCAACGCGGGCGATTTCAATCCCATCGCCATGAGAAAGGCATCGACCTCTCCTGCTTTCATCGCCTGACAAGCCTCGGAAACGCCGAGTTCTCTCACTTCGACTTCCCCGGTCAATCCGTAGTGATCAAGTAATGCGGAAAGCAATCTCGGCGTCCCGCTTCCCTTTCGACCACCGGCTACAGTCGTACCCCGCAAATCGGAAACAGATTGAACATCTGAGGAAGTCGGCACGATAAAATGCAAGACTCCCTCATGGAGCGGCAACACGCTGCGCACCCCATTTGTGGGCAAGTCCTGCAAAAAGACATCGTTCTGGACGATGGCCAGACTTCTTCCCTTTTTGTCGGAAGCCACTTCGCGAAGGTTTTCCACGGATCCCGCGGTCGTTCTCACTTCCACCTCGAACCCGTCGTTGCCCTCACTCAATTGACTTGCAATCTCATCCGCGATCTCCAAGTAAATCCCACCCTTTTGACCCGAGTAAAGAACGAACTGGTGCACCTTCTTTCGCGATATCCATGCACCCACTACGATTGTCAGGACCAACATCCCCAAGACGACCGTCACGATTGCATAAATCGCTTTTCTACGGTCGTTCACCACGCCAGCTGGCGCCTTTGCCCTGGATTCCATGCTGACAAAGTGTTGGAATCTTCTTTGTGGATCGTCAAATAATTGTGACGTTTTAAAAGACACCCAAACTAAGGAAACCGCCGATCAGACCCCGCTAATCATGTCTGAGCACTCGCCAGAATCACCTTCGTTCTCCCCGCCCGATGTCGGAGAACTGAACGCAGCCATTGAAGGTTACGACATTTCCAATCTCTTCGCTTCGGATCAAAACGGCGCCCTTTACCGGGCACGCCACGGCACTCTCGACCGCGACGTTTGCATCAAGGTCCTGCCGCCCGTCGATGAAGAAAACCGGGACGCCTATTTTGAAGCCTTTCGCCACGAGGCGAGGACGATGGCAAAGTTGACACACTCGAGCATCGTCAAAGTCTATGACTTCGGGCAAACCGGTGAGGGCCTAAATTACTTTGTCATGGAGTATGTCGAGGGGTCCATCTTCCGTCGCATGCTCGACTACGGTCAACTCACCATGGATCACATTTACGGATGGATCACGCCGATTTGCGAAGCCCTTCAATACGCGCACGAACGTGATGTCGTCCATTGCGACATTTCACCGCCAAATATTCTTGTCACCTCGGAGGGCGAAATTAAACTTGCTAACTTTGGCCTCTCTCGCCTTGCCGGACAATCGACATCCGCCAACAGCCTCCTGTCGGAATACTCGGCGCCCGAGTGTTTCCAGCAACTCTTTCCCATCGACTACCGCGCCGATATTTACTCGCTTGGTATTTTGCTCTACGAGCTGCTCACGGGGCAACCTCCCCGTGGTCCATATAAATCCGTCCACCAGTTCGTCGAAGTCGACGAGCGCTTCGATGAGATCATTCGCCGAGCCATTGCCATCGACCGCAACGACCGATGGCAAAGCGCGCTGGAGATCAGTTCCCGCGTGACCCGCATTCGTTCCAACGACGACAAGCCGACCGGGAAGTTCAAGTTCCGCGAATAGTGAAAGCGACCAGCTTCACGCCGCCAACGGCAGCGGGCGATCCACTTTCTCCTCCTCCGGCCATCCCGCAGCCTTCCGGTAAATTGCTGTGAGTTTCCGCGCGATGCTTCCCGTATCGATTCCTTTCTCGACCAGCTTTTCGTGACCATTGTTGCGCATCGGAAGATCGCCATTCAAAAGATCCTGAAATGCTCTAGCCCACTTGGCGGCGTTGTAACCAATAACCCGAGAACCACCGATACCATCCAACATGTATTCCACATCGCCGCACGGAGTTCCGTAAACTGGTCGGCTACACGCTGTCGCTTCTTTCACGACATTCGGAGACCCCTCGTGGTGAGATGTTAGAATCACTAAGTCGGCCGCGTTCATATAGACCGGAATATCCTCATGCTTGATTTTACCGCCGGCGAAAGTCAGGACCCGAAAGGTGTCGGCAAGAAACTTTGAGAGCGCAGACTCTACTAATGAAAAATTCTTGATCTGGTTGGCAGGATCGGCGCCGAAAAGGATGACTGGTCGCCTTTCATCTGCCAGTCCAACCTTGCGGCGGCACTGCTCTTGATCCATTGGCCGAAACTTCGTGATATCGACGCCATTCGGAACGATGGAGAGTGATTCAACAATCGACTCAACCTGACGGGCCAGCACTGCAGACTTCACAATGGCATGGGCATCGTGACGCGCAAAGTAGCGATTGAGCGGTGAGTAAAACCGATCGCGCATTCTCGGCTTACCAGTCGTGGGACGGTCACCAAGAAGGTCCGTGCCACAATAAGACGTCACGACAGGCGTCCCCCCCGTTCCCAGCATCTTAACCATGGTCGCGAGATTTCCGTAATGCACATGGATCACGTCAAAGTCCCCCCGCAATTTTCTACGAAGCAATCCGAGGTCTTGTAGATAGGGCGCCGGTCCTTGCCCTCCTTCGATCACATGCACCTCTGAATCGACGAGGCCTGCCAAAGAGTCGATCTGCGACTTCACGAAAGTGCCCCGAGCCGGCCGCTCAACCGTGGGATACATCGGGGTAACATGGAGGACTTTTAGCTTTCGATTCATGGTTAGAAAGGGTGTGTCATCAACACGCTGCGGGTCTTCCTTCAAACCAACGCCTCGCCACAAAAAGCATCCAAAGGAAGTTTCCGTAATCACGTCGACCACTGACAGTGTCATCTACCACCTCGCCGAGCACCCGCTTGTTCAACCCGATATCCAAGTCGCGCAGCATTCCAAGTCGCCGCTCAAAGTCGCGTCCCTTGAACCATTCACGCAGGGGCACTCCAAAGCCTTTCTTCGGCGCCTTCAAAAGCCCTTCCGGAAGGCGGCTACCGACCGTATCTCGAAGGACGGACTTTCTCTCATACCCATTCATTTTCACATCCTTGTGCACGCCCACCATGAATTCGATAAGACGGTGATCGAGGAACGGGACACGCGTTTCCAGTGAATGCGCCATCGACATACGATCGACTTTTACCAGCATATCGTTCGGCAATGAATTCTTCAGATGATAGTACATCAGACGGTAGAACGGATCCCTGTAAGGACACTTTCTCATGAGGTCGCCGATGAAGTCCTCAATCGGAACCGTCTCAAAAGGGGCTCCAGCCAGCATCGCCTTGACCATTTTTTCGTTCCCCCACGCGACCTTCGCGATCAGCCGCGATTCAAAATCCATCGCCGACGCTTCCGCCACCTTTACGGCACGGTTCAATTTATATCTCAAGCCGCCTCGCATCGTCGCCGAAGCCGCCTTCCCCACACTGGCAATACCTCTTTGGGCAATTCGCGGGAGACTTTGATAAGCACCGGCAAATTTCTCGCCCTGATACATCGTGTAACCCGAAAGCACCTCGTCTCCACCGTCTCCGGTCAGCACCATCTTGACGCTCTGCACCGCATATTCCGAAACGTAGCCGGTAGGAATAGCGGAGGAGTCGCCAAACGGATCGTCGTAGTGGTGATTGACCCGCTCCAGCGCCTTGTCAAAAGCGTCCGGCTCAACGGTCCGTTCATGGTGTTTCGTCCCAAAGCAATCCGCCACCATCTGGGCGAGCGGCCTCTCATCGAAAGCCTTCTCCTCGAACCCAATTGTAAAAGTCTCAACAGGATGACTCGAAACTTCTGACATTAAGGCTACAACTGAAGAAGAGTCAAGTCCCCCGCTGAGGAAAGCACCAAACGGAACATCGCTCCGCATTCGAATCCTCACGGAATCCCGCAGGAGCGATTCGAACTGTTCATGGACATATTCCTTGTCACACAGCATCTCTCCGTCCTCGATTGCGGGCAGATCCCAGTATTTCTGCTCAAGGATCATATCCCGCTCATAGACCACGTAATGCCCGGGCGGCAGGGACCGCACATGTTTGTAAAAAGTATGAGGGGCCGGGACATAACTAAGACAGAGATAGACTTCCATCATTGAGTAGTCCGGCTCCGCAGGAACGCCGGCCTCAAGAACCGCCTTGATCTCTGAACCAAAAAGAAGCGATCCACCCCAGCCGGCATAATAAAGAGGTTTCTCTCCAATCCGATCCCTCGAAAGAAACAACCTCTTAGCCTGCGAATCCCATATCGCGAACGCCCACATGCCGTTCAAACGATTCTGGCACTCAACACCCCACTCGCGGTATGCCGCAAGAATCACTTCTGTATCACTGGAACTCTTAAAAACGTGCCCTTTCGCCTTCAGCTCCTCGCGCAACTCGACATAGTTATATATCTCTCCGTTGAACGCGATCACGTTTCCGCAATCGTCGTGCATCGGTTGATCGCCAGTACTTAGATCAATGATCGAGAGTCGTCTGTGACCAAGGCCTATGTTTCCTTTCGCCCAATAACCCGCGGCGTCCGGGCCCCGGTGAACCAGAACGTCGGTCATTCGGCGCAGTTGCTCCGAGTCGACGGTTCGGGAGCTGTCCCGATGGGTT
>JBCCWV010000177.1:0-10523 GCA_039192745.1 Verrucomicrobiota bacterium | reverse complement strand
GTCAGTTCTGTCGCGGAAGAAATCCCCAAATGGACCGATTTTCGCGGCCCGCGCGGCGACGGACACGTCGAGACTCCCGGTCCCTTCCCGACGACTTGGAGCGAAACCGAGAATGTCGCGTGGAAAACACCGATCCCCGGCCGCGCGTGGGCCACACCGGTCGTTTGGGGCAACGAGATCTGGCTGAGCAACGCCACCGAGGATGGAAAAAAGATGTCTGTCCTCTGCCTCGACCGCGAGACGGGGAAAATCCTGCATGACGAAGTCATTTTCACTAACGATGTCGTCGAGGAACTCGGCAACCGAGTGAACGGCTACGGATCCTGTTCGCCGACCATCGACGAAAAGAGTGTCTACATCCATTTCGGCAGTTACGGCACCGCCGCCATAGACCGCAAAAGCCGGAAAGTGGTCTGGACCCGCCGCGACCTGCCTTGTCGACACTACCGGGGACCGGGTTCTTCCGTCGTACTTCATGACGAACTCCTCATCCTCACGATGGACGGCGTCGACCTTCAATACCTCGTCGCTCTCGATCGCTCGACCGGTGAGACAGTCTGGAAGACCGACCGGAGCACCGAGTGGGATGACATTGAGCCGGACGGAACCATTCAAGCCGAGGGTGATCGTCGCAAAGCTTTCAACACTCCACTCTTCGTCAAAGTCGGTGACCAAATACAGATGATCAGCAGCGGTGCCAAAGCGACCTTTGCCTATGACCCGGCCACCGGCGAAGAAATCTGGCATGTTCGCCATCCGGCCCAACACACCAGCTCGTCGCGCCCCGTTGTTTGGAAAGACTGGGTTTATATCAACACCGGCTACGGCAAGCCTCACCTCATTCAGGTGAAACTCGACCCCGAAGCCAGAGGAGACATTACGGCCACTCATGTCGGCTGGGACGTCTTCCAACGCACCCCCAAACGCACTTCGCCCATCATTGTGGACGGCCTTCTCTACATGACCACCGACGAAGGCATCTTCAGCTGCCTCGACGCCGAAACCGGCGAGGTCGTCTACTCCGAACGCCTTCGCGGCCATTTTTCCGGCTCTCCCATCTACGCGGGTGGAAACCTCTTTTTTTGCAGCGAATTCGGCTACAACTACCTCGTCAAACCAGGCCGAGAATTCAACATCTTCGCCGAAAACAAGATCGGAAAAGACAAATACGGCCCCGGCATGATGGCCTCGCCCATCGCCGTCGAAAACGAATTGATCCTGCGGACAACCGACGCGGTTTATTGCATTCGGGAGTAACCGTTCAGCGAGATCGAAATACTTCGAATCCTGCGAACGCAGCGTCCAAAAATGCCCTGCAAGGGCAACCGCCCAAAGCACAGAGCTTCAGCCCTGTGAACTGGTAAGGCGGTTCTGCGGCCTGAAAGGTCGCTCGCGGCGAAGATTTACCGCGAATTCGCGAACGGACTTTCAGCCCGTGATAACATCGGTAACGACACAGGGCTGAAGCCCTGTGCTTTGTGCGACCGACCTTTCAGGCCGGTGGATTCGAACCCGTGAAAGCAACTCCCTACCGAATTAATTAATAATCACGACGTCGACGGCGTAACAACCCTGCGGCACCAAACAAAAGAAGCGCAAGCGACGACGGCTCCGGAATGAACGTCAAATCCAGGAACGGCACGTCGAGAGTATCCACGCCCAAGAGCGAGTGGTAAAAAATCCCTTCGCTGATTTCGACCAGCTCACCACCGCCGTCCATCACGAGACTTTCGGACCATGTGGGCATACTGCCGCTCAAAATAATTGTGCTCCCCATGGCATAAGCATCATTGAGGACATCCAGACCTATGGGATTAAACGGCATGATCACTTCGCCAGGCTCCGTGCTGGAATTGATCATTCCTGTGCCAGGTGTTCCGGGAGGAGCGCTGTCCAGAAACATGTATGGATCGGCGACTGCCATCCCCGGATCGCCAAAACCGGGAAAAAGTCCCATCGCAGTTCCCTTGTCCGCATCCGCTGCCGCTGGTCCGCCGGGATTGGTAGAACCGTCCGTGTCCAATCCCAATATGACGGTCGGCGTAATGGACGGGTCAAAACTCAGAACGTAGGTCTCCATTGTATCTTTCAGCCCGGCTCCGGGACCATCGTCATCTCCATAAAAAATACTGCCCGGCGTAACGAGAGAGATACTGAAGTCCGCGGAAATGATAGGGCCCATACCAGGCGTCAGGGTGCTGAAATCGAAGATGAAAAAGTTGCGACGTTCAGGAGTGCGCGGGCTCGAAGGAGTTAGCTCCGTATATCCCACAAAGCCAAGCTGGTCGTCGAACTTGTTATTCAGCGTGCCATCCGCAAAAATTCCGCCGTATTGGTCGGTATCGAGGGAGACGGTCATCGCATTCACGCTTCCAATGAGCAGGGATATCGTCGCGATGATCGCACAGGGGAATTTGAGTGTGGTCTTCATGTCAGGAGTATTGAGCTTTTGAGGGCATTCGGCGCCGGTAAAAAAATCACGCCATCCACAGAAATTGAGGAATCCGCGCGCGAATTACCAGTCAAATCGACGAATCCATTCTGGCATCAAGCCAGATTTCTTTACCTAAGGCTCCTCGCTATTTCTTTTTTCTCTTTTTCCCGGCTCTAGCGAGAGCATTCTTGATCGCCGCAGCTTCGGCTTCAGCGTCGAAATCGGGGTTCTTTTCCGACGGAATTGCCGCAGCAGTTTTCTTCCGCCATGCCTCCATTTTCGCGAGCAACTCTTTCACCTTTTCCGGATTCGAAGTTGAAAGGTCAGTCGTCTCACCGATGTCGTCCTTCAAGTTGTAAAGCTCCAACCCACCATCTTCGAAATACTCGTGTAGTTTCCATTCACCGACTCGAATGACACCGCACGGACGGCTGCGGAAGAGCGGATCCCGTTGCTCAAACGAGTCGACTCCGTAACTTTGGAGGTAGGCGGGAAAGTGCCAGAAGAGAGGCCGTTCACCGAACGATTCGACCTCGCCCTTGAAAAGCGGAACGAGACTCACTCCGTCAAGTTCCTGACCCTCAGGCAATGACGCTCCTGTCATATCGCAAAAAGTCGGGTAGAGATCGACGCCGATGATCGGTTCCGCGGACTCGCTTCCCGCCTCGACAACACCCGGCCAGTTCACAAAGAAGGGTTCACGAATTCCGCCCTCGTAGTAGGTCCCCTTGTAGCCTTTCAACGGGTCCATGTCCGTCGCGGGACCGTAGCCTCCGTTGTCCGAGAAAAAGAAAATGGCGGTGTTATCCGCGATGCCGAGTTCTTCAAGCTTCGCCACAATCAAGCCCACGCCATCGTCGACCGATTGGATCATCGTCGCCATCGCGACGTGGTTGTGAAGTTTACCCGGCGCCTTCGCCTCATACTTGGCGACGAGTTCCTTCTTCGCATGCAACGGAGTGTGCACAGCGAAGTGCGTCAAATAGAGGAACCAGTTCTCTTCCTTGTTCGCTTCAATGAACTTCGCGGCTTCGACACTAAGGCGGTCCGTGATGTACTCCCCTTTTGGCGCCTCGCCTAATCCGGGAGCATTTCCATGCGGTGGATAATACCCTTTCGGTGGTCCACCGGAATGCGTCCCACCCACATTCACGTCAAATCCGTAGGGAATGGGATCGTCGCTCAAATGCCATTTTCCCATCGTCGCCGTCTTGTATCCAGCGGCCTGAATCTGATGAGCCCAGGTTTTGATGTCGGTCCGCAGGGTTTTCGTGCCGGGAATGTGCTCGAGCCGCCGATGTTTCGCATTGCCACGAGGGGTCGTCCCGACGTTATAGACTTCGTGTCGCGGGGTGTATTGACCAGAAAGGAGGCTGGCCCGCGCCGGCGCGCAATTCGCGGAGGCGGAATAGGCGTCGGTGAAAATCATTCCCTCCTTCGCCAACTTGTCGAGATGCGGGGTCTCATAGAAATCCGACCCCATGTAGCTGGTGTCCTTCCAACCGAAGTCGTCGAGGTAGATAAAGAGGATGTTGGGACGATCAGCCGCCGCCAGCGAAGTGAAAAGAGCGACGAAAAGTAGCGCGAAGAGGTTTTTCATGAAGGCCAGACTAGGAGATATCGACCTCCGAATCCAACCTTATATAGATCTGTGTGGTTCTCCGGTTCACGATGAATCGGGGAGCGCGACCTTCAAGGTCGCTGTGCCGGGCAGCGTGCCCGGCCCGTTCGGAATTCTTCGCGGCTTCGCCGCCAATGTTTTCAGATTCGCCCGGCACGATGCCGGACGGTGCGATCTGGAAGATCGCGCTCCCCGAATTATTACGCTGGCGGTTCCGGCGCAACGACGAGACGACCGAAGAGGTTTTTCTCGTTGTTCCTTGGAATCCACGCTTCCACTGTTTCCACATTGCCCACCGTTGAGATGATATTCTCGATGACTCCATCGCTTCTCCAATCGTCGGATTCCATGGATGTTGACCATTCGATGTAGGGATACCCCACTTCCGCCACGTGCCGATCATAAGTGATCTTGAGGTGCGTCGCGGTTGTTTCACAGATCAAGTCCACAAGATCAAACTCCTCGCCCGTCGTGAGAAGACGGAATTCAGCATAGTTCGGACGCTTGTCGCCATCTGGATCGGCGAAATCGCCAGCGATCAGCGGATTAGTCGCGTCTGGACCGAAGGTCGTCTGGCGCCAGGCATCCATGGGATGGTCGATGATCGAAAGCGTCGCCGACGGCTGAAGTCCAAGGAGATAGTTCGTATCCGGCACGATCCGCAAAGTCAGGTTTTCCGTGCCTTCCATGAGCAAATCAGCCAACGGAAGAAGATCAAAGGTCGTTGTCCCACTGCCATCAGGAATCTGCACCTGACCACTGAGGACGGTGTAGTCGTCGCCGCTCGTCGCCGAGCCTCCACGCACTTCGTAGTAGGCGGTCAATGGCGGCCCGAAAGTCGGCCCACTGCCACCTGCAGGCGTGAAGTTGAGCACGAGCGGACCGTCGAACGCACCGTTGGAGTCAGGATTACCGACCGCTTTGCGGAAGAGAAATCCGAGTTCCTGTCCGATCAGCGGCGAATTGGCAGGAACGACATACTCCACACTCCATTGCGTCCATGTGTTGTCGGCGGGGTTGGTCGAAACGTTAAAGGTGGTGGCGATGTTCGTGTCGAGCCTATTGATCAGCGAGTTCGCCGTCGTGTTCAGATTCGGCAAAACCGGATTGGCGGGATCAGTTGCGGTCAAGCCCACGTGATTGCCGCTTGCCGGATCGACCTGCGACCCAAAGAACGGCACCGACACATCGCTGTCTCCCACATAAAAACTAACCGTGTAGGTTCCTGCTTCCACTGCTAGGTTGCCGAACTGCCGTTTACTGACACCACGCCACCAACTGTTGCTCGTGCGGGTGAAATAAATCGAACCATCATTGGGCTGAAGCGTCGCCGAGGAATCGGCCACGTTCATGCTCCGGTTCTCCGTGCCGCCGCTGTTGTTGACGTTGATCGCCTGCACCCAGGTCCCGTCATTCTCCACGGGATCGACGACCGGAAAGACGGAGTTATCCGGAGTGCGTGAAACCTGAAAACGACCCGGCACGGCGCCGAGTTCCTCCGCGTTTTCGAGAGCAGTCAGGGAAAGCGACGACTGGTTCTGCACGAACGTGTCGGAGATGTCCACAGCCGCAGCGTGATTGCCAAGCGCGTAGTCGAAATGCTCCGACTCAAGCCAAATCCGCACCACCTCCGTGCCTTCCGCAAACGAGTCTGCCAACGGAACGATGTCGATGTCAGCGGAGGACTGGCCTGCAGGAATCGTGAGGCTTCCCGGGAGTTGCTGGTAATCGGTTCCGTGAAGGCAAAAACCGACGGCGTTGTAATAAACGGTGAGAGCGTTGCCCGTCGAACCGGTACGCGCAACGCGGAAGGTGGCGGAGTTCTGGTCGCCTTCGGTTCCGAGGTTGTCGATCGCCGTAATGGTCACGATCGGCATTTCCGCATCAATGATCCGCAGGTGTGCCGTGCGCTGGGAATCGCGGACGTAGTTTCCGCTGGTCGCGAGCGTTACGATCACGCGCTCGAGACTCTCCGTCGCATCGTCAGGAATTCCCTCAAGAACCATGTCGAGCGTGCTTTCCCCGGCGGGAATGGTGAAATTCGGACCGCCCTGGACAAAGAAGTCGACGTTCGCCTGCGCGACATCGGAAAAGTTCACACTGCCGCTTAACGGACCGCTAGTGTCGCCGAAACGAGTGACACGCATCCGCCCTGTTCCACCGTCCTCGTCAAAAGTGCGGTCCACGGGCGCCAGGCGAACACGGGGCAACGGAGACTCGGCATCATTGATCCAGACGGAAGCCCGGGTTGGCTCCGTCACGCTGAAGTCGCGATTGATCTCCAACGTGGGCGTGATGTCCTCGGGACCTTCAGTCGCGGTGTCGCCGACGGAAGTCACCGTAAAATTGAGCGAAAAGACGTTTTGTGGCAATGTCAGGGCCCCATTTGTCAAGGCGGGTGACATCGTGAAATCGGTTCCCAGCTGCGCTTTTCCGACGAAGCGGATGGGAATGGTCGCCGCACCCGTATAACTCGAGTCACGGGAAATGGTAAAGGTCGCCGAGCCACCGTCCTCGGAAATCGAACCCGGCGATGCGTTGATGTCGAGAGCGCGGGTGACGAAGTTCACGCCGGAAACATCGGCGTTCGAGACGGTGACAGAGCCACCACCGACCGGGCTATTGGTATCGCCGTTGAGGCGAACCCGCGGATTATAGGTGCCGTTGGGTATGCGTCCGAGGATGTAGTTTCCATCGTTGTCAGTGAGCGTCACTTTGTGGCCCGCGATGAGAGAGTCGCCGTCATTCGTCATGGGCAAGCCGTTATCGACAGGTGCGCCTCGCACGGGATTGCCGAACTTATCGACGATTTGCCCCGAGATGCAGTAGGTCGAGGGATTGCCAACGCGGATGAGAATGCTCCGAATGGAAACGCCGCCCTTCATGTCGGAAACCGTGCAAATGACCGAGCGGCACTCCGCATTTGTCCAAGACTTGCTGACGTTCGGCTGATTGAGATTCCGATGCCAATTGTCGTCGTCGTAATACCAATGGTAAGCCAGCGGATCGCCGTCGGGATCGGACGCAGTCAAACTCAGATTGATCGACTGCCCCGTGCCGGGGTTGGTGTTGCTCGCGGTCAAGGCGGTGATGACCGGCGGATTGTTGTCAGGATCGTGGCCATGATGAACATAGACATCCATCCATGCGCGATCGCCAGCGCGGGCCAGCGGTGTGATGTAGAGCGCTTCTTCTGGATCGTGGAAAGTCCAACCCAGCGGGATGGTGCCGTCCTGACGTTCGTTCTTCGACCAGTAAATCGGATCAAGAAGGGTCGGCCTCGAGTTGATTCCTTCTTGTCCGCGAATCTCCAAGCGCATTCCGTTGGAATGCACGCTGGCATTCGGACCTTTGTTGAAGTTTTGGTAATAGGAAAGGTAGTAGATCTTCCCGTCGTCGCGCACGATCTCCCCCGTGTAGTGACGGCCAGGACGGGTCGCGTCGACGTCGAAAGCGTGGATGCGCATCGTGGTGGAGTCGCGGAACTCAAAGACCTCGTATCCACGTAGCCAGTTCTCACGGTCGGCGGCGGAGGTGCAGAAAAGCGCGTTGGGAAAAGAAGCGCTTCCGCCGGGAATACTGAACGTTCCCATGTCGTCGAAGGGGTGTCCGTATTCCTGCACGGTCCCAAGCTCGATCGCGCTGGCGAAATTGTCTTCCGCGCCTTGTTCCTTGAGAAAGCCTGCGTGACCGAGTCCCATGTTGTGACCAAGCTCGTGATAGGTCGTCGACTTGCTCGTCGTCTTCATGCTGATGTTGTTCCCCGGCAAATTCGCCTGCCCACCAAAGCTGCCCGGACCGTTTTGCCAATAGATGACGGTGTGGCCGTAGTTGTTCGTGTTGTAGCCGTAATGCTGGTTCGCTACAGCCTTCACCGCCGCGCGGAGGCCGTTGACGTCATAAGTCGAGATGTCCGGTGAGTAACCGTAAGTAGCGGCGTGCGTACTCATGTCGATGACTTCGGTAATTGTCGGGAGAATCTGGTAGCGTCCCTTCGTGTTGCGCATGAGGGCGTCGTTAATGTCACGCCATTGAGTGTAAGCCGCGGCTTCGCCCTGGTTGTTCGTCCAGCCATTCCATGTCGTCCGCAGGTAGATGAGTGTGCGCCAACCTTCACTACGGTTGTCTTGCGGGCGATTGGTGAACACGAGCGAATCTCGCTGGCCTGCGGCGGATTCGTTGGGTGCGTTCGCGGTGTCACCTTCCTCAGGGTCCACGGGGCTCGCCTGCAGGTTGAATTCCTCCCACGTCTCTTCGCTTTCAAAAACGGTCGTCGTCGCCCCGTCGAACCAGGCAACGCGGCCATCTGCGATCTTTCCGTCGTCATCCAAAGCCGACGCGATCTCCCTTCCAGTCACGGGATCGACCGTCCTCACCGCGAATTCCTCGGGCGGAGTTTGCCCCGCTTCTAACATCATGGGCGGATCGCCATCGAAAAGGGTGATATCTCCTAACAAATATCCACGAAGCGCGATCCCGGTCGGATTGCCCGCATCGCGAAGTTCTCCGACGGGCAGGGCCCACATCGGTTCGTCAGCGCCTTCAAGCGTCACTTCGTAGTAAGTCGAAAACGGAAGGTGTGGTGATTCACAAATTGCGTTCGGTTGCCAGTCGCCACGCGTCTCGACAAACTCCGGCAACGCCTCGATGACCTCCTCCGGAAGTCCTTCGCGCTCATCCGGCGCGAGCACCGCCTCCCAAGCCGCTTCCGGGTCGGATTTTGCCAGTTGAACCACCGCCTCAAAACGCGCCTGAGCCAATCGACGCCCTTCTTCTACCGTGACGGAGGCGCTGTCGGTGAGCCAAGCTTTTCGCCACGCCTCAAATGAATGGATTGACTCGTGATCGACCTCTTTAGTTGGGACGTAGGCGTGGTAAATCTCGCGCGTCCACGGATCAGCACTTTCCAGGTTCTGCAATGGGCGATTCTGCGGAAAGGCGAAGCGGGGCGTCGAGGAGACGACGTTCGTTCGCTCCGTTTCCTGAGAATCTCCTGACAGAGCCACATCCTTTATCACCGCCACATTCACCTCCGAAGCACTCCTCTCGCGATCCAACACGACCCAGAAAAGCACGAGGGCAAGCGTGCAAACGAGAGCGGCAATGATCGGAATTCTATTCATGGGGGTTTCAGGACCGAGGCGCCGCCGCTGTGCCTCGCGTCAGGATAGTCTGGTAGGGAAAACTTAACCAGCAGCCTGTCTTGGGCAATTAAGCGGCGTTTCCCAAGAAACGCCAAAAAACTAACAAAACTGGACATCTGGATTCGCGCCATCCGTCTCGCCCGCCGTATTGTCATCAGAACGTTATTCGCCATCATTTTTCTCCAATTCATCGCCCGCTATTTGCGGAGACATTTTCTACTCTCGCTGCTCTGCGTGCTCACTGTAGCCCTTGGTATTGCAGTGTTTCTCGCGATTCAGATCGTAAATCACAGCGCCTACCGGGCATTCTCCGCCGGGATCGACATGGTCGCCGGAAAAAGCCATCTGGAGGTCGTCGGACCCGGAACTCACGACCTCGACGAGTCCGTTTTCCCAAAAATTTCGTCCTATCCTGAAGTCCGCGCCGCCACTCCCCTCGCCGAGGGATACGTCTCCGTTTCCCTCCCCGATCAACCCGGCGAATACCTGCACATCCTCGGCATCGATCCGTTCACCAGCGCGGAGTTCCAGACATGGCGGCTAAGCATCGGCGCCGAAGAAGAAAATTTCGACCCGGAAGCGTGGCTTCGCGACCGTGACACCGTTTACTTGTCAAAGCCGCTCGGCGAAGCGTGGAATCTTCAAGCCGGTGACACGCTCGAGGTTCAGCGCAATGGGGAGACAACGACATTGAAAGTCGGTTTCCTCTATCGGGAAGCCGACGCCGATGACGATCAAGCCACTCCCGACCGAATTGCGAGCATGGACATCGGCTGGTTCCAGGAATTCTTTGGGACGCAGGAGAAGATCAGTTCCATTCAGGTTCTCCTCGAGAATCCAAATGAAGTCGAGACAGTGAAAGCTGATCTTGAAGAAATGTTAGGGTCCGGATTCCGCGTGCGTCGTCCCAACCAGCGATCCGATCAAGTCGAGGTAATGTTGAGCGGGTTCAAACTCAACCTCACCGCCTTGAGCATGGTCTCGATTCTGGTCGGCGTCTTCCTCATCTACAACGCTTCGTCCGCTGGCGTCGTGCGAAGACGCCGCGAGTTGGGAATCCTTCGTTCGGTCGGCGCGACCCGGCGACAAATCATGGGCTTGGTCCTGGGTGAAGCGGCGATTCTCGGCGCCATCGGCGTTCTTTTGGGCATCTTCGGCGCGCGGCTCCTCGCTGCGGGCCTGCTCGGTGGCGTCTCGCAGGTGATATCACTTCAATACGTCCTCCTCAGCATCGACCGCACCTACCTGAGTCCGCTACACCTTGGTCAGGCCGTCGTCTTCGGACTAGCCGCCTCGCTCGCGGGTGCGTGGTTTCCCGCCCGCG
>JBCCWV010000176.1:0-10578 GCA_039192745.1 Verrucomicrobiota bacterium | reverse complement strand
TTTGAATACCCGTATGGATTGAGCGGACGGAACTTTTGCAGGTCCGTAGTCTGGTCGTCCATCCCGGCGGAACCGTCGCCGTAGGTGGCGGCGGAGGACGCGTAGATAAAGCGCGCCCGCTGACGAAGCGCCCAGTTGGCGAGGCACTTGGTGTATTCAAAGTTATTCCGCATGAGGTAGGCACCGTCTTTTTCCGTCGTGGCCGAACAAGCCCCCAAGTGAAACACCGTGCTGACGTCGCCAAAGTAGTCACCACGTTGCTCCAAAACGTCGAACAAATCATCCGCCTCGAAGTAGTCTCCGAAATTCAATGCCGCGAGGTTCTTCCATTTATCGTCGGTCCCCAAACGGTCGACGACAATGATGTTGTCCGCTCCCTTCTCGTTCAACGCCCACACGAGCGCGCTGCCGATGAATCCGGCGCCCCCGGTGACAATGATTTTTCCTCGTTTCAACATGGTGAATCAGGCTCCCGGTCCCTCGCCGCAGGGACGCATCCCGTCAAGCGGTTGAAGTTGGCCGTGTTGAAGAAGGAAGCTTGAAGACTACTGGCAATTGCCCTCTATTTTCCTCATGAAAACCGTGTGGCGATCGCTCTTCCTGCTTTTACTTCCCCTGTTATTCTCAAGCTGCGGGAGCTTTCACGAGCAGTGGAGAGAGGCCATGGAAACACCCCCGAACGGAATTGAAGGCGCGTGGGAGGGCACGTGGTTGAGCAATATGAATGGCCACAACGGAAAGTTGCGCGGAGTCGTGACGAAGAAGTCCGACACCGAGTATGAGTTCCTTTATTGGGCCTCATGGGGCAAGATCTTCAGCGGGTCGTTCCCCGCCGTCCATACTGTTGTTCCCGCAGAGGACGGCGATGGCTTCACGCTGTCGGGAACGGAGGACCTTGGCGCGCTCGGCGGGGTTTATACCTTTGAGGGGAGCATCGACGAGGAAAAATACGAGGCCACTTACAAGTCCTCGCGAAAGGATCACGGCGTCTTTGAAATGACGAGGCCTGAGCGAGCCCTGACGGGACCCTAAAAATAGAATTGCGGATTAGGCCGATCTCGCAGGGCGCTGCGAGAAGATTGCGAGAATCTCGTCCGCCGATTCTGCGACACGGAGGTTGTCACGGACTTCGCGACTCGTGAACAGTTTTGCGATCGCGGCGAGCGTCTTCAAGTGCATGTGATATTCGCTGCGTGGAACCACAAAGAGGATGACGAAATTCACCGGTGAATTATCCAAGGCGTCGAACTCGATCCCCTCGTCCGACCTCCCAAAAACTGCCGTGACATTCTCAACCTCGTCGGAAAATGCATGAGGAATCGCAACACCATGCCCTACCCCGGTGCTGATTTTTTCCTCACGTTCCCGCAATGCCTCGAGAACGGGATCCCGTTGGACTTCATCAATAAAGCCATTCGCCTGCAAATGCTCCACCAACTCGACAATGGCTTCCCAATGGTCGGTCGATTGCATCTGCGGCACGATCTGATTTGCGGTCAGGAGCGTCGCCAGATTCATGAATAGTAGGTTGAGTAAGAATCTGGGGGTGACGCGGAACCTCCGGCAAATGCAATTTTTCGCAAGGATTTTCAGACTACCGACCTTTTGAGCCGGAAATCCAAGGCTCAGCGCACGACGCCGAACTCGACCCGCCGGTTGCGACCTGAGGTCGGATTCGAGGAATCGGCGAGCATTTCCTCGCCGAAGCTGACGGTCTGGATACTGCTCGTCCGCACACCGGCCCGCACGAGCGCTTGGCGGACTGAGAGGGCCCGCCGGTCTCCTAACCCGCGATTATATTCTTCCGTCCCCACCGAATCGGTAAATCCCGCAACGAGGAGCTTTGCCCCGTTTTGCTTCGCATAGTCCGCCACTCTCCGGACCTTGCTCAACTCGGGTCCATCAACGTCAAAACTGTCGAAGCCAAAATACACTGGCGGAAATTGCCCCTTCATCACGTTGCCGCTTCCAGGTCCGAAAAACGAATAACCTCCGTCCCTGCTCGGCAAGGTGCCGGATCCGCTGCCACTCCAATCACTGCCTCCACCGCTTCCACCCCATCCGAATTCACCGTCGGCGAAATCCATTCCATCTGAGCTGGTCGGCTTCTGACAGGCAGTGAGAGTGAGCGCGGCGAGCGCACCGAAAAGGGCAATAATCCGTTGAGTCTTCATAGAGTGAGTCGATTCCGTAGTTGACTTCGCAATTAATTTCGGAAATCTTAATCGTCAAGTAATACAAATCAAATAACCCCTGTTTTTAAGCATTTTTTGGAATTTCATCGAAATCATCGAGTTCGAACTGAAATGAAATCTGTCCGATTTCCCGCTCTTGCCCGCCGAGGACTCTTCATTCTCTTGGCGTCGCTCCTCGCGTCCTGCTCGCACTTGAAGCCCACGAAGACAGGATTCCTGACCAACTACGACAGACTCCAGGAAGATCCCGGAAATCGGGATCGTCTATACTATCAAAATCTCCAAACGCGGAACGCCATCAGCCGCCCGGTGCATATCGCTCCGGTTGTTTATCGCCCGACCGACATCGAAGGGACGCCGCCATCGGAGGACAGCATCGTGCGATTGAAGGCTTATTTCGACCGCGCGATGATCGAAGAGTTTCGAGAAGCGGGCTTCCGGCTCGTCCGCGAACCTGTGTCCGGCTCCCTCCATGTGAAATCCGCGATCACCGCATTCAACACGACCCGACCGGTTTTGAACACCGTGACAACGATTATCGCAGTCCCTGTCGACAACGGTGGCGTCAGCGTGGAAACAGAAATCCTCGATCCGGCCAACGGAGAGGTTGTCTATGCGGAGGCGGCTTCTACTCGAGGCGGACCACTCCAAGGCAAATTCGGAAGACAGATGGTGGGGTATTTCCAACGCCACGGTCATGCCGAAACCGGTCTGCGGATCATTGCGGAACGAACGGCTGCGGCGCTGGCCGCACGGTGATTCCGGGGATCACCCGTTCACCTCTGCTCCAGAGCGTCGAGTAACCGTTGGTGGACGTTGTCGAAGCCGCCGTTGCTGAAGACGGAGACGACATCCCCTTCCGCCACTTGTTGGACTAACATATCCACTATTTCCGCCACCCCGCCGCGAGCGAATTCGGCTGTCTTCCCTTTCGACCGAATCGCATCCAGCACCGCATCGGTGGAAAGGCGATCTTTCTCCGGCACTTTCTCGGGATTGGCGACTGGCGCGAGAAACACACCGTCCGCCTTCGCCAGCGCAGCCGGAAGCTCATCTTGAAAAACCTTTCGCTGTGTCGTGTTCGAGCGAGGCTCAAAGACGGCCCACAGTTTCCCATCGGTGGGATACCGGAGCCGAATGGCATCGATAGCTTGGGCGATCGCCGTCGGGTGATGGGCAAAGTCGTCAATCACGCGAACGCCTCCCGCCTCGCCGCGCAATTCCTGGCGACGGGCGATCCCCGCGAAGTCGGCGAGCCCCTCTCTCACTTCGTCAGCCGAAAGTCCGGCAAACCTCGCCATGCAAACCGCCATCGCCGCGTTGCGTATATTGAATTCGCCGTGCATCGGAACGGAGTATTCCTCGGCATTGAGCAGGAAATCCGTGTGATCAGAGGTGGCACTGATGCCGGTGATCCGGAGATCGCAGGACTCGCCGAGCCCCACGGTTTTCACCGGCGCCGGACAATCCGCAGCAACCTCCAGTGCGTTTTCCTCATCGCCGTTGACGAAGGCGCACCCATTGCGAGGCACGAGATTGAGCATGCGACGGAAGGTCAGTTTGATGGCGTCGAGTGAGTCGTAGATGTCCGCGTGGTCGAACTCGACGTTGTTCACCACCACCGCCTCGGGCAAGTAGTGGTGAAACTTTGATCTCTTGTCAAAAAACGCCGTGTCGTATTCGTCCCCCTCGATCACGGTGAACTCCGACTCCGTGAAGCGTGCGCCTTTCCCGAGATTGCGCGGGATTCCACCGATCATGAAACTCGGGTTGCGCCCCGCGCTTTCGAGAATCCACGCGAGCATAGAAACCGTCGTGGTTTTGCCGTGCGTTCCGGTCACGACGAGGTTGCGTCTGCCGCGGAGAAAGTGGTTTTTGAGCACTTCGGGCAAGGACTGATAGAGTAGCTTTCTCTCCAGCACGGCCTCGACCTCGGGATTCCCGCGACTGAGTGCGTTTCCGATAACCACGACATCCGCCTCGGCTGGGATGTTTTCTTCCGCAAACCCCTCGCGGATCTCGATCCCCTGTTCTTCCAAAAAAGTAGACATCGGCGGATAGACGCCCGCGTCCGATCCGGTAACGACAAACCCCTGCTGCTTCATCGCGGCAGCAACTGATCCCATGGCCGTCCCGCAGATACCGGAGAAGTGGAAGTGCTTGGGGCTGTTCGAAGCGCGATCGGGCATCCCAGTGTTTAGCGCATCGCGCCCACGCCGCAACCGGTGGTTCTCCTAGCGCGAATCCTTGAGCTTTTGAAAGGCATCGAGGGCCCGCCGTCGACCTTCGGAATGCTCAATGATCGGCTCGGGGTAGTCACGCCCCAGTCTGACTCCAGCACCCTCCAGCTCCAGTTCCCCCGCTTCCCACGGCTTGTGAATGAACTTCTTGGGAAGCTTCGCCAGTTCGGGAACGTAAGTCCGCACATAGTCGCCATCGGGGTCA
The DNA here is from genome assembly GCA_039192745.1 of Verrucomicrobiota bacterium. GTDB lineage: Bacteria > Verrucomicrobiota > Verrucomicrobiia > Verrucomicrobiales > DEV007 > JBCCWV01. The sequence continues at coordinate 5,938 of JBCCWV010000176.1, read as the reverse complement.
AAGCGCTCGCCTTGGGTGATGGGATTGAAAATGCGGAAATAAGGCGCGGCATCCGCTCCACAGCCAGCGGTCCACTGCCAACCCATCGTGTTGTTCGCGAGGTCGGCGTCCACCAGCGTGTCCCAAAACCAACGCGCTCCTTCCTGCCACGGTTGAAGGAGGTGTTTGACTAACAATGAAGCCACAATCATGCGGACGCGATTGTGCATCCAACCCGTTTGCCAAAGCTGTCGCATGCCAGCATCAACAATTGGGTAGCCCGTCTCCCCTTTTTGCCAGGCTCGCAGGAACCCCTCGTCCATTTGCCATGGAAACATCCCGTATTCGGGCCGCAATGGTTTGTCCGGCGTGTGAGGAAAGTGATAGAGCAAATGGGAAGAAAACTCCCTCCAAATCAGTTGGCGCATGATGCCCGTTTCGAATGCGGGAGAGAAGTTCCGCGCCCCGGCAAAAGCGTGCCACAACTCACGTGGTCCAACCTGACCAAAACACAGGAAGGGAGAAAGCCGCGACGTCCCGTCAGTCGCAGGCAAATCGCGTTCGTCTTCGTATGATGCAGCGCCGTTGGCAATAAAACCCTTCATCCGCACCTTCATCGACGCGCTCGCAGGCCCCCAGAAGTTGGAGAATTCGGCGTCCCAAGGAATGCGCGGGAGGAGTTCCAATTCTTCGGTCGTCGCTCCTTTAGGCCACTTTTTCGGCGACTTCATCGACTTCAAATCCACTTTGACCGGACGGGGAATCTCCAACGTTCGATAATGCTTCCAGAAAGGCGTGAAGACTTGAAAGGGTCGACCGGATTTATTTTCGATTTCCGTTGGTTCAAAAAGTAGCGAGGCGTTTTCGCTCGAAGCCTCCAGCCCAGATTCTCGAAGCGCCTTCTTGATCTTCTTGTCCCGCTCGATGATGGCGGGCTCGTAGCTCCGGTTCCAAAAGATCCGCTTCGCACCTGTCTCTTTCGCAAGTTGAAGCAATGCGTCCAAACTCCCCTCATTTCGCGCATCGAGAATCAACAATCGCGATCCAGCTTCTCGCAATTGATGGTCCAAATCTGCGAGCGCGTGGTGCAGCCACCATTTCGAAGCGCCACCAGGTCGCCACGACTTTTCCTCGGCGGGCGCCCAGAGAAAAACCGGAATCACCGGATCGCCCGCCTCAATCGCTCGCGCCAAGGCGGGGTTATCCGTGAGCCGGAGATCACGGCGAAGCCAGACAAGTGAGACAGCCATGCGGAATGATTCGACCCCAATCCGGAACCGGTTGCAACTCCCCTGCGGCAAATCTGTGCGCTGTGACGCCTCTCTGACTCGAACAGGTTCCGGCTAGTGGGAACGCCGGATTTCCTCCACGTCGAGCTGGGTATTGTTGATCTGCTGCTTGTTGCTACCGTCCGGGTTCAAGAGGGCGACGCCCTGTGCGCTGGAACCATCGACGTTCTCAAAGGTTCCGGAGATCAGAATTTCGCCCCAGGGGTAAACCTTGATCGACTGGACCGCCCCGTTGATGCCGTCGGCGGCGAAGCTTTCGTCGATTGATCCGTCTGGCTTCACGCAAACGAGGTTCTCGACTGCGACTCCGGCAAAGGTGTCGAAGCTGCCTCCGAAAAGCATCCGTCCATCCGGCATCGTTCCGGCCGCATAGACCACGCCGTTGTCCGATGCCCCGCCTTCGATCACGAAGTCCCGGTCCAGCGAACCCTCAGGCGTCAACCGCGCGACACCCCGGCTTGCATGGCCCTGGACATATTCGAAATCACCGGCGTAAAGAATGCCTCCACCCGGAGCGTTTCCGATCCAGTAAACGATGCCACTGTCGGGCGCGATGACGCTGCCGGTCACGAGATTGCCTTCCTCATCGAGGTGAGCGAGCCCGTTGACTTGAGCGCCATTGAATTGACTGAATGCCCCGCCAACAAGAATCGAACCGTCTCCAAGCAGGTGAATGGCGTGCACCGTTCCATCAAAACCCGTGCCCGGATTGAACGTCACATCGAGCGATCCATCCTCCATCACACGGGCGATCTTCCCGCGGGGAACCCCATGGGAACTCGTGAAATCCCCTCCGAGGTAAATCTTGCCATTGCCGTCCTCGACGATGGCCCAGACTGAAGGCGCAGTCCCAATGTCAAAGAGCCCGAGGTCGAAGCTTCTGTCCTCACCGGCGCTTGTGAATGCCTTTACCGGAAGATAAAGGGCGCGGCGACCATCGATCGCTATCTCCGTTCCATCCGAGTCGAGATTGTCGTCTGTGCGGTCCGACGGCGATGGAAGGTATCCGTTCGGCGGATAAATGACCGCGTAGTAACTTTTTCCGAGCGGAAGCCCGCCGAAAACGTAACCTCCGTCATTGTATCCATCGAAGGTGGTGACCGTGAAGCTGAAGAGCGGATCATTGGCGGGGTCCGGCGTTCCATTGACCGCCTCGTAGAGTTCCACGAGGATGCCATTGATGCCCCGCTCCGCGTTCTGAATACCGTCCTCGTTTTCATCCAGCCAAACGAAATCGCCGTAAACCCCACCGGTGCTCGAGACCACGCTAATGCCGGTTTTGATCGGCTCGGAGGCCAGCAGAAACTCGCGGGTATCGGTTCTCATGCCGACAAATCCAAAGGAATTCCACGCGACTTCCCCGTTATCAGGCGCACGACCAGGAACACGCATTGGCCACTCAAGGGTCAGCTCTTCGCCGGGCTCCAAAACATACGACCCGAAATCGAACTTCAACGAGCGCACTTGCGTGATATCGTTTGGCGGCGTACTCGACCAGTTCGCCGCAGCGGCGTCCGCCGGAAGACCCGGTGTCAATTCATCCCGTTGCGGGTTCGCTTCTGTGCTGTAGTAAACCTGGACTCCGTCCGGCGCGCTCACTTCCCCGACGAGGAAAGGACTCCACTCAGAACCGCGGGCCGAATTGTCCACCACGCCGCGGTCGCCGATGGCCGGAAGCACGTCGATGATCGTGACTTCGGTCATTCCGACGTTACCACTGTTGAGGATTTTCAACTGGTAGTTAGCCTCACCGCCGGGAACGGTCTCACCGATCTGCGGATACCGCGTCCAATCGCTGTCAAGTTGACCCCGGACGAACAAGGTGGCGTCCAGCGATCCGGTCGCCTGGTCGGTTTGAACCGTGAGGGTCCGCGTGTCAGCCGCGACTAGATCAGTCACATTGCCATCCTGATCCACGTCGAGAGAATCGACCACCCAGTTCGAGTATCCCTCTCCTTCAGGCGTCCAACTGCCGAAGTATTCCATCCGCACCTGTCCGTTGCCCGCGTCATAGCTGACCTGTGTGTCGAAGGAAACGTGCGCGTGGTTCCAATCGGCGGTGGGATAGATTTCGAGACCTGTGGAGGAGAAGTCCCACACGACCAGTGTCTTCCCTGTCCCGAGATAATCGTGCTCCACGGTGATCTCAGGGTCAGGCACTTGGAAATTATCACCACGAATGTTCTCGTTCCCGAGATAGGTTAATTCCGGGGGAAGCAAAGCGGCCAGCCGGATGTTGGACTGGGGCACGGTGTTCTCGGGATCAGAGCCAAAGGTGATGCGGAAAGTCACTTCTTCTCCCTGCGCTTTGGAACCCGCACCGGATTGGTCCGCCTCCCAAAGTGAATAGTCAGCCTCTCCATTGGTGATCGAGGTTTCCTCACAGTCCTGGTCATCGTTAAAGCCGGTTGCCGACGCGGTCACGCAGTTGGTGACGGTCGTGCCCGGCAGAACTGTCTGCCAGTTTTCCAAACGCAAACCGAAGTTGGTGTTGGAGCGACCATTGCGTTCCGGGTGGAATAGTCCGCCGCCTTGAAGCGTGCCATAAACCAGACGGAAGCCATTGATCCTCTCGTTGGCGGCAAGCGGGAAGTCCCACCTGTTGAGGGTCACATTGCTACTCACGGACACCGATGAATGCGTGCGCCAGCTCGCATTTTGATTCGTGCGAAACTGGACTTGGACCGACCCGGAAGCCCCGGCAAACCGCCCAGTTCTGATGTAATCGAAATACGTCCCGGCAGGGGCAAGGTTCTCAAGGACATAATCCGGCGCGCTCGTCCCCTGCGGCCCATTGAATCCATGTTTCACCCCGTAGATCAGACGCATCGGCGCCGCCACCTCGTCTTCCTGGTCCCATACCGAAACGGAGATGTCGTCCTCAAACGTCACCGAGCCAAAGTCAGACCGAATCGTTGTCGAAACGCTGTCCGAATCACTGGCGCCGGCAGACGTGGTGTGCGCCGTGTTCGTGACCACTGTCCCCTCCGCGACCCCATAGGGATCCACCATGAGGGCGCGAATCCTCACACTGCTTCGACCCGATGACTGGTAATGGAAATCAATCCCTCCAGTAACGTCGCCATATCGAAGTTGAATGCCACGAAGGTAGTCGCCGGAACTGAGGCCCAATGCCGACGGCCAGAGTCGCTTGCTGGAATTCGACCGCACGTTCGGGTTTCCGGGCCAACTCCGCCATGAGTTGTTCGAATTCGTCCGGTAGTAAACGTCCACCGCGACGTTACCCCTCCGGAATTTTCCGGTGTCGAAGAAATCGATCTTCATTCCAGCCGGAAGCGTGTCCTCGACCATGTAGTTTTCCTGCGCTTTCCCTTTCGTCCCGTGGCGAATCCAGTAGTCGATTTCGGACGACGATTGCACCGATGACGGTCCCGACTTGTTTGAATAAACTCCGTTCTCGATGGTCACGGGTGATTGACCATTGGTCGCAAGAACAGACACTTCACTTGAGTTCAAAGTGTTGAAGTTCGATGAAGACACTTCCGCTCTCGTCCGCGCTTCGAACCCGGTCTCGACATCCACTTCGAATTTCGCAGTGACGACAATATCTCCCGTGGAACCAGCGGGAAGCGGATCGACGAACTGGATATTGACCGTCTCCCTCCCTCCGGACGCGTTGATGTTGCTTGAAGCGACGTGTGAACTGTCAACCACGGAGAAGGCGTCCACGCCAACGGGAAGCCTCAATCTGAGACTGGCGTTCCTCGCGTTGTGAGTAGTGCTGGATGCATTGTAGCGCACGCGGTATTCCCACGACTGACTGTTGGAAACATCAGCCTCGGCGCGGCTGGCATTCAGGGTCGCTCGAAGCGTGCCTTGGGCGGGCAAGACGGAGATGAGCGATTGCGAGAGGATTCCAAACGCAAAGACTAGGAAATGGAAGTTTCTGTTTTTCACTGCTCGATGGATGGATTGATGGATTGTTGAAGCTCCGCAACGGCCCGGTCCCCGTTCAAGACGGTGCCAGCGAAGGACACCTCCATGACCCCGGATGGATCGTTGCTGTGCACTCTCACTTTTTTGACAAAGGGACCACTCCGGTCGGGCGCGGTGATGGTGTAACTCAGGGTCACCGCGTCGTTTTGCGGGATGACTTGCGCGGAAGGAACAAGCGGCTCGACGCCGAATTCGCACCCTACCCAGTCGATAACGAGATTGTCGTTGCCCGCATTGGTCACTTTCACCTCGACTGTCTTTTGCTGACCGCGCTGGAAATCACCGAGGCGAAGATTGCTCTTGTTCACAGAAATGCAGGGCTGCGCGAGCGACGGATGCGGAAGCGGACGTTCAAGCATGGTCAGCGGAACGTCGCCGCCCACTTCCCCCGCGACGAAACGCGCGACGGAACGGGCATCGGCCACCCGGAGCGGTTTTCCGGAATCAGAGACAAGCAAACAACCGTATCCAGGGATTTTCTCCTTTAACGCCTCCAACGCACTCACAATCTCCGACCCGAGTTGCCCCCGCGATTCGATAAACCTGTCGGGATGCACCTCCGACTTCGTCAATTCGGTGATATCGAGTTCAAACTCCGATCCGGCTGCGGCGTTCACCTTGAAGAGCACGCGACGGCATGCATCTTCATCGACCTTCCAAGTCGCGGCGATGTCCATGTACTCGCTCACAAAGTCCGTCTCCGGGAGAAATGG
>JBCCWV010000175.1:0-10644 GCA_039192745.1 Verrucomicrobiota bacterium | reverse complement strand
GTCGTCCTCGACGCCTTCATGAAGAAGCAGAAGCAAAAGCTTCTCGACCTCAGGGACTCCTTGCTCGACGCCATGGGCACGGTGACCAAGGATAACCTTCGCGCTGGTTCCGACTCGGGGGACTCGTCTGCCTTTGGCATGCACCAGGCGGACGCCGGTAGCGATGCCTATGACCGCGATTTCGCGCTCAGCCTCCTTTCGAAGGAGCAAGACGCTCTTTACGAGATCGACGAGGCGCTAGAGCGGATGGAAATGGGGGCCTATGGAATTTGCGAGATCTCCGGGAAGAAGATCCCGCGGGGGCGTCTCGAGGCCCTTCCGTTTGCCCGTTTGACCGTGGAATGCCAGGCCCAGGTGGAGAAAAACAACCATTTTGCCCGCGGCGGGCGCCGCCAGAACGTGCGGTCGCTCTTCGGTCTCATGGACGGAGGATCTGATGTTGAAAAAGCCGAAAGTGAGGACTAAACTCCCCGCCCTCTCGCAAAAATCGAATCATGTCCCGCGAAATCATCATTCTCGAATGCACGGAAGCCCGCGAAGCCGGTAAGCAGCCGTCACAGTATGTCACTAAGCGCAACAAAAAGAGCCTTCGGACGCCCAATCGTCTCGAGAAGGTCAAGTTCAACCCGTTTATGAAAAAGCGCACGCTTCACCGCGAAAAACGCTAATTCATTTTTCTCTTTCGAAATGGAACCGAAGACCAAACAACGTCTCATCAATTTTCGCCGTGCGAACCGCCGCATGCCGCGTCGTCGTCTCGACATCCCGGTGGAGAAGATTTCCTACAAAAATCCTGATTTGCTTCAGCACTTCACCACGGAGACCGGCAAGATTCTTCCGCGTCGCGTGACGGGCGTCTCGGCAAAGATCCATCGTCGGATCACTCGCGAGATCAAGCGTGCGCGTGCGATCAACGCCCTGCAGTAGTGGAAACCGAATCTTCGACTGCAGCGTAAAAATTTTCAAAGGTTGCCGTCTCTTGAGTGAGGCGGCATTTTTTTTATTAGCATTGCTGCATCTCCCCGGGATCAATCATGAAAGAGCTTATCGACATCCAGAACGAGCGTGACGAACGGAACATCCCGATCGATCGAGTGGGGGTGAAGGGCTTGCGGTATCCGGTGGAGATTCAGGACAAGGAGAACAAGGTGCAGAGCACGGTGGCCACGATCGCTCTCTCTGTTGACCTTCCTCAAGAGTACAAGGGGACGCACATGAGTCGTTTCATCGAGGTATTGAACAACCATGGGCCGCGTATCGGCGTGAAGGACATCTCCCGAATTCCGCTTGAGTTGATGGAGCGACTTGAGGCGGCCCGTTCACATGTCCAATTCCGCTTTCCGTTCTTCATTGAGAAGAAAGCGCCCGCGACCGGTGCGGCAGGAATGATGGATTACTTCGTGACTTTCGAGGTGGAGGCGGAAGGCGAGGAAATTGATTTCATCGTCCGCGTCGAGGTGCCGGTGACGACGCTTTGCCCCTGTTCGAAAGCCATCAGTGCCCGTGGCGCTCATAATCAGCGGGGAATCGTGACCTATGCTGTGCGCTTCCGGGAGCCAATTTGGGTCGAGGACCTGATCCGATTGGTGGAGGATTGTGCGAGTAGCGAGCTCTACAGTCTTCTCAAGCGGCCCGATGAAAAGGAAGTGACAGAGCGCGCCTACGATAATCCGGTTTTTGTGGAGGACCTGGTGCGCAATGTGGCTGCTCGCTCACGCGCACAGGCCGACATCACCTGGTTCCGCGTTGAGGCGGAGAATTTCGAGTCGATCCACAACCACAATGCTTTTGCTGTGATTGAAGAGGGAGAGGACCGGGCAAAGAAAAAGCCCGATGCGTGAACAACGGGCTTTTCGAAATTTTCGCTTAGTCCAGAGAAACGCTTACCACTTTTGGACGCGCGTGTATGGGAAGTTCGACTTCATGCCAATTTCCGGCGGAAGATCGGTGTAGCCGTTGTTCAGGTCCCACCAGATTTTCTTCCCAGGAGGAAGGAAGCCGCCTTTGTAGGATTTCACCGGGAAGGTGAGAAACTCGTAAACGCCGAAGCCGAGTCTGACGACGGAGCGCTTGGTGCCATCGACCATTCCGGGAACAAGTGCTCCAGGTCCTTCCGCGCGGGTGTAACGCTGCATCGTTTGCGGCATTTCGGTCACTCCGTAAATGATGTTCGCCATGCCTCGGGAAAGTTTTCGCGCACGATTGAATTTATCTCCGGGAGGCGACTGGATGTCCGCGAACCCGACGGTGGACGAAAGGAAGATGAGAGTGATGGTGGCGAGGAGGAATCGTTTCATGAGCAGGTAGAAGATGGTAAGCAGGGGGCGGGACCCATGGCAAACCTTTTTTCCGGGGAAAATTTCCGCGCCCGAGGCCGCTAAATGCCCTATTTTCCGTTGCTTATCAGGGGTCTGCTCCCTATAGGTGCCGTCACAACGCAATATGAACGAAGATGTCGCGAATTTAGTCTCCCTGGGCAAATTGACCGCTGATGCTGGCAATAAGGTCTCAGCGCTCGAACCTGGGACACATTGTCTCCATAAAAGCTGGGGAGTCGGGAAAATCGCGGCTTGGGACCTTGTTGGTGGGGAAATGACCATCGACTTTGAGGAAAAGACTGGTCACGCCATGAAGCTGGAGTTCGCGGCCAAGTCCCTTCAGCCTCTCGCTGAGGATCACGTTCTCGCCCGAAGGTTCGCCGATTCCGATGGCCTCCAGACCGAGGCGCTCGACGATCCCGTCACCTTCGCCAAATCCGTCCTCACCAGTTTCGGCGGCTCCATTATGCTCGATGAATGGGAAAAGGTCGTGAAAGGTCCTGTCGTTCCGGAAGGCAAATACCGGTCATGGTGGGACAACGCGAAGAAAACCCTGCGCAAGGACCACCAGTTTTCCGTTCCCTCGAAGCGCAATGTGCCGTTTGAACTTCGTGACGAGGGCATCAGTCCCGGTGAAGCGTATGTCGGCGATTTCAAGAACGCGAAGGATCCGAAGGCAAGCCTCGATGTCATCAACGACGCCTTGAAGAACATCAAGGTCTTCGAAGGCGAGGAAGAGCGGCTTCAGGAGCTTGTCGACGAGATTAATATTTACGCGAAGCAAATCCAGCTCCTCGATCCGATCAAGGTGATCGAAATGATCCAGGCCCGTGACGAAGTGGTGAAGCAGGTTGAAGGCGTCGAGGTGGGCGATGGATTGACCCTCGCGGAATTCCTCCAAAGTGGCCGTGCCGAACTGAGCGATGTCTTGAAGGTCCTCCCGGCCGCGCGACAGCGGGACATTTATAAGCTGCTTCCGGAAATTCTCGGCGAGGATTGGTTTCAGAAAACGCTCGATCTCCTGCAAGTCGTCGGCGCTCGTGGCGTGGGCGAACTTTCACGCTATCTGAATGAGATCGGAAAAGGAACGGATTTGCTCAACTACCTCAAACAGGGCATCCAGCAGCGCGCCCACAGCAGCGACCTCACCGCTTGGATTTGCAAAGAGCGTAAAAAGGCGGCTAAAGACGTTTTCAGCGATGAAGTTGGCCCGGCGATTATCAGCGCGATTGAGCGCGACCATTACGACGAGGCCTTGGGTCGAAGCGCCCGATTGCGCGAGATCATCAGTGACGACGTGGAATTAATCGCCGACCTCCTCGACGGTGCCGATCGCAACCAGGTCCGTTCGTTTGCGCGCCGCATCAAGGGCAGCCCTGTCTTTGACGACCTCAGCCGTGGATCGCTTCTCGCTCGGATCGTGAAACTCTACCCGGACGTGCAGGATCTCGTCAGTGGCGAACGGGAGGCCGAGCTTAAAGACGAGTCTCTTGTCGTTTCTTGGTCGAGCTTGGCCGCGCGTAAAAAGGCACTCGAACATCTTCGCCAGAAAGAGATTCCTGAAAATACAAAGGAAATTGCCACAGCCCGCGAGCATGGCGACCTTCGCGAGAACTTCGAATACAAGGCCGCCAAGGAAATGCAGGCGGTACTCATGCGGCGCGAGGCCGAGATGGAATCCGAACTCATACGCGCCCGGGGAACTGACTTCTCCGACGCCGATACCTCCGTGGTTTCCATTGGGAACGTGGTTGAACTGGAAGACGTCGAAAGCGGGGCCAAAGAGACATTTACGATTCTCGGTGCTTGGGACACCGACACCGACCGGCGCATCATCTCCTATCTTTCCGAAACCGGTTCTGCACTCATCGGAAGCCCGGTCGGCGATGAAGTCGAGGTTCCGACCGAAGAGGAAGGGGAGACGCGAATTGTCCGTGTTGCCAGTATCACCGCGGCTCCGGTCGACGAGGGTCCGACAGAAACGCCACTTGAGGAAAGTCCCGCCCCGCCGCCCCCAGTTGCGAGTAGCGAATCCTAGAATCGATCCATCTTTCCCGCCGATTGCGTTCTGCGGAAGACCGCCGGTGGCGCGTTTATCCGCTTGCATCCCGGGCACGAGCGCAAATACTTCCCGCGCTCTCTCCATCAAAACTCTTAAATCAGAAATCTAATATCCATGGACACCACGATCATTGACGTCATTGGCCGCGAAATTCTCGACTCCCGCGGGAACCCCACCGTCGAGGTGGATGTCTATCTTGAATGCGGCGCGATGGGGCGTGCGGCCGTTCCTTCCGGAGCCAGTACCGGCGAGAACGAAGCCATCGAACTCCGCGACGGTGACAAGTCCCGCTACCGCGGCAAGGGCGTGACGAAGGCCGTCGAGAACGTGAACGAAAAGATCGCCGAAGCCATTTTCGGTCTCGACGCCACCGAGCAAACCACCGTCGACCAGGTCATGCTCGGCATCGACGGCACGAAGAACAAAGCGGAACTCGGGGCCAACGCCGTTCTCGGTGTCTCCATGGCCACGGCGAAAGCGGCTTCCATCGCGCTCGACCAGCCACTCTATCGCTACCTCGGTGGACCAAACTCCAAGGTCCTTCCCGTTCCGATGATGAACATCATCAACGGTGGTTCACACTCCGACGCGCCGATCGATTTTCAGGAGTTCATGATCATCCCCAAAGGCGCGCCGACCTTTTCTGAGGCGCTCCGATACGGCACCGAAGTGTTCCACTCTCTTGCCGCCGTCCTGCACGATCGCGGACTTTCCACCGCAGTCGGTGATGAGGGAGGATTCGCCCCGGCCTTGAAATCCGCAGACGACGCGCTTGAAGCCATCGGTATCGCCGTGGAAAAAGCGGGTTACAAGTTCGGCGAAGAAATCGCCATCGCCCTCGATGTCGCTTCCAGCGAGTTTTTTGACAAGGACAAGGGCAAATACGTCTTTCACAAATCCGACAACTCCGAGAAGACTGCCGAGCAACTCGTCGACTACTACGCCGAGTTGCAGAAGAAATTCCCGATCATCTCCATCGAGGATGGCTGCGATGAAAACGACTGGGACGGATGGAAAGTCCTCACCGACAAAATCGGCGACAAAACCCAACTCGTCGGCGACGACCTCTTCGTGACCAATGTCGATTTCCTGAAGAAAGGCATCGACCTCGGCGTCGGCAATTCCATCCTCGTGAAGGTGAACCAGATCGGCTCCCTCACTGAGACCTTCGACGCCGTCGAACTCGCCACGGAAAACTCCTACACCTCCGTCATCAGCCACCGCTCCGGAGAGACCGAGGACGCCACCATCGCCGACATCGCCGTCGCCACGAACGCTGGGCAAATCAAGACCGGCTCCCTCAGCCGCTCGGACCGGATCGCGAAATACAACCAACTCCTTCGGATTGAGGAAGAATTGGGTGACAGCGCCGTTTATGGAGGTAAGTTAAAAGTCTGATCATTCAGACTTTTTATGAAGAATAAGAAAGCGTCCCAGGGCCGGAAAAAGTACTATCTCACCACGTGGGACGATGAGCCGCAGGGGCCCAACCTCTGGCAGCGGCTCACCCGCTTTCTTGTCGGGGTTTTTGCCTTGGCGGTTTGTGTCGTCGTTTTGACCTTCTTCCTCCCAGAGGTGCAGGCGAACAAAGTCGTCGATCACGAAATCGCCGGCCTCAAACACGAACGCGACCGCCTCGCCTCCCTCAAAGCGTCCAAGAAGCGCGAATTCGAACTCCTCACCACCGACACCGACTTCCTAGAAGTCGTCGCCCGCGACCGCCTGAACCTGAAAAAATTCGGCGAGGAGATCTATCGCATCGAACGGCAAGAAGTGGAGTTAGTGCAGTAAGTGAGTGCTCGGTTGACCGCAAATTTCGTTACGAAGTGGTTCTCTTCGCTGGTGTAATCCTGTTTCCCTTTGCGCGACCTCTTGGGTGGCAACGAGAAAGCAGGGAGCGAGCCCACGCGACGCGGAGGGTGCGTGACCAATCAGGGGGGTAAAACCTCTGGCCAAAATGAGCGGTCGCTGTCCGGGGATGTCGCGTTAGCGACAAATCATGTTAGCCGTGGGTTTTGAACCCACGGTGGAAATCAGATGGGAAGTTCGTCGCGTCAGCGACCGATCATCTGGTTGCGTCTGGATGGCGGCGCTACGCCTTCCGCTCCAGCATCTTATCAATCTGCCGGTCATTGAGCGTTGAGTAGGCGCCCGGTTTCAAGGCTGGTGCTTTCAATTCGCCGATGCGCACTCGCTGGAGCCGCGTCACTTCGTAACCGACGGCGGCGAACATGTGACGGACTTGGCGCTTCATCCCTTGAGTGAGAACGACGCTCACCTTGCGCCCTTCGCCCCAAACTCGATCCGCGTGGGCCTTACCCTCGGGGGTCACGACACCATTGAGAAGCTTGGGCTTCAGTGACAGATCGAAAGGCTTGTCGAGGGTGGCGAGGTATTCCTTTTCCACCTTGTGACGAGGGTGGGTGAGTTGATTGGAGAGTTGTCCATCATTGGTCAAGACGAGCAGGCCTTCGCTCTCCTTGTCGAGGCGGCCCACGTGATGAAGTCCGATGGCGTGATATTGGGGCGGCAGCAGATCGATGATTGTGTCGCGACCGAGTTCGTCGGACAAGGTGCAGACGATGCCCCGCGGTTTGTTCATGAGGAGGCTGACGGTCTTGTGCTGCGAAACCCGTCGGCCATCGACCTTTACCTGATCTTCGGGTTGGACACGGGTTGCCAAATTCCGACAGATCTCGCCATTGATCTCAACTTTTCCCTCCTCGATGAGGGACTCGACGCCTCGGCGCGATCCGAGACCCGCTTGCGCGAGAAATCGATTCAGGCGGACGCCTGGGTCTGAGTTTTCTGTCTTCAGAACTTGGTTTTCAATGTTGGTGACGTCCGGAGAATAGGCGGTGTCGATTCGATAAAAGAAAAATGGCCACGACGAACATCGCCGCAGCCATCAGAAATTTCTTCGCGAAAAACCGCCGGGAATCAGCGCTCCGGCTTTGTTTTCGGCAGGCCAATGGGGCTCTTGCCTTCTTTCCACTGGCCACGCTTTTTGAGCAGCTTGATACGCTCAAAACGCTTGAGAACGCTTTTGTTAAGGTCTCCGCCGCCTCCGGCTGCTCGTAAACTTCTGTGCTGTGACATCGGGCGGGGAATTTGGTGGAAAAACGGATTTTTGCAAGCCTTTTCGGGGCAAAATTGCCGGGCAAGACGGGTAGCGAGGGCCGGGCATGTCGGAGCGTCGGTGCCCCCACCGACCATCATTCTACTCGGCGAAGCCGCACTTCTCAAAAAGCGCCGTCAGCTCCCGAAGCGCGTTTCGTTGTCCACCGAGGGCCTTCCCGCACGGAACTCCATGGCCAATCCTCGGGGCTTGCGCACAATCCGGCTTTTACCGGGTTTTGATGAATGTAGTTGATGACGTTTTCCAAGTGATCGCCGTCTCGGATATAGCGGTCGAAATATTCCCGCGCCCAGACGTTTCCAATTTTTCCTTCCGGTCCATTGATCCGCTTCGCCGAGACTCGTTTCCACGCTTCTTGCAAACACTCACTGGTCAGTCCCTCCCAATCAACTAATCATCTAATCATCTAATTATCCAATCCCCCGCCTCAAATCATCCCGAGCTTCATTTTCCCTTCCTCGCTGATCATGTCCTGATTCCAAGGGGGATCCCAGACGAGTTCGACTTTCGCGTCCTCGATCGCGTCGATGGTCATGATTTTCGACTGGGCGTCGGCAGCGATGGTGGGGCCCATGCCGCAGCCGGGGGCGGTAAGGGTCATCTTCACTTCGGCGGTCTTTTTCGTGTCGTCGTCGCCGGTGAGAGTGCAATCATAGACCAAACCGAGATCGACGATGTTGACCGGGATTTCCGGATCGTAAACGGTCTTCAACTGCTCCCAGACCGCGTCCTTCAATTCGTCTTCGCCGACCGGTCCGCCTTGGTTGACCTTGGTTGTCGTCGGCGTTTCGTCGTTGGCCTTGTCGAGTCCGAGTGCATCGGCATCCTTCGAAGAAATCCGCGCGAGTCCTTGATCGGTTGCCACCGTGTAGGTGCCGCCAAGCGATTGCGTGATAATCACTTTCAATCCCGTCGGAAGCTGCACTTCATCGCCGCTCGGGATTTGGATCGCGGTGACTTCGCGGGTGAGTTCTAGTTCGGTAGACATGGGACAAGGATCAAGGAGGAAGGATCAGGGATCAAATGATTCCGGAATAGGAGACGACGAATCAAACCTATTCAAAAGTCAGCTTCACTTTCCCTGACTTCGGCGCAAAGGCTCCGGCTAGATTTCCGGGATCGCCCTCGGAATCGGAGGTTGTTTGGTCTTCGCCATCGAGCGCTGCGCGGAGGGCGCCTTCGACCATTTGGCCGCAGTGGATTTTCATCGGAGGGAGCGGGCCGAGCGGTTCGGAGAGTTCTTCGGCGGAAAGGTTTTCGGCTTCTTCGACGGTTTTGCCTTTGAGCATTTCCGTCGCCATGCTCGCGACGGCGATGGCGGTTTGGCAGCCGAAGCTTTGAAAGCTTGCGCGGTCGATGACTTTCTTGCCGTCCTTTTCGGAAAATTTCAGCCACATTCGGACCATGTCGCCGCAGTCGGGGCTGCCCACCGTGCCTTCGCTATCGGCGTCGGCCATCTCTCCCATGTTCTTGGGATTGGCGATCGCGTCCTGGATGTTTTTTTCGAAATCGTCGGACATGGCTTATTCAAATTCGACTTGGTAGCGGGGGAGGGATGCGTCGACTTCTTCGGAATACCGGTCGATGCCACCGGCCAAAGCTTTCACTTTTTCGAATCCGTGACCGATAAAGTAGGCCGCGGCGTCGAGGGCGCGGGGCCCCTTGTGATCGTAAAGCACGATCGCGGTGTCTTTTGGCCAAGTGCCAAAAGCGGTTTGCTGAAGATCTTGACTGAACATCTCGGCGCCCTCGATTTTAACAGCATCGAATTCCTCCCGCGTGCGGAGGTCGATCAGTTTTGGTGGCGAATCGCTCTCCAACGCTGCCTTTAAGTCCGCGGGTTCGACCTGCATTTTCAGATCGTTCTCATGGCTTGCCTCCAAGTGGGCGACGACTTCGTCGACGGGAACGTCTTCGTTTCGCGCGCAGACTTCCGCCAAGGTCTCCTCGGGCTCAAAGCCGCAACTCGAACACCCGCCAATGTGGTAACGCGAAAAAAGCGCCCGGCGAGCACCCGGAATCGAGGCTTCCAATTCGGCCATGGTGGTTTCACCGGAAATTGAAGCAATCGATGGTGCGGTAGCGGCAGTCATTTATTGAGAGTTTGTTTCGATGGAGATACGCCTTTGGTTCCGGTCTCTTACCCATACAGCATAAAAGGCGAGGATGCCAAAAACACCGACCCAGACGAGGATCGAGAACGAGAAGAGAACCCCGGTCAGTAGAGTCAGAATCCCGAGGAAATAGGCCAGATTTCCGAAAAAATCTCTCCAGGTTGTATCGTCATCAGCAACGGGCTCACCAATGGTGTTTTCCATCTCGGAGAGCCAAGAGAATGGACAGAGAAAAAAATACATGAAGTGATTGGGTATTAAGAAGCCCGTGAAAGAGGCAGCGAGTATGATTGCTGGAAGCAACCAAGAGAGAGATGGAAGTGGCGTTTCATGTGCCATCTTCAGATGAAAAATAACCAAGCTGGCCATGACTCCGACAATTGCGCCGCCTAGAAGCCCCCCGAGAGCTGTAAAGATTTTCTGTATTTTCCTAAGCACGGATTCCACGGGCCACATTGGGCCAACAAAATGCTACCGCTCCCAGTAATCCATGCGTAGGCTCGGGTCAAATCCGGGGGCTGCGTGGAGTCTCCGCAACTTGTTCATCATCAAATGCCTGACTTTTACCAGCACCGCTACCTCACTACCTTGCATTATCTGAAAGAATCGCCGGTCGATGAGGTGGAGCAGGACCTGGCGAATTTCACGAAAAAGCGACCGCTCACGCTCGCCTTGCCGGCCCTTTATTCGGAACTCGAGCAGCCGGCGTTGCCGCGGATCATCGAAGAGTTGAAGAAAGTCGAGTATGTGAACGAGATCGTTTTCAGCATGAATCGCATGGACGGGGAGCAGCTGAAGAAGGCGAAGGAATTCTTTTCGCAACTGCCACAACCGACGCGAATCATTTGGAATGACGGGCCGCGATTTCAAGAGATCTACAAGACTCTGGAAGAGCATCACCTGACGAAATACGTGCCGGGCAAGGGCTACAACGTCTGGATGGCTTACGGCTACATTCTCGCAAACGTAAACGCCCGGGTCATTGCCTCGCACGATACCGACATCCTCTCC
>JBCCWV010000174.1:0-10646 GCA_039192745.1 Verrucomicrobiota bacterium | reverse complement strand
TGGGCGACTGGCTATTCCGAAGGGTTCGTTATTTCAATACGAGCATGGAGCTTTGGACCGTGACGGTGATCGCAGTCGAGAACTTCGCGCAAATGTATTACGCCCGGCTCGCGAAGGCCGCGAATTGCCCTCTCCTTTCCAACATCTGTCACGACATCCTCACGGATGAAGCGCCACATCTGCGCTTTCAAGCAGAGAGACTTCAAGCGATCCTCGCAGAGAGGCGTCCCGAGACACGCACTTTCACATTCGTTTTCTACCGCCTCCTTTTTGCGACCATCACTGTCGCCGTTTGGGTAGGTCACGGCCATGTTTTCCGAAAAGGCGGCCTCGGCTTCAGTCCATTCTGGAAGATCGCCGGACGCCGGTTTACCCGATTGCTCACCGAGCTTGGCACTCTCGACGCCACCGACGAAAGGCCATTCAACCGGGCAGCGCCCGCAAAATCCTGACTTCGATTTCGTTGCCAATTACTCCAAGGAACGCGATAGATCGGCGGTTTGGAAAATCTGCCTGAAAACTCGCCACTAAAAATCGCCGAACGCGAATTCCGCTCCCGCCTTTTCGTCGGGACGGGGAAATTCTCGTCGAATGAAGCGATGCGTGATGCCCTCGCGGCGTCGGGAACGGAAATCGTGACAGTGGCGTTGCGGCGCGCGAATTTGTCAGGTGAGGCGGATCCTTTCGCGAACGTCCTCGATTTCATCGACCCGGAGAAATATCTGCTTTTGCCGAACACGAGTGGCGCGAACACGGCGGAGGAGGCGGTGCGTCTGGCACGCCTCGCGGTGACCGCCGGGTTGCCGAAGTGGGTGAAGCTTGAGATTCATCCGGACAATCGCTACCTCCTGCCCGATCCGATCGAGACGCTCGCGGCTGCGGAAACACTCGTGAAAGAAGGTTTCACCGTTCTCCCTTACATCAACGCCGATCCAGTTCTCGCAAAGCGCCTGCAGGAGGTCGGCTGCGCAACGGTCATGCCCTTGGGTTCGCCCATTGGCTCCAATCAAGGCATCGAGACTCGCCGACAGATCGAGATCATTATCGAGCAAGCGACTGTCCCTGTCGTCGTCGATGCAGGATTGGGCGCTCCCAGCCATGCTGCTGAAGCGCTGGAAATGGGCGCCGACGCGGTGCTCGTGAATACCGCGATCGCTGTTGCGAGCGATCCTGTAAAGATGGCGCGCGCCTTCAAAGCCGCCGTCGAAGCCGGGCGCATGGCGTTTGAACTCGGACTCCCCGAGCAAAGCGGCGAAGCCTCCGCAACGAGCCCGCTTACAGGATTCCTGAAGACCACTTAAGTCTCCGCCGCACCAGAGAGCGACCTAAGCAGCGGACCGCGGACGTCCACGTCCGCTCAAATCCCCCGGCGCCTCGCGCCGCACTTCCCTTCAGCGCCACGGTGATATTGCGCGACTCACCTCAACAGTATGAAGTGCTTCACTTTGGTCAGAGGGCTGATGCGGACGGGGACGTCCGCGGTCCGCCGAGATCCACCGTTTCCAGAAAACTCCGCTTTCCCACTTACGCTTCTTCTGTCGCTTCCGCAGCGGGCTCTGGTTCTTCCGTTCGGCGGCGCTCCAGTTTGACCATCGCCTTCACGTTGTTCCGTTGCGCGGCCGCCTGCACGAGACTCCGGATCGCAGAGATCGTCTGCCCATTGCGCCCAAGCACCTTCCCCATATCCTCTTCGCCGACAACGATGACGAAGACGTGGCGACCCCGATCATACTCGTGCGCAATGCTGGCCTGATCGTGACGCGTGACCAATTGCGCGACGACGTATTCAAGAAATTCCTGTAAAGCCGTGGGCGAATCCATGATTCCGGGTGCCTGACGAAACCGCCAAAGCTGGAATATCTTCCGCCATCCTCACCGCTCCCGCAAGGAAACCCGGGGTTTTCCGAGGCTCACCCCCGCCGCTCCCTCAGGCGGAAGCCTTCCGGCGAGCCCGCTTGATGATCGACTTCACCGTGTCGCTGGGCTGAGCGCCCTTCTTGATCCAGGCCTCCGCTTTTTCCAGATCAATCTCGTAGTTCTCCTCCCCAGACTCCATCGCCCGGTAATTTCCGATGACCTCGATATATTTCCCGTCGCGGCGCGAACGGCTATCCGCCACGACAACCCGGTAATACGGCCGGTCCTTGGATCCGTCTCGACGAAGTCTGATTGCAACTGCCATAATGGGATAGGTTCGTTTGGAAGTGTCTGAATGAGAATCTCGCGCCGATGGTCCGAAAGGATCAGGTTTTCCGCTCGACGCACCCCCGATTTTGAGGGCGCGTAAAGTGCCGCAGAAGCCTCGCTTTGCAACGGAAATTATCCTTAAAACTCGGGCTAAATCGCAAAATTTGAAGGGATCTGAGCCTCTTTGTTTTCAAATACTTCCGATTTCGCCGATTTTCGGACTGTCCTTGAATTCATCGCAAAAGTTCCATACGCTCACCTCGATAGGCAGTGATTTTAAATCGACGATGGTCTAAGGATCAGCACTTAAGGGGATACAGAAAGAATTTTACGTTTTTTCTTTGAGAATCCCTTGACGCTCGCTCCCT
This sequence comes from Verrucomicrobiota bacterium, assembly GCA_039192745.1. Classification (GTDB taxonomy): domain Bacteria; phylum Verrucomicrobiota; class Verrucomicrobiia; order Verrucomicrobiales; family DEV007; genus JBCCWV01. The sequence goes on along the minus strand of JBCCWV010000174.1, from coordinate 8,091 downwards.
CCTCTCCATTCTAAACTGAAATTACCGAGTTATTGAATTTCAAATTCTCGGTGATTCAAATTTCTCCTTAAAAACAAGGGGAATGTGCCAGCCAACCGACAACCAGCCCACAATGATCAGTCTTCGCGAGCAACTCAAGAAATTACTGCCAGAAATTTTACCCCTCGATCCCGCCGAAGCCATCAAAGGCACGGAACTGATCGATCTCGTTAAAGGAAAACTCACTCAGGACTACAGCGACGCGACACTTCGCTACCACTTTTCCATCATGTCCTGTGATCCCAGTTCGCCGATCGCAAAAGTCGACCAAGGCCAGGGATACTACCTGCGAACAAATACCTTGAGCGCAATGACCAATGCGCGCCACCTCGTCTCGGCCGCGCAAGCGAGCTTTGGTGGCGAAGCCGCACTCGACCCTAACCAAGCACTACTTCGCGCGAGCAAGTTCCGCTCCATCGTTGATAAACTTTACACCGAGGAGAAGCGCTTCCCCTACTCGCTGGACAAGACGTTCGGCGAAGAAGCGAAGTATTCCGATCTTTGGTCATTTCCTGACATGGTTGTCATTGATTGGGATCTCGGTTCGCAAGACGGCCGCGCAGTCGCGGGACTGGACGATTCGATGATTCGCCTCGGCCAACGCTTCGGCGCACAACCGTTCATGTTGCGTAGCGTAAAGCTGAAACTTTCCGTGAGCGAAGAGACAGTTCGCGAGGACTTCTTCCAATGCCTTAGCAACAGCCGCTGGGCTCACTACGGAGAGTTCGTCATCGCAGAACCGATTGATAATGAGAACATTCGCGCGGAACTGAGTTCACTCGGCGCGGAGTTTGGAATCGGTGTCAGCAGTCTTGGCATCGATGCCAAAACGCTCGACGAATTGCCTGAGCCCGGCGTTCTCCGCAAGTCTGCCAATGGTGACACGCCATGGTCCAACTGCGTGCAGCTTCAGCAAATCGCGGCGCCACGTGCCCGCAAGGAACTCGACTGGGTCGTCATCCGTGGACTTCGGAAGAGCAACGAAGAATTCGAATCTCTCTTCCGCTGGATCTCTCATTGCCTCGATTCCAGCTCACTCATTAGCTACGACGAGTTCGAAGAGAAGAAAGGCGACATCGCCACTTCGGAAGCAGAAGCCTTCAAGCGCGAGCTTGAACACGCAGGAGCCGTCGTCAAAGGATAGAGATTTCTGCCAGCGCAAAGGAACGCTTCACTGCAAGCTTTCCACTCTTACGCCGTGAAAGGACGCGGCTCGCGTTGTGCGGTCTAGCCACCGTATAGCGCACGGAGTTCGCCGTAGAGCTTTTCCAACTCGGGGACATCAGCACCCGCCTCGTTGGCGCGGCGCAACGGCTCTCCCCAGATCGCCTCCACCTCCACTTCGCGCCCGCCAAGAAAGTCGATCAGACTCGACGGCTGGTAGTCTTTCATCGCCAGCGTGACCTCAACCTGTTGATTTACAAGACTATCTGGAAGCGAGAACCCCAGCGCACCGGCCGCACGAATCGTCTCCTCCATCAGCAACCGGACTCGCCGATGAAGCGCTTCATTCGCCAAAACCTTTCCAACATCGATACCGCCACCAGCGATGGAAAGACCATTGAAAGGAATGTTCCAAACGAGCTTTTTCCATCGTTCCCGGGCAAAATCCTCTTTCGCTTCGCACTCGATATCGGACCGCACGAAAAGATCCCGGACGAGATGCGTCCTCTCCCCCGGAGGCCCGGAGACTTCACCGATGGACACTCTGCCTTGTCCGAGATGCTCAATGATTCCCGGCTTTGTCTTGTTGATGCACGTGAAACACAACCCGCCGATGACACGTTCCGCTCCAAAGTTCTCTGCCAGAAAGTCTTCGTTTCCCAATCCATTTTGCAGCGTGAGCAAAATCGTGTTCTCACCGAGTAGCGGAGGAATGTGAGTTTTTAAGGACTCATTCGCGGTCGCCTTGAGTGCGATAATGACGAGATCGCACTTCCCGATCTCTGTTGTTTTGCCCGCAGCATGCACCTCCGCCAAGTGAAAATCCCCGCGCACACTTTTCACTACCAAACCGTTTGCCCTGACATGTTCCAAATCGCTTCGGAGAAGGAAATGCACCTCACTTCCATGCTGCGCGAGTTTTGCTCCATAGTATCCACCCACCGCTCCGCTCCCGACGACGGCTATCCGCGGCTTCCAGTCCGAACTATTCATGGCGATATTTTGGCCGCCCAGCTTAGTCCCAGAGCGCTTCCGGATATTCACCGGCAGCAATCAAACTCTTGATCGAATCCATGACCAGCGGCTTGTCCTCTTGGTAGGTGACGCCAAACCACGGACTCGTCGTCTGGAGAACTTTAGTCTCAGCGCGCTTCTCGGAGATTAATTCATCCACCACCGCAGGGATGTAGCACTCACTCTTCGGCTCACTCCCTTTCTCCCGCAGGAAATGCTCGAACTTCTCCCGGAGCACCGGAAAGAGCGTCGGCGTGAATCCCCACATGTTCATCGATACCGTTTCCTCTCCGGTCAACTCGCGCACTTCGTCTCCATCGCGATGTTCGGCACCTGAGTCCGTCTTCGCGATTTTGGTGAGTTCGTCCACCGACTTGAGAATCCCATTCCCGTCCACTTCGCAAATCCCTCGCGAGACCGTTCCGAAATCCGACAGAGTATTCTTCAACAGAAATCCCACGATCGAGCACGGGCATTCAACGCCACCAGCGTTAACTGCATCGCCCGTCAAGTGCGCAGCCAGTTTCGCGTAGGCATCTTTGCCATAAAAATCATCGGCGTTGATCACGGCAAATGGTTCGTTGATCACACCATCTGCCATCAGGATCGCGTGAGCAGTTCCCCACGGCTTCTCCCGCCCGGGCGGCACCTCGTAGCCCTCAGGCAAAACGTCGAGCTGCTGAAAGACATAATCGACCTGCGCACCCTTGGCGAAGTGAGCATCGGCGAAAGCACGAAATTGCTCCTCAAAATCCCGGCGAATCACAATAACCACCCGCCCGAATCCGGCGCGAAGCGCATCAAAGACCGAATAATCGATGATCGCCTCCCCGCCCGGCCCCATCGCGTCGATTTGCTTGAGGCCGCCGTAACGGCTGCCCATGCCAGCGGCGAGGATCAACAGGGTCGGTTTACTCATGCGCCATCTTCGCCCCCGCGATCATGGGGTCAAGTGCCTGTCACTCTGCGAAATCGGACGGAATTCTAGACAAATCCTGCTGGCAGTTCCGCTGGAAGTGTGAAAGCGAATGACAATCACTTCATGGCAGAATCCGATCCCGCAGACGACCAATGGTCGACTTGGTTTCACGACTACGGACCGCGCCTCCTCCTGTTCGCTCGCCAGCAAACGAGGAGCGAGTCGGACGCGCAGGATGTCTTGCAGGATGCCATCGTCCGCCTTTGGAAATCCGCCGACAAGCAACAGGAATCGTCACCTTCTATCCCCGATCTTCCACTCGTCTATCGCGCCATCCGTCACGCCGCCATCGATCTCGGTCGTAAAACCGACCGCCGAGTCCGGCGCGAACAGTCTTCCGATTACGTCATCGATGACGAACGCGAGAAAGTGGAATGGTTCGGCGGAAGCAATCTCGAGGAAGAAGAACGCAATGCTGCCCTTGAAGTCGAATTGCAAAAGTTACCGGACAAGTTTCGCGAAGTTCTCGTTCTCAAAATCTGGGGCGACCAAACCTTCGCCCAAATTGCGGAGTCTCTCGACATCTCTCAAAACACCGCCGCGTCCCGCTACCGTTACGGGATGGAGGCGCTTCGCAAATCCTTGAAGCCTGAACAGTTTTCCTTCTAACTCCAATGGACGATAAAGAACTACAGCAATTCGAAGAGGCGCTCCGTCAGAGCCGACCTTCCCGGTTACCTGAAGGTTTCGCCAATCGGGTGAATGCCGCGCGGAGGAAAGAAGACGAGGTGGATAACGTCATCGACGCCCGCGACGCCTTCCAGTGGTTCCGCCCATTGGCAACCGCGGCAGCCGTGGCCGTGGCGGCATTTGGCGTCATCCTGTTTTTCAGTCCGGGCAAACCATCTTCGGAAGTGGTCGCCGACAAAGCGCCTGCTGCCACGCCTTCCTCGGAAAAAGGCGTGCAGGTTCCCCGTGGCTGGCAGCCGGTTAAAGCAGGCAACATTGTCGAAGACGCTCACGACGATGGCATCATTTACAGCGGCGACGGGGTTCTTTCCCGAAGCATCCGCTATGAATTCACGGACAACTACCAGTGGGTGAACCCGGAAACGGGAGCGACCATCGAGTTCAGCATCCCTCAGGAATCCCGCTTTGTTGTCCCTGTGGAAACCGACTAACAAAACAATACAATGAAGAGTATATATCCTGTTATCATCGCTGCTTGGACCGCGCTCGTTGCCGGACCAGCCACCAGTTGGGCGGATATCACTGTTCCGTCGAAAGAAAAGAATATTGCCCAAAGTGTTCCCGCCGGCCCAAAAGCCCCGGCTGGAATTGACCCCACCGGAATTCGTTCATGGCCCGTGAAGGAACGACCGTTCCTCATCACGAGCCGAAGCTCGAAGGATCACCCCACGGCATGGCTTGGCGTCGCTACAGAAGATGTTCCGCCTGTCCTCGCCACCCAACTCGGCCGCGATAACACCCGTGGAGCCGTCGTTACCGCCGTCGTTCCAGACAGTCCCGCCGAGAAGTCGGGCCTGCAGAGGCATGACATCGTCCTTTTCATGGATGGCGTAGAAGTCATGGCGCCGAACGAGCTGACCGAGTTCATGGCCGGCAAATCACCGGGTCAAACCGTCGAACTCAAGGTCCTTCGGAGTGGGAATGAAGTGAAGATCGATGCGACCCTCGCGGAATCCCCCGCGACGGCACTTCGTCCGCAAGCTTCCAACACGGCACCCCTGAATATTTCACCCCGCCAAGGTCCGTTTAACGACATCTTTCAGGGAAATCGCAGCCCGTTCGCGATAATTGAGGAGATGGAGAAAGAAATGGACCGCATGCAGGAGGAGATGCGGAAGCGATTCCGACACAGTTTCAATTCTCAAACTGGAGCCGATTCGATGACACACATCATGCGGTCAAATGGCAGTGCCACATATAGCGACAACGACGGGACTATCATCGTGGACATGAAGGACGGGCAGAAACACGTCCGTGCGACCACGCCCGAAGGTGAGGTCCTCTTCGACGGTCCAGCCAACACCGAAGAGGAGTTGAACAAAATGTCTCCGAGCGTCCGCGAGAGATTTGAAAAGTTCGAAGCTGATCCTTTCGATATGGGGAAGATGCCGGGAATGAAGGGCTTTGAGAACTTCTTTGACTTCAAAATCGATGAACCGCAGTTCCGCGGTCCGGAAGTGAAGAAGGACTTCCGCAGGGTGAAAAAGAATCCTGATCAGGAGACTGAATCTGAGGAACCAGCAGAAGACTAATTCCTCTTCGACAGACAAAACTCTTAGCAAAAACGAACCCAACTGAGCGGCACCGTCGGGCGATTCATCGCTCCCGGTGCCGTTCGTTTTTCCGCAAGGGGCTCGACTACTGCGAACAGCCCTCTTTAAATCGGTAAAATAAAACTGTAACTGTTATCCGTCAGTCGCGAAGCGATGGTTTAACTGTAGCCGGACGTTTCAACGTCCGGTAGCTCACAAAACCTCTCGCGTCGCAAAGCGACCGCTTAAGGGCCTGCGTGGCCAATACTGGTTAAACGGTCGCTTCGCGACGTAACTCATTGGGGGCGCTCTACCCGGGGGCTGAAGCACCTCGGCTACAAGTTATGAGGTCGCTTCGCGACTCCATCCGATACCATCTACCCTCGGCAACAGTTTAATTGTATCGGCTCTAAAGCTGAATTTTGTCCAGTCTAACACTCCAAGATTCGGCGTGCTTCCTCCGCATCCTTCCCAATCTGCGCCTTGAGCGATTCGATCCCGTCGAACTTCATTTCTGGACGGATGAACCCCCGGAAAAACACCTCCAACAACTTTCCGTAAATGTCGTCCGCGAAGTTAAAGAGGTGAATCTCCAATCGCCGGTGCGCATCGGGTTCGTTGATGGTTGGCCTTACACCGAGATTGCCCACCCCTTTCACGAGCGTGCCTTCAAGATTGGCTTCAACCGCATACACTCCATTGGGCGGAAGCTCCTCATTGAAGACGGTCAAATTCGCTGTCGGAAAACCGATCTTCCCGCCAAGCCTGTCACCTTCGATAACGCGACCGAGAACCGTATAATCTCTTCCGAGCAGCCCCTCCGCCGTGGCGAAATCCCCATTTTGAATCGCGCTGCGAATGCGCGTGCTGCTCACCGCCTCCCCGTTATCAGAGACTACAGGATCAACAGCAACCACCGAGAATCCCTTTTCGGCAGCCAAGTTCTTCAAGAGACTTACGTCTCCTTCCCGTTTGGCCCCAAATTGCCAGTCATGACCCACGCAAATCGTCGTCAATGCGCCGCTTCCTTCCACCAACTCGGCCACAAAATCATCGGCCGACTTCTCCGAGAATGCCTTATCGAATGGGATCACAAGCAAGCCGGCAACCCCCATCGATTCCACCAATCGCGTTTTGTGTTCAGTCGACGCGAGCAACCTCCGCGGATTATCCGGAAAGAGCACGCGCGAAGGATGCGGGTCAAAGGTCACAACGACCGCGCTACCTCCGTCATTCCTCGCGCTCCGCAATGCCTCCTTGATGACCGCCCTGTGCCCGAGGTGTACACCATCAAAGACCCCGATCGCCAAATGATGCGGTGCCGGCAGTTCGCTCAATTTGCGGATCTCACTGATCGTCTTCATCGTCGAGTTTAGGCACCCCGAAGTCGGGAAACCTCTGCAAGGGACAAAACCCTTTCACGAACTCCATTACGATCCGTCGCTTTCAATTCTTCGAAAGTGATGGCTCCATCAGCGGAAAATTTTCCGGACTTCGTCCGCCGCAAAGCACTCAAGTGCGCCCCGCATCCGAGTTTCTCCCCGATATCGTGGGCGTATGTCCTGACGTAAAAGCCCTTGCTGCAGACGACGCGAAAATCGATTTCCGGCAGCCGGACGGCCTGAATCTCGAATTTGTAAACGTGAACGAGACGGGGATCACGCTTCACTTCCTTTCCTTGTCGCGCGAGTTTGTAGAGGGGCACGCCGTCCTTTTTAATCGCGGACACCATTGGCGGCATCTGGTGAAAATCGCCGGTAAACTCCTCAAAGGCAGCCTGAATCTCCTCCTCACTCAGCTCGGGCACCTCCGATTCCTCGATTACTTCCCCATCGCTGTCCTGCGTGTTCGTCTTCTGCCCGAGCCGCATCGTTCCCACATACTCCTTGTCCTCGCTCATGAGCAAATCCTGGATCTTCGTGCCCTTCCCCAGGACGAGGATCAAAAGCCCGGTTGCCAGCGGGTCGAGCGTTCCGCAATGACCGATCTTTTTCTGGTCAATTGTCCGCCGCGCCACCGCCACGACGTCGTGCGAGGTCATGTCGGTCCCCTTGTCGACTAGCAAAACACCGTCGATGTCGTCGTGGTTGGATCTACGAGAGCGTCTCATCTATTTTCTTTAATACGTCGTCTTGGATTTTGGAAAGTTCGCCTTCCACCCGCGCACCAGCGGCAAGCCGATGCCCACCTCCGCCAAAATGCCCGCACACTTCACTCACATCCACGTGATCATCTTTGGAGCGCATGCTGACCCGCACTGTCCCTCCGCGAATCTCTTCAAAGAAAACCGCGACCACCACCGAGTCGATGCCACGAAGCAAGTTGATGAGGTTCTCCGTGTCGTCCGGCAGTATCCCCAGCCGATCTTTCATCTCCATGGTCAACGCCCAGCTCGCACAACGTTCACCCGCTGAGAGCTTCAAATCGTGCAGCAATTCCCTGAGGACCTGAATGCGCCGCAACGGATAGGAATCGTAAGTCTGCTCGTTCAGTTTCCCCACATTCGCGCCTGCTTGAGTCAACGCGGCGGCTATCTCGTAGGTCCGCGCCGTCGTTGCCGGATATTGAAACGATCCCGTATCCGTGGAAATCGCCACATAGAGATTATCCCGGGCCGCTTCGGTCAATTGCCAACCATTGGCTTCGATGAGTTCAAAAACGATCTGGCCAGTT